>JAZTXF010000108.1:0-73183 GCA_045636305.1 Candidatus Gastranaerophilaceae bacterium | reverse complement strand
GAAAATGATTCCTATCACCGAAGGTTGTTCTGCGGGAGATTATGATTGTGCTGGCATGTTTCAGGAATATGGAAAAGCTACAAATATTGATGGGATGGATTTTGAAGGGCGTAGCAATATAAAATTAGCCTATTTGTTTTCCAAACAATTCAAAATAACTAAATTTTGTATAGAACCTGCAAAATGCTCATTTGATATGAGCAAAATATACAATAACGGTTTTTCTGAAAGTGGATTTATTACTCAAGATGGCATGCAATTTGTTTATGGTCCAACTTCTAGCTTTGGTGTTGATATAAATGGTGATAAAGGACCTAACAAACGAGGTCGAGATATTTTTTATTTTGGTATTGCGCAAGAAGATAAAAATGGAATTCCAAAAGGTATGTTAATGCCTATGGGTTCAATGGCTTGGAGCATGTATAGTTCTGGAGATAATAGTTATTATTGGAAAGATAATAACCTCTGCGAAACTGGGGCATACGGGGAGTACTGCGCAGGTAGAGTTCTCGAAGAAGATGCGATGAATTATTAATAATAAAACAAAAGAGCCTCATATGAGTCTCTTTTTATGGCACGCCCGAAGGGATTCGAACCCCTGACCTTTTGGTTCGTAGCCAAACGCTCTATCCAGCTGAGCTACGGGCGCATTTGCATTCAATGCTCTTTCATCATACTTGCTAAAGATTTTTTTTCAAGATATTTATTTTTTATTAATATTTTGTCATATTTAGCTTGATATTATTTATTTTTACGTTATGATAAATCTACAATACTTGTATTAGAAAGGAAAAAATCATGTCTAGAGAATGTGCAATTTGCGGTAAAAAACCTATTAAAGCAGCTAAAATCTCTTTTTCACATAAACAACATGTACACAGACAAAACCCTAACCTTCAATCTATTAAAGTGAATGAAAACGGTACTGTTAAAACTATTAAAGTTTGTACATCTTGTATCAGAGCTAACAAAGTTCAACGTGCTAACTAGTTGAAAATAGATTTTAAAAATTTTAAAAAATCGGTCATTCAGACCGATTTTTTTATGCGTTTATAGTCTATAATATTCTCATAGAATGTTTATATAGGAGATTATTATGAAAATCAAATTCGACAACAAACTTGCTCTCGATATATCATCCGATATTATCATCCTAGGGCTATTTGATGAAAAAACAAATAAAGACAAAAACTACAATGCAATAAACAAAGCCTTAAAAAACACTATTAGTTCTTATGTGCTTGGAACAGAAGAATTTAAACCTAAATTTCTTTCCACATATACACTTCATACATTTGGGCAACTTAACACACCTAAAGTCTTAATTATAGGGCTTGGTGAAAAAGAAAAATTTAATTCCGATAAAACAAGACAAGTTGCAATAAAAATCTCTCAAAAATTAAAAGAGTTCAAAAACATCACAAACACAGTTATTGCTATTCCAATAATAAAAAATGAACAAGCTACTATTCAGGCAATAACTGAAGGTCTAATCCTTGGAAATTACAAATTTGACAAATACAAATCAGAAAAAAGCAAAGATAAATTAAAAAATATTGTCCTTTCTTGTCCGGACTGCCCAAAAAGTGCAAAATCAGGCATATTAAAAGGTGAAATCCTCGCCAAAGCAACCAATTTTGCAAGAAATTTAAGCAACGAACCGGCTCAATATGCAACCCCAACAAAACTGGCAGAAATTGCATCTAATATCCCAAATATCACAACTCAAGTGTACGATAAAACTGCATGCAAAAGAAAAGGACTTAATGCTTTTTTAGCAGTAGGACAGGGAAGTGACCAACCGCCAAAATTTATTCATATGACATACAAACCAGCAAAAAAAGCTACTAAGAAAATTGCACTTATAGGAAAAGGAATTACTTTTGATAGCGGCGGTTATGATATAAAACCACCATCAAGCATGCTTAATATGAAAGATGACATGTCCGGAGCTGCTGCTGTTCTTGCAATAATGCAAGCTCTACCTGAACTTGCACCAAACATAGAAGTACATGGAATAATTGCCGCTTGCGAAAACATGGTCAACGGTAACGCCTACAAACCGGGAGATATTTTGACTGCAAAAAACGGTAAAACAATTGAAGTCGACAACACAGATGCGGAAGGCAGGTTAACTCTTGCTGATGCCTTATGTTACGCTGAAGAACTAAATGTGGATGAAATTATAGATGTAGCGACATTAACAGGCGCATGCGTTGTTGCTTTAGGGCACTTCGCAAGTGGAATTATGGGTAATGATGATAACCTTATCAATGAAATTTTGGATGCGTCAGAAAAATCAGGTGAGGCTTTTTGGAAATTACCTATCTGGGATGCGCACATGGACTCCTTAAAAAGTGATATTGCCGATATGAAAAATACAGGTTCAAGATATGCCGGTGCATCTGTTGCAGGCGCCTTTTTAAAGAATTTTATAAACTCTACAAAATGGGTTCACTTAGATATTGCAGGAACAGCTTTCCTTGAATCCCCATATAAAGGCTTTGCTAAAGGAGGAACAGGTACCCCTGTTCGAACTATTCTAGAATTTATTACAACAAAATAAAATAATAATACTTTTATCTATTAAAAAAAAGGACTGCTTTACTCAAAAAAACAGTCCTTTTTCGATTAATGAAAAAAAACTAAACCTCAAATATAAATAAATATTATGAGACAAATAAAATTTAAAATATTATTAAGCATATTATTGTTAATTCCAAATTTACAAGGTTTTGCGGCAACTCCCTCGCAGAACCTTGATCTGATTGAAAATCAAATCTTAGGCTACACAAATTCAAATCTTAATGAAACTGAAAGATTAAATAAATTAGAAAATTTTATATATGGCTCAACTCAAAAAACTTCAAATTCTAACAGACTCAAAAAACTAAATACAGATTTAGGAATTGAACCTGATGGACCCAAAATTAAAGCAGAAAAAACGTATGAAGAATATGCCAACGAACCAAACGATCCTAGCGCACAATATCCTGTTGTAGACAAAATTGAAACCGCACTACTAAATCAAACCTACCCAACAGAAAACATTTACAAAAGATTAGACAGATTAGAACAAAAAGCTTACGGAAAAACATCCAAAAACTCTTTGAATGAAAGAGTTGAAAAACTATCCGGACTAATTACACCAACAGACTATTCTACAGGAGAAAGCTTTGATGAATACATGGCAAACAATTATGAATACAATTACTACAGTCCCACCACAAACGGCAATCCGCATGCATCACAGCCTCAAACACAATATGACAACTACACAACAGGACTCCAAACCCCAAACGACACTAACTCCGCACTACTTGCTCTTGAAAAATCCATATTTGGAAAAACATACCAAAATGATGGCAAATATGAGCGCCTATCAAGATTGGAGAAAAAAATGTTGCACAAAGAATTTTCTACAGAACCCGACAGACTTAGACTTGAACGCTTAACTACAATAGCTAGCGCTCAACAAAGCTCAAAAGTATACAAAGATAACCGCTTAATGCAACATCTGGCAACAGGCGTACAAATTGGAGGAATGCTTTTAATGCTACTAGCAATGATTTTATAAAAACAAAAAGACACTCCATCAGTGCCTTCCTGCTAAAACTTTTTCTATGCTTGCGGCGCAAAAAACATCACTACATTTCTTCCGTCAAGTGATGGTTTCTTTTCTACTACCATTGGTTCACTTTTCAAATCTTCAATAAATTTGTTTGCCAAATCAAAAGCCAACTTGCTATGTTGCATTTCTCTTCCTCTCAACATAACAACTACTTTAACCTTATTACCTTGCGCAATAAACTTCTTAATATTATTAATTCTCACAAGATAATCGTGAGTATCTATTTTATATCGAACTTTAATTTCTTTAATCGTAACAACATGTTGTTTCTTTTTAGCCTCTTTTGCTTTTTTCTCAAGCTCATATTTGTATTTGCCGTAGTCCATAATCTTACAAACCGGCGGTTCTTGGTTTTGAGAAACAACTACAAGATCTAAATCCTTATCCTCAGCCATCTGCAACGCTTTATTTGTTGCAACTACTCCGTGATTATTACCCTCATCGTCAATCAATCTGACTTCTCTTGAACGAATTCTTTCATTCATAATAATTGTATCTTTACTAATGGCTGAGTCTCCTTTATTAATCTATTTTTACTGAATTATTGTAACAGAGTGTGAAAAAAAAAGCAATTTTATTATACAAAAATTTTTTATAAAAATACAGGATATAGAGGGATTATTATGAGTATTTCAATTGCATGTCCATCTGTTTTAACTCCAGGGGCATTACCAATAAAATTTAATAGTTTTGAAAACCAAACAAATATACCACTCAGTAGCAAAACCATAAAAAACACTACTGATTCTTTTGACTCCCAAAAAGTAGAAATAAATCCTGTATTAACCCAAAACTCCGAATGGAGCTTAAGCGGTAATTGGAAACATTTTTGGGCCAATATGTCAATAGGTAAATACCAAATTGAAGATAACAAAGGTATCAACAAAAAAAATGCAACAAAAGAAGATATTGCACTTGCAACGTACGCAGAAGCAGTTTCAGATAAAATGAAAACATTGGGACAATGCTACACCGGAGCAAAACACGCACTCACAAACGCAGGCGTTTTAAATAATTATGGAGATATGCCTAAAGGTGAAGCAAAAAATTCAAAAAAATATTTTGATGAAAACCCTAAAAAATTTGAAAAACTTGATATAAAAAAAGATGATTTAAAAAACCTACCTGCCGGAAGAATCATCGTATATCAAAAAGATGGACTTCCAGGACATATTGCCATCACAAATGGCAACGGACAAGAAATGAGTGACCACACAGACAACATGAAATGGCTGGAAGCTAAAGGCGAAGGGTCAACCTTTGATGTTTACAAATTAACAGATAATTGGCACTATAAGCCTCAAACAAAAAAATTAGAATTTGAAGAAAAATAAAATCGGAACGACAGGATTTGAACCTGCGACCCCTACCACCCCAAGGTAGTGCGCTACCAAGCTGCGCCACGTCCCGATATTTAATTTTCAATTTATAGGTTGCAGCTTGTTAGCGCTATTTGCTCCGCAAATGCACTACCGGTCCTCTCCTCGAAATGTTCACCGAACATTTCTCGTCGGCAGAGTGCCACGTCCCGATACTTGATTTTCAATCTACAATAGCTATTGTAAAATAATAAATATTTAAAAGCAAATTCTTATTACTTTTTATTTGTAAATTTATCAATCTTTTCTGACATATAAGTTGAAAACATTGGCAGTACACAATAATAAATTCCTGCAAAAATCAAAGCAGGTCTTACTATATTTATACCTTCTATATATTTAGATAATTTTGGGTTTTCTTTATTTGCTTCGGTAAATTTTTTAATAAAGGTATCTGTATTTTTCTTCAATGCTCTATCTATACCATATCCGCCCAATATAGTTAACCCTGTTGATATCATATTATTGTATATCAAAGCACGTTTTCTATTTTCCTTGATTTTCTTACTATGCGCCGTTTGATAAGCATAAGAAGTTGTCAACAAAATATCAGTTGCCGCACTCATGTGTTTTGCAATATTTTGTTCTTCATTCGCATATTTTTTTGCAAATCGCTGAAAAACCTCTAAATCCAGTAATTTTCCTACACCTTTACTTAATTTGTTTCCTATAAAACCGTTAAAAGAAACATTTTTAAATTGTTCTTTTTTAGCACCCTCTCTTACAAAAATCTTATCCATTATTACCGGTATTAAAGCAATTGTCATCATTGATTTTGGAATTGCAGTCAAAAATCCCGCACTTAATTTTATCATTTGGGTCGCTAATTTATAACTTTTAGAGCGAAACAAATCTGAAGCATCACCCTTTAAATTCTCTATTGTTTTGGGTTTAAGATATTTTTGAGCATTTTTATCAATTCTTTTTACTGCATTTTCTAAAGGCAAAGCAATAGCAGAAACCAAACCAAATTTTATCAAACCGGAGCCAATAGAACTTGCGCTGGCATAATGTTTGTTCTCTTTTTCCACGTCAGGTGTAGCACAAATAAACAACGGGCGAACTCCCAACTGCATCACAAAGGCAAGTCCTGCTGTAAATGTCGTCCCATGCTCTGAAATCTGCTCTAATCCTTTCAATAAATATTTATTACTTAAAGCAGAACCAAAAGAGATATTTGTATTTTTTACACCGGCAATTTTCATAATTTACTCTTATTACCAGTAAACAACGCTAAATAAAAAAAGTAAAATTTAATTTATGTGTTATTGATATTATTTATACAAAAATATAAGTTATTAATTAGAACGTTTAATGATCTAGGAGCGAAAATGAATAAAATAATTTTATTATGTTGCTGATACTTTTTGATTTCACTTTCAGTCTAATTGTAATAAATTGTAAAAATTCATAAAATAAAATAGAATAGAATATCAATTTCTTTTTATAAATTGTGTTTATTTAGTTGTAGAAATAGGAAAGGGAAATTTATATGGGAATTGGTGTGATTAATACGCAAGGAAAAAACTATGATATTGTGGCTAAAGAGTGTTTTACTGGTGACAAAATGAAAGAAGATGCTTTTAATATATTGAAAAAATATGGTTTTGATGATTCTGTATTAAAGGGCGTAAATAGTATTTTTGATTTACAGAAAAACATTGAGGCGAAAGCTAAAACTCAAAGTAAATAAAGAAAATAAAGAATAAAGGAAACAACACATGCGTACTCAACAAAAAATATACACGCATCCCGCTAAGGAAGCCGTTCAAGCAAAAATAAAAGATTTGAAGCTAGAAAACAAAAATTATCTTCAACAGAATAAAATATTAAAAGCTTCTTTGCAAGAATTGAATGATAAAGCTCCATTTTCTAATGAGGCAGCTGCGATGCAAAAAATGGCTATTTTATACAAAATAAAGGCAAATGAACTTTTAATAGGAGCTAATAAATTAAATGCGGCTGAAACATATAGTCAATATAAAAATTATTTGAAATAAAATAAAAAAACATCCTCTTTTATAAGAGGATGTTTTTTATCGTTGTTGTAAGTTACTATTTTCTAACAACTTTTATTCTATAATCAAAATATGAACATCTTAAAATTTATAAAATCAGAATTAAACGGTTGGAACAAATATGAAAAAATCATATTTCCTCTGACCATCACCGCTATAATATTAATATCTATAGCGATACAAGACAGCAAAATTGCACTTTTTTCGACTGTTTGCGGAATAACTTACACAATTTTTGCCGGCAAAGGAAAAATTTCCTGTTACATAATAGGAGCAATGGGCACCTTATGTTATGCATACATAGCTTTTAAAAATGCTCTTTATGGAAATGTTTTACTTTACGCTGGATATTATTTACCAATGGAAATTATTGGAATTTTTCAATGGAAAAAACATCTCAAAAGAGATAAACAAGAAATAATAAAAACAAAACTTCACCCCAAAGAATGCGCCATTTACTTTGTAATTACCACCTTATTTTTTATAATATCCATAATAATACTTAAAAAAATTAGCGCAAACACACCTATTATGGACTCATTTACTACAATATATTCAATACTTGGAATGATTTTAACAGTAAAAAGATGTCTAGAGCAATGGTACGTGTGGTTTGCTGTAAATCTTATAGCGCTAATTATGTGGATACAAGCATACCTAAATGGCTCGAACTGCTTTGCCACAATTTTAATGTGGTTATTTTACCTAATTTTAGCTGTTTATTTCTATTTTTCTTGGAAAAAAGAACTTAAAAATAATTAAACTTAATTTTTCATCAAAAATTCTAAAAAAGCACTACATCCCTCAACAACATCTTCATATGTTTCTTCAAAATTGCCTGTATACCAAGGGTCTCGAATATTACGAGGCTTATTTGTATAATCTAAAAGTCTTTTTACTTTATTTTCTTTATCAACCCCAACAATAAACTCAATATCCTCAATATTCTGTGCATCCATAGCTACAATATAATCATAATACGCATAATCTTTTGGACGAATTTTTCTGGAATAATGTTCTGAAAAAGAAATACCTTTTCTCGTCAAAATTTCTTTTGTACCTCTATGGATTCCTGCATTACAAGCTTCATTATAACCTTCCGTTCCCGCTGAATCTATTTCAAAATTATTTTCCGAACCTGCTTCTTTTACCATATTTTCAAAAACAATCTGTGCCATAGGAGAACGACAAATATTTCCTAAACAAACGAATAAAACTTTTATCATGATATCCTCTTTTTGAAAATTATAATTAAAATTATTATTTAAATTAACACCTATATTAATTTTTGTAAAATTCAGCATTAAAATAATGGATTTTTTACTATATATTTTATATCATTTTCAAAATTCATAAATTTTAGGAGGTCATCATGAAAATTAACAATGTTACTATTTATTCCCACAACAACAATTACAAACAAAAAGCTAATATTTCCAAACAACAGTCATTTAAAGGCTATAGTCATTTACTTGATGAGATTTTAAAAGCCAATGACTTAACAGGACCTGCAAGAGAAAAAGCACTAACCAAATTAGGCGAATTGTATCACAAAACATTTCCACATTACTCAATTTATGAATGCAATTATCTTTTAAGCAATTATCGTCGTGAAGCCAGCGAAAAGGGGCAAAAAATAATTACTGCCGCTATAGAAAAAGTAAAAATGTATAGAAAAGGACTTGTTGACAGAGCTACATCAATTACTGAAAAAATAAATACAGATGCCCAAAATTTAATAGAAAGTAAAAACAGAATATCAAATTTATTCATAAGTTTAATAAAAACAGAACAAGACATATCCAAAACAGGAAACGGGGTTATACCTAATGGGATTTTAATACACGGCAACAGCGAAAAAAACAATTTAGAGCTTTTAGAACACGCAAAAAAAGCTAATATTAATTTTAAAGAAATAATTTTTGATCAAAAAGCACCATTAAAAAGTATGTACGAATTATTTGAAGAAGCAGAAAAAACTAAAGCAAATTATAATATACTAAACAGAAGAACATTAGTTCATTACAAAAACATAGATGAACTTTTTGCAGCAGAAAGAACCAGAGAAAACAAAGATTTAATGAATGTACTAAAACAATTTACTGAACAATGTTCTGATAACAATAAAACAACCGTTATTACCACAACTACAAAAAAATTAGAAAACCTTGATGCCCCTTCTATCGGAGATCACAGATTTGATTTAAAAGTAAGATACAACAAATTGACTACCGAAGCAGACGAATTACAACTCAAAGCAGATAAAGCAGAAATAAAAAGACTGGATAAAATGGCAGAAATAGGCACATACTCAGAAAAGGCAGAAGAACAAGCCTTTGATAATTGGCTTAAAGAGTGGGAACAAATAGGGAGGTAAAAATGATAACTAACAATTTATTGTATACAACACCTTACAAAAACAAGTATCAATATTTTTATCAAAAAAAAATGCCTTTGAAGATAAACACAAAAAATATCGCCAAAAATGATACTCTTTCCTTTTCCGGCAACACTACAAACAATACAAAAAATAAAAAAGAAATATATACAAAAGCTGCCATAGCAGGAGCTGCCGTACTTGGGCTAGGCGTCATAGGTTTTAAGTTATTAAAAGGCAAATTTAAACCAAAAAACAATGAAGAACAAATAAAAGAATTTATTCAAAATATCAGAAATAACTTCAAAAGATCACCAAATATATACCTTGAAAAGGGATTTTCTGATTCTATCCAAGATATTGAACCAATTCTTAAGTCCTTGGAATTACCTGAACAAAAAAAATTAGTAGATTTTGTTGCAAGCACGGGATTGGAACTCGTTTCAAAATATTCAAATAATTTAGATATTGCAAAATTAATTACTATAAAAAATTCTAATAATAACACGGATAAATTCACTAATTTTTTAGCTAACTCTGTAGGAGGGAAAACAGTAAAATTAAAATACAATAGCCAATATAAAAATGAATTTTTTGAAAACGTGTTAAAGCTATCAAATTATACAGAACAAGAAAAAATTAAAAGCAGAATATTTCTGAATATTGAAAATGAAAAAGATTTTATTCATGATTTAACTAAAACTGAAAACAAAAAGTATTCAGATATTTTCAACAATGTTTTACAAAAAAATGAAAATAAATTTACATTTGTTTTAGGTGATGATTTTAATAAACCTCAAAATATAAATTCTATGAATTTAAATTTAAAAAATGCTTCATTTTTTGATACAAAATTAGAAAAATACGACCATTCTAACGACTTATTCATTTTCCATGGTAATCTTATTAAAAAAGCAATGGAAGCAAAAGGTCATAAAGAAGTTTCAATCCTTTTAGGCTCGAAACAATATTTTTGGGAGGCCAACATCAATTACTTAAATGATCTTACAGAAGCAATTCAACACTTACCATATAGAATATTAATTAAAGAAAAAATTGAAGCAAAAACAGGCAAAGAAGCCCTAAAAATACTGGAACAAAAAGCAAAAACAGCTCAAGACTTATACAACGCAACAGGAATTGAAACTTTCATGCACTTGGAAAATTATTCCGATTTATTAAAACTGGAAGGCGGAAATCTTCTCACACCTAATATCGTAGTTGAAGGGGAAAAAGCTGTAACAAAGGACCCTTTACAAGACTGGGCTAATCAAAAATTACATTTGATTGTTAATGCAATCTCTTCTGAAAGTGTTTCTCCAATTACCAAAGATTCTTCCGAAATCTTAGAAAAACTTTACAAATCTATTCCTGACCTTAGTATAAAAGAAAAAGAACAATTAGAACGATTTAAAAATCTGGTAATATCCGGATTAGTTGCAGAAAAACACGGTATGAAAATTGACCAATTTAGTAACATATTATTACATGGAAATTCTAGCAAAAAATGGCAATGTTTAGAAAAATTAAAAGACTTACTCCCCGGAAATTATGTGGAAGTAAAATTTGATAAAACTATGCCACTCAAAAGTTTATATGAAATTTTTGACTTAGCTGAAAAATCAAATGAAATATATGATAAAACAGGAAAAAGAACTTTTGTTTTATTTAAAAATTTTGAAGAAATGATTGACCGCAGCAATATTAAAGGAAGAGCTGAAAAGGATACAATAAACGTATTTAAACAATTTGCAGAAAGTAATGTCCAAGATTCAAAATTATCAATAATGACTTGTGTTGAAAAACCGATTGCTGATTATGATGCGCCGGCTATTGGAGACCACAGATTTGAAATTAAAATAAGATTAGGAGATTAACAATGAAAATTTTACCTATCACACCCTACAACAAAAATCACAAGAAATCATATAAAAAAACACCTGCGTTCAAAGGAGAGTCTAAACCTTGGACCATGAAAAATGCAATTGAAGAAATGCAAAATATAGAAACTGTTAAAAAAGTTCTACAAGAAAAAATTGATTTTACTGACAAATATTATTCAGAGTTGGATAAACAATTAGCTATAAGTGAAAACAAATTAAACAGCAATCTTTTAGCTAAAATTGAATATGAAAAATTATTAAAAAAAATTAAAGATTTACCAATAGATTGTCCGACGGATAAACAAAAAAAATTTATAGACTTTTATAATCAAGTTAGATTATCTGAACCAGAAAAATTTAAAAGAGTTGCAGGTTATGAAAACCTAAAAAAAATGTTTATTGATGATTTCATCATAGGGACGGTTGGTGTTGATAAAATAGCGAAAGAGGGAACCGTAAATATGCCAAATGCTGTTTTATTATACGGTCCAACAGGTATTGGTAAATCTAACTTAGCACAAGCAGTAGCCGAGCTTACAGACTCTTTTGTATTAAAACCCAAGTTCGCAGACGTAAAAGAAAAATCAAACTCTCCTTATTTTTTTATCAACGATGAAACAAGAGAAAAATATTACGATTTAGTAAAAAAGCAATGTGAAGATGCAAAAACAAATTATGAAAAAAATATTAATAATAAAAAAAGAACTATCATAATATTAGATGAAACAGATAGTGTTTTGTGCAAAGATGCAAAAATAAAAGATAAATTTTACGATTTAATAAAAAATTCAAACGAAAAATATAAAACAATATTTTTTATTACAACAAACAATCCTCTTGATTTAGATGAAAAATTATTAGCGCCCGAAATTTGCGGAAAATTTAATTCATTAACAAAAGCTCCAAAAAGGGCAATTATAGGCATCCCACCTGCTAACAGAGAAGATGCGGAATCAATAATCAAGCATCATTTTGACAATATGGGGCGTTCATTAGGCTCCGAATCCCCAAAACCACTTGTGGATAAATTATTTGAATCAAAAGAAACCTTATTCAGTAATAAAGCTATAAAAAACATAATAAAAGAGACATTTAACACAATACAAGAACAAAAAAACAAATTTCATCCAAGTATAGATGACTGCGTAGAATACATTAAAAAAACACAACCAACCCGAATAATCAATGTAGAAGAATGGAAAACAATTTTTGAAAAGATGAGTAATATTGTAATGAAAACTATAAAAAAGGTATAAGGCTACGGGTGAACACCTCAAAGTAAAACAAATGTAATTTATTGTGCTTTAATTACATTTGGGCAAATTGGGCTAAAAATTAGTTGTGGAAAGTGTTTCTTATAATTTTACTCAACACCAAAAAAGATAAACCGTCACGAGTATTTTTCCTTTTTAACTTAGATAGTTTTAAAGAAAATTTTAAACAATTAACTTCATTAAGTGGAATTAAGCAATATATAAAGAAAATAAAGGATGCCCTAAGAAAACGGAGTATGAACCTTGTTCGTAAAGCTTAGTATGCATTAATTTCAAAAATAACTCATTAAACGATAAGTTAATGTTGAATTAGTCCCAAAGTGAGCCCAAATCTTCGCACATAGTACGTTGTGCCGTTTCTCGTTCTCTAAGTTCTTGCAAGGTTTGTAATCGTTTTGACTCTTTTAATTTTTCGTTTTCAGCTTCAAGTATTTTAATTCTTTCATTTTTAGCATTTAATTCATTTTTTAAAGTTGAAATATCTTTTTGATGGGAAACTTTTTTTGCAGAAAATGAAACCGGTGTAATTTTTGTAATAAACATATTTTCTCCTTTTATATTATGCTTATTAAAAGGATAACCATATTTTTTTTTGCTGTTTTAGTGTTATTATTTAATGATTTTTAACAATACATTTAAAAATGTTATTGAAAACAAAGGTATAAGGCTACGGGTGAACACCTCAAAATACAACAAAAAAGAGAGCATTAAAGCTCTCTTTTTAAATGGTCGGGATGACAGGATTCGAACCTGCGACCCCCTCGTCCCAAGCGAGGTGCGCTACCAAACTGCGCCACATCCCGTAGGCCTTTCGTATGTAAATATTAACAACAACATAATTAAACGTCAAGTAATGTTTTTATATTTTAAACCAAGATTGAATTTGCTCAGATATATAATCAAATCCTGTTATTGTTCCTAAATCCTTTGACTCTATATTTTTATGATACATCAACATTGGCACATACTCCCTCGTATGGTCGGTTCCCTCTACAGTCGGGTCACAACCATGATCCGCTGTTATTATCAACAAATCATCATTCGTCATTTCAGCCATTATCTCCGGAATACGCGCATCAATCATCTCTATCGCCATTGCATAACCTTTTGCATCATTTCTATGGCCATACAACATATCTGTATCAACCAAATTTGTAAAAATTAGTTTTTTATTATCGTCAAAATAAGTTTTCTGTGATATCTTGATTTCATTCAAATCAATTTTCTCTTTAAGGGCTTTTATTGTAAGCTCTAGCCCCTCTGCATTTGAACCGGTATGAACTGCGTGAGTAACTCCTGATTTCACAAATATATCTTCAATTTTACCAATACCTAAAACAATCCCGCCCTTATCTTCAATTTTATTCAACAATGTTTTTTTTGTCGGCGGAACAGAAAAATCTCGTCTGTCTTTTGATATTCGGGTAGGTTTACCACTCACCATCCAAAAAGGACGGGCAATAACTCTAGAGGTATTATATTCCCCATTCAACAATTCTCTGGCAATTTTACACCATTCATAAAGTTTTTCTAACGGGATTATATCGATATCAACAGCAATCTGGAAAACGCTGTCTGCACTTGTATAAACAATAGGATATCCAGTACGTTGATGTTCTTTATACAACTGTTCTATAATTACTGTTCCTGAAGCAGGACAATTAGCCAAAACACCACCACAACCTGTTTTTTCAATAAATTTATCTATCAATTTTTGAGGAAAACCATTTGGATAAGTTCTGAACGGTTTGTCTAAAACCAATCCTGCAATCTCCCAATGCCCCGTTGTTGTATCTTTTCCTTGTGATTTTTCTTTCAACTTTGCATATTGAGCTATCGGAGCAATTTCTTTTTCCACTCCATAAATATCAATAATATTAGCAAGTCCCATTTTTGCGAGATTAGGAATTTTCAACCCTTCTACCGCTCTGGAAACATTTCCTAAAGTATTACACTGCAACACATCACCATATTTCTCACAATCAGGCATTGCACCACAACCCATAGAATCAATAACAATTAAAATTACTCTTTTCATTTATTTCCCCAACATTGCCGCTTTTTCTGCAGTTCCTTTAACAGCTCTATCAACAATTTTTTCCACACCTGCAGAGCTCAATATATTCATACCAACCTCAGTAGTTCCTCCTTTTGTTGTCACATTGTCAATTAAAACAGATGGAGAAACACCGGTTTCTAAAATCATTTTTGCAGAGCCCAGTGCTGATTGTGCAGCTGCCATAAGAGCTATATCATAATCAAAGCCCATTTCTCTCGCCGACTTTGCAATCGCATCTATAAAATAATAATAAAAAGCAGGAGAACTACCGCTAATAGCTGTGATAATATCTATTTGAGATTCTTCAATTTGTATAACTTTTCCCAAACACTCAAAAATATTTTCCACAAAATCCAACTGTGAGCTTGTTGCATATCTACCTTTACACAAGGCTGACATACCTTCATTAACCAAAGCCGGAGTATTTGGCATAACCCTGACAACAGATACATCCTGCCCCAACTCCTTTTGAATAAAATCAGTAGAAATTCCCGCTAATATAGAAACAAATAATTGTTCTTTATTAATTTCAAATTTAATATCCGAAATGACCTCTTTTGCAACAAACGGCTTAACTGCAAAAAATACTATATCAACATTCTTCACCAAGTCTTTATTACTTTGGAAAACTTTAATTCCAAAATCTTTCTCTACTTTTTTTGCCAAATCTTCATTCGGCTCTGAAGCAAAAATATTATCAACACTATAAAAATTAGACTTAATAATACCCTTAATTATAGCCTGCGCCATTTTTCCGGCACCAATAAATCCTATTTTTGTAAATTTCTTATTCATATTATTTAACCTTTTGTATTTTTAACATTGACTTTAGACCATGTGTTAATTATTATAATACAACGTAGTATATTTTGACAAAAACTATTTCAGGAGAATATAAAAATGAGACGCACATTAGAAGGAACTAAAAGAAAAAGACAACACGTAAGCGGTTTCAGAGCTAGAATGGCAACACCTGGCGGAAGAACAGTACTTAACAGAAGACGCGCTAAAGGTCGCCATAAACTTGCTATCACAGCTAAGAAAAGAGCTTAATTGTTTTTAATTTTAATTTTTAAAGCCCCCACATTCAAAGGGGGCTTTTATTATGGTTACAAATGCTTCCAAAAAATCTAAGACTTACAAAAAATAGCGCATTCAAAGCCACATATAACCTCCGCAACACAGCAGGGGATAGTCTTTTTACTCTTTTTGCAGGAAAAAAGAAAAAAGACAACGAAACACCAACAAGAGTAGGTTTTGTCGTATCAAAAAAAAACCATAAACGGGCAGTTAAAAGAAACAGGCTTAAACGACTTATGAGAGAAGCCTTTTGGTCTGCATTAAAAGATAATGAACTAAAAAATATTCAAGCCAACATGTCCATCATTTTAGTGGCAAAAAACAACGCTATAGGAAAAGATTTTCATACAATCAAATCATCAATACTAAAGCTTGCATCAAAAATTAAAAATAACTAACGAACAATTCGTCGTGCCTCTGCCCCCGGTTGAGCATTCGTATAAATTAAAAAGTCATGTTTTGGTCTAATATACTCGCTTAAAAATAAAGGATTTAGGATTTTTTCAGTACAAAGGGGGCCATCAGCATTCTTTTCAAAAAAATCGCAAAATGCTTTTTGCCCGTTACTTAAATCATAATCTGTAATTTTTTTAACGATACGCATAATCTCATGTTACGACCCGTTTTAAAAAAAATATAGGTTTTTTAAAAAAATTGTAATATTTCTTTATATTTTAAAAAAAAATTGCAAACTTGAAAATAGAAATAGTTTATAGTATATTTAAAATTGTAAACAAATGGCGGGTGTCGCCAAGTGGTTAAGGCCTCGGATTGTGGTTCCGATATTCGTGGGTTCGATCCCCATCACCCGCCCCATTTACAAAAGTCGATTTTAAATCGGCTTTTTTTATTGCGTCTATTGGGTTTGCTGGGGTTCTAAGGTTGTCATTTTCTACTGCAATTTCTGCGTGTTTCTTAACAATTCTTAACTTTTCAAAGGTAGGTTTTAGCTCAACTATTAAATCTTTTCCGTTATATTCTACTGAGTTTGTCATACAGCTTATTATAGCTTTCTTCTCTTCAGGTGTACCTTTTGCAAATAGCTCAGGTAATTTCTCACTGAAGGTTAGAATTAAATTTATTCTGTTATACATAAACTGGCTACTTGAATCAAGCTCGGCTAGTTTGATTGTAAGCTTATCTTTTTCTTCTTGCCACTCTCTGTGCATTTGATTCAATTCTTCAACTGAAATATATTCAGGCAATCTACCTTCAAGTTTATCTATATAGCTGTTCTTGATTCTTACATTAAGATTTTCAATCTGTTTAGTCAGATTGCGTCTTGCTTCATCTTCATACTTACAAAATTCTTTTATATATCCTGAAGCGTGTTTCAGGATTTTTTTATTGATTTCTTCAGGTATGTGAATTGATTCGATAACATCCATAAAGGTATTATCAATAACTTCCTCTCTTACGCTCTTAAGCTTCTTGTGATAACCTTTTGAATTAGAACAGTGATAATAGATATAATGCCCTCTTTTATTCTTTCCTCGTTTAAATTCAGCAGTGAGGTAACATCCGCAATCAGCACATTTGATAAGATTTGTATAAGAGAATTTGACGCTGTGCTTCTTGCTCCTGTCGATAGATGATAGCATTGTTTGAACTCTGTAATATAAATCTTTTGAAACAATCGGAGTATGAGTTCCCTCATACATTTCATTTTGCCAAACAACTTTGCCGATATAAAAAGGATTCTTTAACATCCATTCAAATTTTCTTCTCGGATACTTCGCTCCAGTCTTAGGGTGTTTAAATCCTTCAGAAAATAATTTATCGCCTAAGCTCTGATAAGAATACATCCCTGTTGCGTAAAGCTCAAAAGCTCTTTTGATATAAGGAGCTGTTTCTTCGTCTATTACAATCTTCTTAACCTCTTCCTTCTTGCCGATGTTGAGATATCCGATAGGAGCTTTCGCTGGCAATCTTCCGCTTCGTGCAATAGTTTTCATATTTTCTTTTGTCCTGAAGCGTATCAGATTTAATTCATACTCAGCATTACACATCATAACATTTCTGATATATTCGCCTTCGATAGTATCAGAATTAAGTTCGGTAGCAGAAAGAAGTTTTATATCATTCTTCAGCATAATAGGGCGTATTGTTCCGTGATAATCAATATTGAATCTTGATAATCGGTCTAATCGCCATACTATAATTGCGTTAACAGTGTTTCTTTTCTCATTACAATATTTGAGAAGCTTCTGTGCTTCAGGTCTGTTTAAATCTTTTGCACTTAAACCTTCTTCTACATAAATTTTAGATACTCTAAAACCCTGTTTTTGAGCGAACTCTAAACAAGTTGCGGTCTGAGTTTCTACACTGAAGCCGTGCTTAGCTTGTTCCTCAGTGGAAACTCTAACATATATAACTGCTGATTTCATACTGGTATATTATTTTAAAAATTTATAGCTTTCAAGTTTTCGCTTAATATCTGTTCACGTTTCTGTATTCGCTCAAAGATTAAAAACCAGTCTGAAAGTATTTCGATATCTTCTTCTTCGTCTGATATCGTGGGCGGTTGTCTGTATATGATGTTTAGTTTTTCTGTGCTCATTTTCCAAACCTCAAAGCGTCTAAGTCAACTACATCAGGAGAGGTAACAAGCTGTTTATAAAATAGTTTTGCGTCCTCTATATCAGAGCAAACAAAGTCTATTGTCGGAGTTTTTTTGTGTAATCTGATATGATAATTTCCGTCAACATCCTGTAAACCTGAAACGCTTACAATTTCAGAAATAGGAAAAGTTATCGGTCTTGTGATACATAACCAATCTTCATGCATTTTTATAAACCTTTCTTTGTTCTAAAATTTCTTCAGTTTCTTTTTCTCGTGCAAGATATTTGCTAAAAATATAAGGGTTAAGTTCATTGATATTTTGTTCTCTGAACATTTTTGCAATTTTTTTGTTTTTGTAATTTAAATAAATTTGCTCAAAGTATAATAAGATTTTTATTATTATAAAAAACAGTAGGAAAATTATAATAAGGAATATCGGAGTTATGAGCTCTTTCGCTAGAATTGTAATTATTAACAAAGATTCAATAGAGTTCATTGCTTAACCCTCGCTCTGTAACTCTTATGCTTTCGGTAGATAAAATATCACTTACAAGAGAAATTGTTTTTTCTTTAATCATTTTTAGGTAGTCATATCTTGTAAAATTTCTGCTTCCTACTGATTCGGTTAAAAACTCTGTGCAATAAGATTTATCTCTATGTTTTATAGTGATTTTTGTTTCGTCAGCAATAGCTGTAAGACTTCTCCATCTTGTAACAACAGCTTCAGCTTCAAGAGGTTTTACCATAGCGGTAAGAGTTTCGATAAGCTCTCCTTTGATTTCGTTTTTTAAATTATTGAGCTTACATAAATCTTCAGTAGTTGTAGGTATATTGTAGTTATGCGTAACTTCTTTGCAATAAGGAATATATTGAGTGCTATTATGGATGTGTCTATCAAACATCTTCCACCTCGCTGAGTTTTTGTAGGATTTTTATAAATTCTCCGCAAATATAGTCCTCAGGGTCGCAACTGTCTGTATTTCTCCAACCACAATTATTGCAAATATTTTTTTTGACATTTTTTACATTTTCGTTTATCTCGCTTAATGCTTGTATTATTTTTAATGTTCTTTTGTCTGAATTTGAAGATATAATTATTTTTTCTTTTAAAGTTTCATTCTCTGTTTTTAGTTGATTAAGTTGTTTATGCTCACAGTCAGGGTGCTCTTCGCATTCCGTAATCAGTATATCGATATACCCTTCGCAATCTCTTGCGTCTATCCTGTAACAATACTTACCTTCGCAGTAATAACAATCGCATATATTTTTATTATTTGACATTTTGCAACTTCCTTTCTTCTTGTAGTTCTTCGTGATCTCTTAAACAATCTTTGACGAACTCTGAAGGATGAGGGATTTCTTTGAGAAAATTGTAAATCTTTTCATCATCCCACATCTCGCCTATCATCTCGTTTAAGTCAAATTCACTGTGTCCTAGTTCATATAAGTAATAGTCAAGTATTTTGCTACATACAGGGCAGATAAGGAATGAGAAAAAATTACCTTCATACTTGCCTGCGTGCCTTTCGTATGGTTCGCCTTCTTTTATTTCGGAATTACAACTCTCGCATTTGTAAGGCTTTCTCGCTTTTTTAATTTTTTGTGTACTATAAAAATCTACCATTAGCTCTCTCCATCCATTCCGTACATTTTACGCATAATCTCATTTCTTCTGTTGAGATAATTTCTGCGTTCCATTGCAAATTTCACATCCTCAAGTAGTTTGCTCGTAGGGTCTTTGATGAGCTGGTCTATCTTGTCAAGAACAACATTATTAAAAAACTCTGAAGTGCGGTTTTCTAAATAAGGTGGGCGTTTGTTTTCTTTTAAAATACAAGAATCTGTAATGATTAGCTCTAGCGTTTCCTTTAGATTCAGGATTTTTCTTTCGCTCTTGCTTATAACTATCTCAACAACTCTATCCTGCAATAAGTGTTTATGATAGGTATTGAAGTGGGTGTGCAAAGCGTTTGCGAAAATATATATATTACGCAAAGCGAATTTAAGAGCGATAAGTTCTGCTTGTAAATCTTTATTTTGACTTACAACAGCGTTATATTGTGCTTCGGATTGTTTCGCTAATTTTAAAAGCTCTGAAATATTTGCAGGAGCTACTAGTTCTTTATTATTCTCCATCTCGCACCTCGTCAATTATTGCAAGAATTTCCGCTCTTTTAGTTTCTCTAGTTTCAGGATTAGAAAAACTTTCTCCTATTAAGAGATTGCGGATTTTTTCAAGAGCATTTATTTTATTTTTTAGAATAGCTTTTGTTTTTGTATAATCAATTCTTTCAGAAAAAGAAAGCTCTGATTTTGGTTCTTGCTTTTTTGTTTTTATAATCTGCTCAAGAGTTTTACCTACTGGCTCGTAAAAAGTTGCATTATGACCTACTGCTGTACATTCCCCTCTAGTGAATAAATTTATTTTAAATCTATTTAAAAGGTAATATCTAACAGGGATTGATAAATCGCGCCATAAAGTAAATTTATATTTTTGAAGAATCTCATTGTCGCTGGCTTTAGAAAGCTCTAGGATTTCAATAAAATTTTTCGCTTGCATTTCTTCTTTTACTATTTCAGCTTTTGCATTAGCTTCTCTTTCTCTTCTTTCTTTATCGATATCAATATATTCAATGGTGTGTCGTCCAAACATTTTTAGTTTCCTTTCTCTACGGCTTTGCGTAGCTCTTGGTCTGTAATATTATTTTTCTTAAAGAAGGAATCTAGTTCAGTTGTAATTCCTTTGATTAAAACTTTTTCGGATTCAGCAATCTTCTTTTTAGAAGATACATAGTCGTTAACAGAGTTTAAAATATTGTTAAAAACTATAAGCGTATTTGTTTTATAAATCTTTTCTACTCTTGTTGCCATAACTACTCTTTCTCATCCTCTGCTATTTGTTTTGTGCACCAGTTGATAAAATACAGGCATATTAACATAAGTAACAAGCTAGTAAGAGCTGTTTGATATGCTGATTTTAGTATCAGGTCAATAAAGCTCACTGTGTTTACGCCTAAATTTGTAATCCATAAGAGGCGTAGCCCCTGTAAATAAGTTAAAAATTTCATCCTTCTACCTCGATTCTAAATTCTTGATTTACTTCACTCATATAATGTTTGTTATCGTCATTCAGTTTGCGAATGGTCGAGAACATAATTCCCTTATCTCCTACGAAAAATAATAAAAAATATCTTCCGTTAGGGTTCAGTTTGTAAGTTGTACCGTCCGATTTTAGCGTGTCGTATTGCCATAATTCAGGATGTTGAGCAAGTTGACAACCTGCAAGTGCTGACCAGTAAACGAGTTTAGCGGTGGTTTGTCCGTGAAGTTTTGGCATATTGTCTGCAAATTTTAAAATCCTCATCTTTAAACCGCCTTCCCTGTGCCGATTTTAGGTAGTTCGTCAGCTTCTGATTCTATTGCAGGATTGAACTGTACAGCTTCAGCTGAATCTCCCCCTGAAATATAAGCTCCATTGATAAATACAACCTCTCTATCTTTGCTTGATTTTGGCTGATGTTTTAATTCAAAAGCTTCTCTTACTTGTTCAGCTTTTATAACCATTAAAGCTGTGCCTGTTGATTCTTCTATTTTTTTGTTTCTTTGCTCTTTGAGCTCTTTTAATTTTTGATGGATTTCGTCAGTAAAGCCGTTAACAAAATTGAATATAATCGCTTGAGGTTGGTAATCGTAGATTAAATAATAATATTGACGGCTTTTTTTATAAGCTCTGATTTCAGATTCAAGAACATCCGTAAGCATATTAGCAAAATGAATACAGATTTTTACATCAATTTCAAAGCCGAAAAATACTCCTTCTTTTAATCTGCTGTAATAAAAGAACTCACAATCAAAAGCGTCTGCAAGATGAGTATATATCCAAGTTGAAGATTGTCTTTTGTATTTTATTGATTTTTCTACAAAAGAGCTTCTATCAACTTTTTTCAAGTCAAATTCTGTAATACTATACTCAGTCATTAGCTCGTTTGCTTTTCTCAAAGCGATTTCTGCCTCGTGTTTTGTTGCTCCTCTTTTTTCTGTTCTATCGAGAAGTGCTAATATTTTTCTTATAATTGCTTCGTTACTCATCGAATCTCCTTTTTAAAGAAATGAGGGGATGTGGGATTTATCCCCTCTTGCAAAGTGTTACTTTCTGTAATGTATTATTTGAGGGGGGGGGTAGTGCCTAGAATAGATTTGAGAAAATCTTTAATATTAGGAGTTGTATCTTCTTGAGCTGTTGTGATATTTTTTACACATTCATAACCTAAAGCTTCTACTGTCTTTTCAAGCTCATTGAAAATTTGTGATATTTTTTCAGCTGATGGTAGTTTAGACATAATGTATTGGCTTCTTTCTTTATTGTAATCCTCTACCTTCACAGTTTTTTGATTAAACTCTGTCATATCAACAGGGAATAAAAATTTTAAGTCAGCTGTTAATTCTGTCATTACTTTTGTTTGCATTATTTTTCTCCTTTTTATTTTGTAGTGGCTGTCTTTCCAGCCTGTCAGACAGGTTATTTTCGTGCAACTGTCATTCACGAACTCTAAAAGCTTTTTACGAGTAGCTTTTTGCATTATTTCTCGGTTGCGTTCAGACCGCTTGCTCGGTCGTTCTCTATCGGTTGTTGCTTCCGCCCTTTTCTTGCGTGAATCTGCCTCCTCAGAAAAGAGTAAACAATGGTCAGCTTCTTGTTTTAAGATTCAGAATCTTCTTCTTCCTCTCTGATTGGCATTAGTAAAGCTCTTTGAGATAAATTCTCTGAAGAAGTTTCTACTAAAATTGCCGATAAATTATTTTTAGCGTCAAAGTTCATATTTACTCTGCCTGTGTGTGCTTTCATTCCTGCAATATCTTTTATTAAGTTCTGTGAAACAGATACTTTAAAATTATTTTTTGCAGGGAAGCAATTTTTTAAATCAGGGAATCTATCGTCAATATCTTTTACAGCTAATCTTTGAATAGAATTGTGTTCTACATCTTGAAATTCTACATAGTCTGCGTTTTGTCGGATTCTGATTTCATCTAGTTGACCTTTGATAAAGCTCAATTTTGATACAAGAGCCATTGATAAATTAAATTCTCCTGATGGTTCTCCGTAGTTGTCGAGTAATAACAGCTTAGATTCTAAAGCTCGTGTGCCGTCAGTTGTTGAAATAATTAAATAACCATCTTCGATTTTAAAATTAACTGCGGATAATATTGAGCCTTCAACATTTTTACCCTGAATTGCGAATCTTTTTTGTCCTGATAAAACTTTCTTCAGGTCTGATTTGATAACATCAATTTCAATCATTCTTCTGTTCCTTTCTCCAGTTCTACTGGCTTGAATATTTGTTCTGTTTGTCCTGTTTCTAGTATGGTGTAGCGATATAAGTTTTCAGTTAAGATAAAGTTTGTGGATTGATTCTCGCAGATTCTGCATTGATACGGATTGTCTGTTAGCGTTCCGCAACTAGAGCAGATGTAATACTTGCTGGGGAATTTTCGCCTAAACTCTCTAACAGTATTAAAGGTTTCTTCAATCATTCGTCATAATATCCGTTGTAGATTTCGTCCTCTTCTCTAACTGAAAAATCTTCATTTTTGTTAAATATGCACATCAGCACTGAAATAAAAATCAATACAGCTAGTAGGCATAAAATTTCTATTAGTTCTTTTGGCATTTTTTTTCCTTTCCTTCTTGAGAAAAATCTCTGTTCTTGTATTCTTGATCTGCGTAAGCGATTAAGTAGCATAGTTCCTCATCTGTTAGCTTTTCTATTGTGGTTAAAATATCGTTTAGCGTTATATTATCCATTTGTCGCTTGCTCCTTATTCGGATTCTTTACTATCATTGCTGACCATACGAGAAAAACATCGTCTTTTATTCTGCCTTTCATCTGCACTTCACAGCCTGCGGAGATTAAACTTCTTCCCCATTGAATACACATCCGCTCGTTTCCGCTTTTACTTACGGCTTTGAAAACATTTTTTAGTTTTCCATTCTCGTATTCTTTGTTTTGTTCGATAATTTCTGTAACAGTTACGCTGACAAGCACTGCGTCATTTTCGTACTTTGATACAGTTTTTTTTCTGCCTCGCCATCTAGCCATCTTCAAACTCCTTCATTCTTGTTGTTATTTCTGCAGTTGTGATGTCGAAGCGTTTCATTAAATCCTTATGTGAAGGATTTATGAATTGCGGATGTTGATAATTCCTTTTTGCTATGAACTCTATTGCGTCAATTTTGTTTATGATAGAGTTCATCTCTATATCTGTTGCTGAAGGTTTGCTTTTTGATTCAGCTTCAGCTTTTTTAGCCTCTTCTTCAGCTTTTATTTCTTCTTTAGTTTTTTTGTGTTTAAGTTTTCCAAACTCGCCGTGAAGAACTTTAGTAAGATTATTTTCGCTGAGTAGCCAGTTAGAGCGTGGATTGTATTTTACATTTCCATCAAATTTAATATCTTTGAGCGTGTAAAGAATATCAGGAAGAATATCTTTAAAATTTTCTATTGCGTTTGAATAATTGATAAGTTTTGATTTTTCATCTTCTCCTAGAATTGGCTTGATTCCGAAAATATCTTTATATGTGCGTTCGTAAAGTTGTAATAACCAGCGAACTTCAGCAGACTTCTTAGCCTTAGCTGATTTTTCTTTTTGTTTTTCTAAGTTCTTCAGTACACGATTTGAAACATATTCTCCGTCAAGATGACCAAACAATCTAAAATCTTCAAGAATAGACATTAGAAATTTTGTATCTATTCTCAATGTGTCAGCAAGAAGTTCAACATCTTTATCCTGAAAAGAGTTGCGGTGCATATATTCTATGATTGCCCAATATATGCCATAACTCGCAAGCGGTATCAAAGATTCAAGTTCGCTACGCTCAAGATTTTTTGCAAGCTTTCTGAAGGCGAACATCATTTCTGTAATCTTGTCATCGCCTCTTGCGTCTTGGTCGTGAGAAAAATATACTCTTGTTATTTCTGAAGCATTTGTCATTAGAAGCTCATACCTACTTTTTGAAGTTCTTTAACGCAATTTTTGTAGCATTGGTTAACTCGGCACTCTTCAATAACTCTTGTCATTTCTTGAACTGTCCTGTCGTATGCGTATTTTCTTTGCTGTTCGGTATAAATAAAATAAGGTAAATCAACTTCAGCTAGCTCAATCTTTGGCTGTGCTTTTAGATAATGCTCAAAAGTTTGCTGAGTTAAGAATCTAATTCTTCTTAATTTTTCTCTTTCTTTGTTAGCTTGAAACTGGTTGATTGTGTTTTTGATAAATTGTACTACTGGTACGATTGCTGATTTGTTACTCATCTCCATTCTCCTATTTAACAGAATATTTTTCTTTTAAGCGGTTTCTCTCAATGTAATCAATTACGATTAAGCGAATTGTTTCTGACATTGAGCGAACAAGAGTATTAGCGTGTTTGCTAATAATAGCTTTCTCTTCTTTACTAAGACCTACATTTATAGTGTCTTTTCGTTTGCTCTGCGTTACCATTTGCTTGACTTCTCCTTTCTTTTTTTTAGCATTGGAAAATTGCACGAAAAAATAAGCAAAATTTTGCTGTTTTTCGTTTTTTATGTGGTATAATTAAATTAAGATAACTTAATTTAAGTCAACTTTATGTATTGGATTGTACAGCATTTGAAATCTAATGTCAAGTATTTGATATTTTGTTTACAAAACTTCATACAAACGGAGTACAAAAATTATGACAACTATCGGTAATAGAACAAAGAAAATTAGAACAGAAAAAAAGCTTACTCAGGCAGAGCTTGGGCAGTTTTTAGGCGTTTCAAAACAGGCGGTCGCTAATGTTGAAAGTGAGCATAATAAACCTTCGATTGAGTTTATAAGTAAACTAATTGAAAACTTGGATGTAAATTCTAACTGGTATATTACAGGCAAAGGCGAAATGTTTAATGCACCAGAATTTGAGGATGTCAAAGATGAAATCCTCGAAGAAGTGAATAGTATTCTTGCTAAATATGGAATCAAGAAGTAAAGTATTTGAGTAGCTGTTCTATCAGTTCTTCAGCTTTTTCCTTCCCGTAAACTTTTTTGAGTGCATAATAGATTTGTGTAAGTTCGTTTTGTATCATAGCTGAACTCCTTTCTAATAATAAAAAGGCAGTGAAGCTTCAGGAATAAATAGGTAATAAAGCTATATTTAGCAGAAAGCAGGCGTGATGAATAATTTATTTGTAGGTTTAGTTGTAGGTTTAGTTTTTTATCTAATCCCTTCAGTGTCGCTTTGTTTTTTAATAAAAAAAATAGCAAAAAGAAAAATATCAAAAGGTTGGTGTGTTTTAGTCTTTTTGTTTTTGGCTTTATTATGCGATGTAATATGTTTGCTTGTTGATATAAATACTTCGAGATATGGCACTTTTTGGCGTTATCTTTATTATGGAGCTATTATTTCAGTGATTACAGAAATTATTTATGACAAGACAATCCCATCAATATTAGATACTGAAAAAGAATTGAAAGCTAAAAGGCAGGCTAATAAAGAGGTTTGATTTTTTGTGCGGTCGTAATGCGTTTGCAATGCGTTCGCATAATATAACGCAATGCGTTTGCAATGCGTTCAATATTTCAATCGCAATGCTATAAAAGAAAATAAAAGAAAAGTAAAGCAAAGAAAATTATAAAAGTTTTATAAATAAAACTTTTATTCTTGGGAAGGCAGGAAAATTTTTTATTTTCTTTTTTTGTGTGAGGTTGCGTCAACTTCATTCAAAAAACAATTAGCAGAAGTAAGAGCAAAAGTCAATAATATCAACAAAATAAAAAACTGAGTTAAATCAAGTTAACTCAAAAGTATTGATTTTTTTTAAAATATGAATTTAAAATCCAAAATATGTAGATTATGAAATGTGATTTGCTTTGTCAATTTTTAAAATTGAAAAGCGGGAGCTATGCAAATTCAACCAGTAGTAATCGGTGTACCTGATATAGCTGTGCCTATAAAGGGTAAGGAGAAGCGGAGATGTTAATAAATTGTAAGAATTGCAACGAGAAGAGTATTATTACAGAGGTACAGGAGCTTAACGATATCAACGGATTTACTGATAGATTGCTTTTTATCGGTAATTGTGGAGCTTGTAATCATTCTCTCGCAACGCTTGTAGAGTTCCGCATATCTGATGATAAAGTTTTTATTGATAATTTTTCAGGCTCTGAAGCTGATAAAGTGATTAAGCGTGAAAAAAGAAGGTTGAAAAATAAACAAGTTTACAATGATGACATTAAGTTTCACGGCTGGGTGTGTGGATGTAATGTCGAAAGAAAAAATAAAAAAGGAAAAGTAACAAGTATCAGACAATATGCTTGCGATTTTAGAACAGGCAGAAGAAGGTTTGAAAAACTGATACTTACTAATAAAGGTTAGTAACCTACTGCTGAGGGTTACTCTGCGGATAGTCATCTATCCGCTTCTCCAATTTTACCTACTGAGATTTGGTTGTGATGTTGCGTGTTGATTGCGTAAGGAAGGGAGCTTCCTTTCAGCTCCCTTTTTTATTGAAAGGCTTTTATGAGTGAATTACCTACTTTAACAGCTAAACAACAAAAATTTGTAACTCGATATATTCTGAATGGCGGTAACGCTTCAGAAGCTTATCGTTTTGCTTACGACTGCGTAGGAATGTCAAACGAAGCAATCAATACAGAAGCTTCAAAACTTCTAAAAAACCCTAAGGTTTCCCTATGGATAAAACAGTTTAAAGCCAATGCACAGCAGACTATTGAGGAAGAATTTAAATATACAATTCAAGACGCTTATCGAGAATTAAACGATTTGCAAGAAAGATGTAAAAACTCTTCTAAAACATACAATGTAGAAAAAGGCTGTATAGATACAAAGTGTAAACTTGCAGGGCTTATGGTTGAAAAACATCAGATATCAACAGGCAATTTAGCTGATGTACTTGACCAATTAAATTAAGGCGGTGTCTATGGATAATACCGCAGTAGATATGAAAAAGTTACAGAAGCTCAAAGATGATTTAGTTTATTTCTCTAGCAACTTTTTAATCATTAAAACTAAAAACGAAGGTTTGATACATTTCAATTTTTCAAACATTCAATATGACGCACATTTTAAAATTCAACAAAGAAAAAAGCTCGGCAGACCGTGTAAGATTGTTTTCTTGAAATCTCGTCAAGT
Source organism: Candidatus Gastranaerophilaceae bacterium (assembly GCA_045636305.1). Lineage (GTDB taxonomy): Bacteria > Cyanobacteriota > Vampirovibrionia > Gastranaerophilales > Gastranaerophilaceae > RGIG2134. The sequence continues at coordinate 44,755 of JAZTXF010000108.1, read as the reverse complement.
TGGTATGTCAACTATGACAGAGGCTAGATTCTTTCATCATATCTTATTCAATAGAGCAAAAAACGCCTTTGTGTTAGCTGATAAATCTGATTCAGCTAGAAATATTTTCGCTATGACAAAGCGTTATTATGATAACTTGCCTGATGGTTTAAAGATTCCGCTTTTAAAAGATAGCACTGAAGAGCTGGCTCTTTCAACTGATTCATCTTTCAGAGTTGGTACAGCAGGAAGCAAATCTGTTGGTCGTTCAATGACAATCAATTACTTTCACGGCTCAGAGGTTGCGTTCTGGTCTAATGCTAACGATATTGTTTCAGGTATGCTTCAGACAATTCCTGATAATCCTGATTCAGAGTTGATTCTTGAAAGTACAGCTAACGGCACTTCAGGAGATGGGGCTTACTTCTATAACCTCGTTCAATCAGGTTTAGACCCTAAGTCAGATTATATGACTTTGTTCTATGCTTGGTATCAGCAGAATGAATATCGCAGGCAAATTATTGAGCCTATCAAGTGGAATGATGAAGAGCTAGAACTGAAGAGATTATACAATCTTGATGATGAGCAGTTAGCTTGGAGAAGGGCTAAGCTTGAGGGGGATTTTAGAGGGCGTGAACATTTGTTCAGACAGGAATATCCTTCTACAATTCAAGAAGCTTTTGTTACAACTTCAAACGCTTTGATACCCCTAAATTATATTGAGCTTGCAAGAAAAAAGAGAGGGATAACTTCAGGCGGTATGCCAGTAGTAATCGGAGTTGACCCTGCAAGAAGCTCAGATAGAACTATTATTACAGTTCGTCAGGGCAGAGTTATTAAGAAGTTTTATCGTTTTGAGCAGATGAATGAAGTTCATCTAGCAGGAATATTAGTCAGATTGATTCAGGCTATAAATCCTGCAAGAGTTTTTATCGATTACGGACACGGCACAGGAACTTACGATATTTTAGTTTCTCAGGGATTAGGTTCAATAGTTGAGTTGGTTCAGTTCGGTTCAGGAGCTTACGATTCTGCAAAATACGCAAACAGAAGAGCTGAGATGTATGACACTATGCGTTCTTGGTTTATGCAAGAAGGCGGAGTAGAAATTCAACATCAGGAATTTATTGAAGAGTTTGTACGAGATATCTCTATAATTCCTGATTTAAAACCTTCAGATTCAACAGGAAAATTCTCTCTTGAAAAAAAAGAAAAGATTGTAAAAGGTACAGAAATACATTCGGTTGACTTTGCGGATTCTTTAGCTCTTACCTTTGCAAGTCCAGTTCAGGCAGAAATCGGCAGAGAATTTGGCGGTGGAAATCTGATTCAAGTAACTAATAATAACTGGCAACAAAGGTAATACGAAAGGAGCAAAGATATGAAATTTTCTCATTGGTGGTTAGGACTTCCAGGCTTGCTTTATGACTGGGGAAAAAGTAGAGGTGAAAAAAAGGCAAGAAGTAATAATACTACAACTACCACGACTACAAAAGAGGATGATTCTGAGGATTCAAAAGTTAAGAATGTGTACAACTACAATTACTTAGATGATTCAACAACAGGCAATACACTTTTCAGCTCGAAAGAGAAGAAAAGGCGAACATTGTTCGGCAGTGAATAGATAAATATAGGAGATTGAGTTATGGGTTTTTTCGGTAAAAAGCAAGAAGTTAACACTAATTCTCAAAAGATTGCAGAAGCAACAGAAGAGAAAGAAGAAACAACAGCTAAAAAACAGAGATTACTTGAAACTGAAGGCGGTAATAAAGGTCAACTTCTTAACGCTAGTCAGGGGCAATCAGTAAGAAAGGTTTTCGGCAATTAAGCTAGAGGAGTTAAGAGATGTATTCAGAGAAAGCACTTAGAGCTAAAGAAATTAAATATGTTCTTGAAAATCTTTGTGAAGATACAGTAGTCGAAGCAAAAACGCTTCTCGGCAACGATTACAAAGAATACATCTTTAATACTCTTCGATGTGTTACTGAAAAACAAATTGTGAAACTCAAAGCTTCAGGAGAAGCTGTCGGTCTATTCGGTTTAATACCTTTCGGCGAAGGTGTCGGTGGGATATTTCTTTTAACTACCGATAACCTTCATAAAGGAAATATAATCACATTTCTTAAAGGAGCAAAGATTCAGATTCAGAAGTGGGAATCTAAGTATAGCTTGATAATGGATAGACATTACAAGAAAAACGAAACAATTAAGAAGTGGCTGAAGCTTCTCGGATTTAAACCTAGTGAAGCTCATCAGGATAAAGATTTTCAGATTTATTACAAAGGCAATATAGGACTTTACAAAAATGATTGATAGAAACATTGATATAAACGAAAAAGAAGAAAGATTAGTTATTGAAAAGTTTTCTGAGCTTAAATCTGAAAGAACTAAGTATATCAGAAAATGGAAAGATATTCAGGATTATGTAGCTCTTACAAATGAGATTAACGCAGAATTTGAAGAAGAACACAATAAATCTAAGCAAAAAGATGTCTATATCAATGACCCCACTGGATTTATTTGCACTAATCAGGCTGGAGATTATTTAGCTGGGATTTTATGGGGAGAAGAAGGAGTTACGCTTGAAGTATCTGATTACATTAAAAAGAAATCAGGCGGTCAAGATTTTTCTTCATTCTACAAAAAGGCTACTAATATTACGCTTGAGCAAGTTAACGCAACTGACGCAGGGTTTTCTTCTATCCTTAAAGGTTATTGCTATGAACAAGTTTCTTTCGGCACTTCAGGTATCGGAGCTTACAGAAGCAAAGAATTTGATAATGAGCAGTCTGAGTGCTGTTTAAATTATAAACCTTATGGTGTATATAATTCTTGCTGTGATGAAGGTTCTAATAATAAAATCAATGTTATTTATACAGTTTACAACTGGACTATAAACAGGATTATTGAAGAGTTTTGTATTGATAACGGCGAATTTCAAGAGCAATTATTTGAAGCTCTACCTGAAGATATTAAAGAGTTGTATAAATCAGGTAAGCTTAATCAAAAAAGAAAACTTGTCTATGCGGTTATGCCTAACAACTTTTACAGAATGTACAAAAGAGGTAAAGCTGGAGCAAGATTTAAAGGTTACTGGTTTGTTGAAAATACTAAACAAATTTTTAAAGTTGATTATTTCCGTGAGTTACCAGTTGCTATGTGTCGCTACATCCGTGTTAATGGTCATATATACGGAGAATCTTCAGGTAGTTTAGCAATTTCCTCAATTAAGATTTTAAACCATATCAAAGGCGATGCTGTAGATAATATTGAAAAAACAACTGATACTCCTCTAGGGGTATATTCAGGAGCTTTGACCGCTGGTAATGTAATCAATCGCTCGGCTGGAGCTCTTACTGTATTCAACGCTAAAGCTGGTGCTAACGGACAGAATCCGATATTTCCTATTTCTCAATCAGGAGATATTTCAGCGATTGTAAATTTCTTACTTCCTGAACTTAAAAAAGATATTACAAATATTTTCAAAATTGACCAGTTGCTTGATTTTAATAATCAAACACAAATGACAGCTACTGAATCAAACTTCAGAATGAGTATAAGAGGCAAGTCTATCAATGGCGTTCTTACTCAACAAAAAGCTGAAGTGATGGAGCCAGTTCTTCATAGGTCAATTTCTATTATTCAGGATTGCGGTCTATACGGCAATATCATTGATGAAATGCCTGAAACAACTCCTGAAGAAATTGCAGAAAAAGAGCGTGCGTATAAAGAAGGAGATTTTATTCCGCCTGTTATCGCTCAGGCTATGAAAGACGGCAAAAGATGGTATAAGCTCAGATTTAATGGAGAGCTTGAAAAACTTTGCAACGCTGAGCTATATGAGGCAATCGGCAGATTCTTACAAAACTTCTCAGCTATTATGCAGATTGACCCTAATATCGTTAATGCCATAAATACATACGATTTTCTTGTTCTGCTTAAAAAGGTTTCTAATCTCGTAAACGATGGTCTTGTTAAATCAAAAACAGAATATCAAACAATATTAAACGCTATGCAACAAGCTCAGGCTCAACAGCAACAAGCTCAAATGTTGGCAGGGCAAGTGCAATTAGCAAAAGATATAGCAACGGCAGACAGAGAAGGAGCAACAGCTGATGTACAGAGAAAAGCAAACGGTCTATGACAAAATTGACCAGCAGAAAGAAAATGAAGCAGAAAAACAGAAAGCTTACGAAGAAGCAGTGAAAACCTGCTTTAAAGCAGTAGCAGATTCAGAAGAAGGAAAATGCGTTCTTCAGTTATTGAAAAATTTATCTCTTTGGGATTCTGAACAGAATAATGTTGAACAACAAGCTCTAGCTTATGAGAGAGGGCGTAGGGATGGATGGCTACTTATTAGACAATTTATCCCTGCTGAAGTTCTAGCAGAGATAGAAATTCTAAACAAACACAATATTGTTATTGCACAAAAATAAAGGAGAAAAGGTTTTATGGAAGATGAAATTTTAAACGGCTCTGAAGGTGGAGCAGATTCAGGAGCTGAAGGTTCAGAAGCTTCTCAGAATCAAGAAGGCACTAGTTCAGATTTTTCAATTCCTGAAGAATATGCTGAGAAAGGTTGGGCTAAGTTCTTCAATGGAAAAACAGGAGATGATTTAAAAGCTGAGTTATTTAAGTCTTATGACAATCAACAAGCTTTAATCGGTAAAAAAGTTAATGAATATCTTACAACTACGGATTTAAAAAATCTTGAAAATTACGAAGATATTAAAAAAGCTCTTCAAGCTCAATTAACTCCTGAATACAATGTACCTGAAAATATTTCAGATTATGCTCTTGATACAATCCTGAAGGATGAAAACGGACAAAATATTTTCCCTATGGATCAAGAAGTTTTAGATTTATTCTCAGGAAAATTTAAGGATTTGGGCGTATCTATACAGCAGGGGCAAGAGCTTTTAAAAACTTATTTAGATTACGAGATAAAAGAGTTTCAGGCTTACACTGACGCTGACGAGTTAGAGAGAGAAGTTAATTCAATGTTTAACGGCAATCAGCAACAGAGAAAAACTTGTGAAAGTTTAATCAAAGAGTTCTTAAGTCCTGCTGACCAGCAACTAATTCAAGATACAATGCCTAACGCTATTGTCCAAATGTTCTATAAGGTAGCAAAGGGTTTGGTTGATAAATACGATTACAAAGAAGGAAGCAATCCAGCACCTTCAAGTATGAAAATGTCTGATTCAGAAAGAAACGCTGAATACAATCGCTTAGCTGATGAGCTTGAAGCTCTTGATAGCAGACCTCACTCAGCTGAAGAAAAACAGAATATCATCAATCAAATGAAGGCTCTGTATAAGTAGTACTCATAATTATAAGGAGAAAAATTTATGTATGAAGTAACTGTTATTGGTCAGTTTGAATCTGATATCGGTTCAGGTCAAAAACGATTTTATGATTTTAATTATGTAATTAAAGTTCCTAGATTTAAACCTGAAGGACTTGAAACACATTTATTAAGAAGGTATTTGCCGTATTACATCAGAAAAGACAAGAAAAACGCTCAGAGATTATTCTCAAGAGTTCGTAACTTTGTTGTTACTGAAATTAAAAAACTTGATGAAGCTTGTGCTCTACACAATAGAGATATCAACACTTTATCAGAGTTAGAGATTCAGGATTTAGCTTGTCTATATGATTTATACGAAGTACCAGTTTCAGGAGTTGTATCAATCGTTGAATTAAGACAAAAGGCAATTATCGCCTATATGAAAAAAGTACTTAAAATTCCGATGAAAACTCCTGAAGAAAAAGCTCAGCTTGACTTCTTCAAAAAACAACCTGATGGAACTTACAAGCTCGATTTAGGAGATGAAAAGCTTATCATCAATGTTGACAGCTCTTTATTCGTAGAGAAAAAAGAAGAAGTTAAGAAAAAAGGATTAGCAGATTTTATGAAGAACACTGTTGTTACAGTAGCAAACACAATGCTCAATCTTGTAGGCGAACAGGGTAATAACGGCAAAGAGGGCTCTGACGAGGGTTCTAATGCTGGAGATGGTTTGCCGTCTGCTAGTCAGCTACTAAACGGCAATCAGTAAAATAACTATTCTTGAATAGACTTTGCTGATTCACAAATTTTTTCACTTTCAATAGAAATCTCGTAAGAGGCAATTTTAGAGAAAGTAGCAGTATTACACATAAGTAAAAAAAAGAAAGAGAGGTTATTATGCCAGTTATTCAAACAGGTAATTTAGACCACGCTTCGTTGCTACTTTTCGAGAAAAACTTTGAAAGAATAGCAACACAAAAAGACACAAAGTTGTTAAACACTCCAGCTATCAAGCATATGGATATTAAAGGTATCTCTAATATCTCTCGTATTGATAGCAATGAATTGACCGAAATTACAAATAAAGGTCGTAACCCTGATAAAGTTTATGCTGATATCAGAAACGATAACAGAAAATCTGTTGCTCGTAGATTCACAAAAACTTATTTAGTAGATTCTTACGATAAAGCAGTTAAGCTTATCACAGACCCTACTTCAGACTTGTTCACAAACTTGAAAGAAGCAAAACAAAGAATGACAGATAAATGTATCGCTGACGCTTCTATCGCAAGTGTTATTGTTGGCGGTCCTGAAGAAGCAGGAACAGCTGTATCTGCTGAGGATGATGGAGTTCTTACTATTGATGGTAAAACAAACTTTAACTACTCAACTGTAATTTCTCCAGCAATCACAGCGTTTACAAACAACTATATTGACCCTTCAATAGGTTGTACTCTTGCTCTTTCCGCTCAAGAAGAACAAGGTTTGCGTGATGATGACAAATATATGAATATGTTTTACTCAGCACAAAAAACAGTAGATACAGGTAAGATTGTTAATGCTTCAGGATTCCATATTGTAACATTTGCAGGAACACAAAACGGTATTAACGAAATTGAAATGCCTATCCTTCCTGAAAATGAAGGGGTGCGTTCTAACTTGCTTCTTGCTCCTGGAGCGATTGCATTTGCTGTTGAAGTGGGTAGATTAGAATGTGAAAGAGCTCACGGCAAAGTAAACTCTTGGGAGATTACTATTGATATGTGGGTTAAAGCCGTTCGTACTCAAGGTAAGAAAGTTATTAAAATTCTTTCTACTATTTAGTGTATTAGGCAAAAGTGAGCCGATTTGTATAAGTCGGCTCTCTTTTTTAATCGAAAAAGGATAAGTAAAAATGGCAACATCAGATATAGAAATTTGCAATATGGCTCTTGATAAATTGAATCAAGAGAATATAACCTCACTAGATGAAAATACAAAGTCTGCTAAAAAATGCAAGTTATGGTATGACACAATCAGAAAATCTTTGCTGATGAATCTTAATGCTACATTCTCTATTGATAGAGCAGTTTTGGCAGAAGTAAAAGATTTTGTTCCTGTTTATGGATATGAAAAAGCCTTCGCTCTTCCGCCTGATTGTTTGCAGGTGTTGAATCTTGGAAATCCTTTAGAGGATAGATTAAAACAGATTGAAGGCGAATATTTTTATTGCGATGAAGGGATTAAGAATGTAGAAATACGCTATATAAAAGATGTTACGGATGTAACATTGTTTGACGCAGAGTTTACTATTTTGCTTGCTTATGCTCTTGCAGAGGAGATTTGCGTTCCTCTCACCGAAGATACAGCAAAAGCGAACTGGCTCAGAGGTTTAGTAAAAGAGAAATATATTGAATGTTCTACAAAATATGGCAGAGATAACCCTGTTACTGTAATCAATAAACCTCGATACAGAGAGGCAAGATTTGTACCTGAGATTTTAAATACTAATCACTTTTTGAGATAGGGCAATAAAATGAGAACACATTTTTTATCGAATAATTTTTCTTCTGGTCAAGTTGACCGCTCGCTTAAAGGTCGTTCCGATATTCCTATTTATCAGCACGGACACGAAATAGCAGAGAATTTTTGTCAAACTATTAAAGGCGATTCTTTCTATCGCACTGGTTTTAAATTTATTGATGAGATTGGCGATTCTGCTCTTTATGAATTTAAATTCAATCAGGAGCAGTCTTACCTTCTTGTGTTTAAAATTGAATATATTGAGTTTTGGACTTATAACGAAAACGGAGAATTTGTCCGTGTTCTTGATGATAATGGAAATGAATTAACCTTAACTCATCCGTGGGGAACTGAAGTATATAATCTTTGCGTTTCTCAAAACTGCGATGTTATGTATATTCAACACTTAGAGGGTAATTATCCTGAATATCAATTAAAAAGAAAAGCTAGTAATAAGTTTGAGCTTGTTAAAACAGAATACACAAACACAGGAGATAAAAGTTTATCTTCTGAATCAGCTTCTACTAATCACGGCTTTCCGTGTACTGGTTGCTTTTATGAAAACAGATTCGATAGATGTTCTTCTTCAAAATATTATACTTATCTTTATGGCTCAAAAGGTGGCAGTTATAACGATATAACAGTTGGCACTGGAACTAATGACGGATTTCAATTTGATTTAGCCGAAGCGATGTCTAAGGCGTTGTGGATAATTTCAGGAGCTAACTCTCTTCTTATTGGTACAGCTGAAGGCGTACTTACTGTGAATGGTGGTAGTACTACATCAGCTATCACGCCTACTGATATTACAGCCAAACTTTCTTGTCGTGATGGTTGCGGAGATGTCAGACCAGTAAGAAAAGATAACTATGTTTTCTTTGTTTCTGCTAATGGCAGAAAATTATTTATGTTTGAGTATGATGTTTTACTTGAACAATTTAAAGCTGTAAATTTATCTAAAGCAAATTACGAAATTACAAAAGGAGGTATGCGTAAGCTCGCTTATAAAAATGACCAGTACGACTTTTTGTATATTCGTTGCGGTAATGATTTACTTCAGGTTTGTTTTTCAAATGATGAATCTGTTAACGCTTGGGCTAAGCTAACAACAAAAGGCGAAGTAAGAGATATTTGTTCGGTTACTAGACCTGATGGGGATTATGATTTATTCTTGAAGATTAAAAGAGTTATTAACGGCATTGATAGATATTATCTTGAGCAGTTGACTGATACAGTTGAATTTCCTCGCTTTGAAGATTTTGTGTCTGATTTACCTGAAGATGTTACCGATTCTGAAAAGCTTAAAATTAAACAAGAGGATAGATATGCTTTCTATCGTGCTGTTGCTGAAACAATGAGAAAATGTAATCATCTTGATTGCTCTATTGAATATTCAGGTTTACAGAAAAATATTATAAATTATTCTGAAGATTTGATTACAGCTTCTGAAGATGTTTTTTCTCCTGAAGATGTTGGTCGCAGAATTTGGTATAAATCAATTACAGGCAGAGAGTACGGCATATTTGATATTAGCGAATATGTGGATTCAAAAACAGTTAAGGTAGAAACACTTTTACAGCCTTCAAACAATACAGCTTCAGAATGGTATTTATCAGCAACTAGATTTTCAGGTTTAGAACACTTAGAGGGAGAAGTTGTTTCTGTTTGCGGTAATGGTGGTTATATCGGAGATTTTAAAGTTGAGAACGGAGAGATAGATATTTCTTCAGCTAACACGAACAAAGTTGGTTCAGCTATTATCGGCTTGAAATATAAAGGTATGCTCAAGAGTATGAATCTTGGTATGCAATATCAAACAGGGCAAACTTTTACAAAGAATAAAAACATTGTGAATATGACGCTTTTATTAAGTTTCTCAGCTGGCGGTAAAGTTGGCACAGATTTGTATTCTTTAGAAGATGTACAAAGCTTTAATCCTGATGGATTGTTTGATACTCCGCCTCTTGCGATGGATTCAGATAAAAAGATTCTTTGTTCTGATAAATACGAAAAAGAAAAACATTATTACATTGTTCAGGATATGCCGTTACCATTCAGGCTTTCTGCGGTTGTACCTGAATACAAACACGTTATGAATTAAAGGAGATATAAAATGGGTTGGTTTGCAATATTTCAGGCGATAGCAAAAGGGCTTACAAACGCCTTATCTACGGCTTCTTATATCAGTGAAAATAAACAACAAGCAAAAGAAATAGCTCGTCAGGCTCAAGAGCAGGCTGATGAAAGAGCGAAAAAAGCAAAAGCTTTAATGCAACAACAAAAGACCTCTTTCTTAAAAGGTGGGGTTTATTTTGATAGCGGTTCTCCTGTTGCTGTTATTGATGAAACTTATGATACTGCGATGGAAGATGTTGAAGCTATAAACAGAGATAGTGTTACTCAGCAGAAAAAACTTATCAGAGCTGGAAAAACAGCGTTCGCTTCTTTCTTGATTGACCCTCTAGGAAATGACGGCGGACAAATTGCAGGAAATATATTTCAAAGCTTTTCTAATAAAAAAACAGGAAGCACAGGAACTTTATTATCAGGTGGCTCTGCTAATACTGGTAATATCGCATAGGAGAATAAACGGATGGCACACATACAAAGAGGTAATGAAAGACAATATTTTTCTCGTGAACTTTCAGGGCACGAAGTATCACAGGGTATTCAGCAAGTTGGGAATGCTTTTTCTAATACGCTGAATAATGTTGTCAATGTAACTCAAAAGGCAAATGAGGCGAAGCTTGCTAATTATCAGGTTGAGCTTTCTACTCGCTGGCTTCAAAAAAATAACGAAATAAATACAAAGTATCAATCTGACCCTGATAACCCTGAAAGAGAAAGAGAATTACAGGAATCTTTTGATTTGATGGCTGGAGAATACAAAGTAAATCCTCTTTGTGAGAATCAGTGGCACTCAATAAAAACAGATGTTTATAATAGATATAAGCAATATAATGCACAATGGGCGTTAAGACAGCAACAAACAAACGCTTCAAACGATTTAAAAAATGGTTATGAAGCTTTGAATAAGCAAGTTGCTATGCTTGGTATGAATGGTGCTAGCGTTGATGAAATCCGCTTAGTTTACGCTAATGGGCTTGATGGCTTAAGGCGTGGAGCTACTGCTGTTCTTGGTGCTGAAGTTACTGAAGGATTTTTAAAAGATTCAAGTCATGATGTAATGGCTCAATATCTTGATGGGTTAATAATGAGCAATCCAGCTGAAGCTGTAAGGTTATTGAATGACCCTAACAGCGGAGTTCTTAACGATTTAGGAAATGTAAAAACAATAGAATCCTTAAGGCAAAATGCTCAGGCAAAGCTTCTTAAACAGAATGAAGTTGAAACTGTGAACAGGGTTGCAGGTTATATTAACAAGAATCAAGAAGTGTTTAATAAAGCTCTTGACGGCACTCTTACAACAGTCGAAGCTCAGGACTTTCTTTCTGATTCTAATGTTGATAGAAATATGAGAGTAGTGCTTTCAAAGATGTTAGGCTACTCTGTTTCGGGAGATTTGCAAGTTGACGCAGAAACAGGCAAAATATACGGCTCAGGGGGTAATGGTTCAGGAGTTGATTCTGCTTATACAGAGTTAGTGCTTGGAAATAAGAAGTGGTCTTTTATAAACGAAAAAGGCAAATTCAGACAGCCTACGGCTCAAGAAAAAGATGAGATTACAACTGAGTTGTACCTTCAGGGCTCTCAGTTATTAAATAATATTGAAGGGGCTTCTCCTCAAGATACAATCAGAAAAGTTGCTGAGTTTCAATCTCAAGTAGCTCAAGCAAGTTATTTCGGCATAGATAAATCTGATTATACAAAATTGATGAATGATTTTGTATTGCCTGCGACTGCAAGTATTCAAGAAGAAGCAAAAGGTTATAATTCATATATTCGTCAATGGGGCAGAATTGACAATTTTGGCTATAAACAAATTGATAAATATTTTAATAATTTTGAGAAAACAGTTGATGATACTGAAGCAAACAGAAAAGCGATTGCAAAAGAAAAAGCTCTAGCAAGCGTTTATTATTGGTCTGCTTTGAATAATTACTGTTCTCAGAATGGTATTTCTATGGAGCAACTTCGCAAAATGGATAGGCACGAAACAGCTTCAGTGTTTAGAGATTGTGCAAATTCCGCACTACAAAAAGCAAGAGCAACAAGCTCAGCTCCTCAGTTATGGTTCAGGTCAGCTAATCCTCAATATGTAAATAGAATAAGAAATATGCTTCCTCATTCTAACGCTAATGATGTTATTACAAATATTGCAGTAGCTTCAATGAGTAATCCTAATATGACGGATAAAGATTTTGACGCAATTATAAATCGAGAAGTTAGAAACGAATATGCCAAAATGCGTACTCAAAATAAATCGGTCGTGTTTGGCGGTAATACAAAATACGATGATTTAATCAATAAGTATTCTATGCTTTATGGAATAGACCCTCTGCTTGTTAAATGTGTAATAAAACAAGAATCAGGATTTAATCCTAATGCACGCTCTAAAGCTGGTGCTGGCGGTTTAATGCAGTTAATGCCTGCAACTGCTCAGGGTTTGGGCGTTAAGAATGTGTTTGACCCTAAGGAAAATATTTCAGCTGGTACAAAATACTTAGCAGGATTATTGAATCAGTACGATGGCAATATTGCTCTCGCTCTTTCTGCTTATAACGCTGGGGCTGGTAATGTTAAGAAATACGGCAATAAGATTCCGCCTTTTAAAGAAACACAAAATTATGTAAAAAATATTCTCGCTACTTATGACAGCATAAAAGGATAAAAGAAATGTACACAATAATAGATGAAACAACAGAAAATCAAAGCTTTGACATAAATAAAATAACTCCTGAAATGTTAGGTCTTGAGCCTATGAATGATTTTGCGGAGTTTGCTCAACAACAGGCGATAGATGTAAACCCTGAAAAAGCTAAAGAATATGCTCAAAAGGGTGGTATTGGTATACTTGAAGCTGGTAGTATGTTTGCTGATGAGTTCGATGGTAATTATTACAATGTAGAAACAAGAGAGCAAACAGCTCAGAAGTTCAGGGAAGCTCATCCTATAATCGGAGAAAATCGCTCTAATACAGTTGATGAGCGTATTGCTAAAAACAGGCAAAAACAGGAAGATAGAAAAAAGAGAATAAACGAAGGAACAGCAAGCTTCTTCGATAAGGTTGCTAATACTCTTGATAAAGTTGGAGAAGCTTCTTATAAGGCTCAGGTTGAATCTGCTCAGCTTAATGAGGATATACAGAAGCCTAACAAAGATAATGCCAATTTTAGATACGAAGCTTCTTTACAGCCTCATACTGGTAAAGTTGTTTATAACGAAATTGATTTAAGAAAAAAAATTGATTTCTTTGAAGGCTTAAAAAATGGTATTGAATCAGGAGAAGCTTTGCCGTTTTTGAGTGGGAAGATATCAGGAGATACTGATAAGAAAATCAGAGATATTGCTGATAGAATCAATAACGGAGAATCAATCAGGCAAGATGAATTAAACTTTTTTGATCATTATATTGATAGAAAACAGGAGAAGCTTTTAAGAGGTTACACAATAGGCGGACAGATAGGAGAAGCTGTGCTTCCTTCTATTCTTGCCTTTGGTTCTGAGATTGCTCTAGGTATGGGCGTTATGGGTAAACTAGGCTTATCAGGATTAGGTAAGGCTGGCGGTGTTTCTCTTGGGACTAATTTATTGAAAGGTAAAAAAGTAAGCAAAGGAGTTGCTAAGGCTATTGCTCTTACGACTGGTACGCTTGCCGAAGCTGGTATTTCTGCTGGGGTTACTACGGCTGTAAACCCTCAGAGAATGTATGCAACTTTTCAAGAAAGAAGATTAAATGATGAGATGAAGATTACAGATAGAGGAACTGTAATCTTTACTGAAGCTAAAGAATCTCCAGCTAAGGCATTCTTTAAATCTCTTGGTGCAGTTTATACTTCATATTTTGCTGAGGGCACAGGAGCTTTAATCGGTGCTCCGATTCGTTCTGCAAAAGGCGTAGTAAGTGCAGGAACTCAGCAGTTCTTAAATGTCCTTAAGGCTAATCCTCAGCTTGAAAAACTTATTAAGAAATCAGCTCCGATATTTGCTAAGGCGTATGAAAAGATTAACAATTTACCAATCAAAGGCAAGTCTGCTGAATGGTTAAAAGGACAAGTAAAATTCGATGGATTCATTGAAGAACTTGGAGAAGAAGTTTTAGAAGATGTTTTAAATCTTGCTATCGGTACAAACTACGAAGAAAGAAGTTTAGAAAACTATATTAAAAAGATTGTTAAAACTCCTGAAGAGTGGGCTGTTCTTTCAGGTGTTATAGCTTTGCAGGGTGGGGCTCTTTCTATTGCTGGTAATCTTCTTGGAGATACTATGCAGAAAAACGGAGCTTCTGAAGAAGATATTATAAAAGTTTTGATGACTTCTACTGAGGATGAAAAAGCTGAATTAAACTCAGGATTGATAGAAAATGGTTCTATAAAAATTGAAGAACTTTCAGGAGAAGATACTGAATCAATATCTGAAGAAATTGCTGAGATTTATCGTGCTTCAGGTAGAAAACTTGATGAAGATAAAATAGCGAAAATGTCTAATCTTCACGCTAATATTCTTTCTCAGATTGCAGAAAAAGAAAACAGAGATATTGCTGAAGTTGTTGAAGAATATTTACCTTCAGTTGAACAGGTTGAAGGTGTAATGTATTCTGACGGCGTAGGCGGTGGATATACAAAAGAACAGATTGAGGCAAAACTTCAAGAGCTTTCTTGGAAGTTTGATTCTTTACCTGCCGATTATTCTGATATAGATAATATCAACAGAATGATTAAAGATATGGAAATTCTTGAAGGTATGGCTAAGGGCGAATTGAAAGATGAGGATGGAGAAAGAGCTTATCAGATTCTAAAAGGCATTGAGCCTCAGTCTATTGCACAGAATCAGGTTGAAGGTGGGATATTGTTTCAATCCGCTTATCACGGCACGCCTCATAAATTTGATGAATTTTCAACTGAACATGTTGGCTCAGGCGAAGGAGCTCAGGCTCATGGTTGGGGCTTATATTTTGCTGAAAATAAAGATGTTTCAGAGAATTATAGGAAAAACCTTATAGATGATTATAGTTCTTTTGAAAGAATGAAATACAAAGGTCAATCTATAGATAATGAAACTCTAAAAACAGCTTTATTTAGATTGAAAAGATATGGAATAGAGGACGCTTTATCTTATATAGATAATAAAATAGATTATTATAACAAAAGATATAATGAAGCAAAAGAAAAATATCCAGAAGCAAAAGAATATATACAAGGCGAAAAATCGCTTTTAGATAAAGCTATTGATGTTAAAAGTAGTCTTAAAGAAATTAACATTAACGATATAGACATTGAGGAAGGACAACTATTTGAAGTTGATATTCCAGAAAGTGATGTATTGCTTGATGAAAACAAAAGTATCGAAGAACAACCTGAAGATGTTAAAAATGCGTTAGTTGAGCTGTGGGAAAATGAAATAAACGAAACTCGCCTTTTTGATTTTACAGCTATACCAGTTGATATTATCTATAACGGAGAAGAAATAGGAGAGGGGAAATTTGTTGAGTTTGCTATTGCTCTTGAGATGGCAAAAAAATACGGAAAAGATTTCGCTATATCAAAATTAAAAGAAGAAAAAATAAAAGATATTGATAATGTAATTCCATTTGACGAGTATATCGAATTTGTAAAAAAAGTTGATTTGAACAATTTGGCAGTAGGTAATAGAACTGGCGAAGAAGTATTTAAATTTAAAACAGGAAAAGAATTGTACCATTATATCTCAGGGAAACTCGGTTCTGATAGAGAAGCTTCTTTGAAACTTAATGAATATGGTATTAAAGGTATTACTTATGATGGGCGTCAAGATGGTAGATGTTATGTAATCTTTGATGATAAGGCTGTTGATGTATTGCAAACTTTCTATCAGGAAGAAAGCGAACAACAGAGTATTTTTGAAGGTAATAATACCGCAAGAAAAATCCGCAAAGTTAAAGGCGGATATTTGCCTGTGGAAAAATTTATTGAGCTTTTTGAAAATGCTGATGAATCTACAATTATTCACGAAACTGCTCACTGGTGGCTTGATACTCTTGTTGAATCTGCTAAGTATAGTGAAGAATCTGCTGAAGATTTACAAGCTGTGCGTAATTATTTAAGAAATGACGGCTCAGCTTTTACTCGTGAGCAACACGAAAAATTTGCTCGTGGATTTGAAGCTTATATTAGAAATGGTACAGCTCGCACTAATAAGCTTAAAAAAGTTTTTGAAGATTTTAAAAACTTCTTGTTATCTATTTATGACAACTTGCTTCAGCTTGGTCATAAAGAAGAAGATATGCCTGAAGTTCAAAAGTTGTTCGATAGGCTTCTTACAACTGAAAGAGAGCGTGTTCAAAAAACTGTATTCGATAAGCTTAATTCGATTGATGAGCAGATTCAAAAGATTCAGGAAAATCAAGAAAAAGAACTTGAAGAGCTTGATGAGTTGTGGAGAGAAAATCAGAGTGCTTTAAATCGTAAGTCTGATAAAAAAAGAAAGGTTGATGAGTATCTTGAATTAGCAGAGAAAGCTGTTGCGAGAGAGCCTAAAGAATTAAAAGAGTATAAGAAAAGATATAAAGAAGCTACATTGAGCATACTTTCAGTTGCTACTGGTATGAAAAAGAATGTCATAGCAGACCGCAGGAACTGGGAAAAAGTTCAAATGGCTTTAGAGCACGCTGATGATAAAATAACAGCTTCAGGCGGTATGCGTCCTGAGTGGTCTGAGTTCTATGCTGATACTGGCGTGAGCTATGATAATGATGAGATTGGCGGAGATTATGAATTAGCACAGCAAGCCTTTGATGTGCTTACTGATGGTACATATTCTTTCGATAATACAGCTGATTCTGTCATCAATGAGTTTGTAGGAAAATTTGATTATTTGTATGGTAAAGTCCTTTCTCTGAAGGGCGAAGAAAAGGCAACAGCTCTTGAAGCTGTATATTCATTATTTAATGATGAATATATGCCTTCTTTGCCTGATGAGCTTCTTGTTGATTTAGTCAATAAGCTTACTGAAGTCGGAGAAACTTTTGAAGAACAACAGAAGGAAGATTTTAACAAAAAAAGATATCCTAACATTCCAGTAGTACAACAGCTACAATTCTACATAACAGATAAATTAAGACAGCTTAAAATCTATAACCCTGAAACTCGTTATAGAATGAGGCTTGATAAATCTCATCGCTTGTATCGTTATATCAAAAACGCTACATCTGTAAATTCTGCAAAAGAAATTATCAGAAAAATTAACAGCTTTGTTGTTGAAGATATGAGAAATCAACAAAGGCAGATTTTACACAGAGAGATACAAAAACAGATTAAGGTTAATTCTAAACTTGTAAAAGTAGGAGCTTCTGTTCAGGGCAAATTCGACTGGAAAACAAACACAGTATTTGCTGAACTTAAAGAAATGAATAAGCTTTCAAGAGCTGAAGCTGAGGCTAAGCTTGAAGAACTTATTAAACTTCAGGAAATAGGACAATCTCAATCTCGTGATGGTTGGGATGAGAAGAATGTCGAGTTTAACGATTATAAAAATGATTTTGATGAGAATATTAAAAAGAACTTCTTAGAGTATAAAGCGATGACAGGCAGAGCTACTAACGGCGGTAAAGGTGGTAGTATAAGCAACTTGAATACTGAAATCGCTAGAACATTGCTTGAGAAGATTCTTGAGTTGAAATCTAAAGGTCGTGAAGCTAAGAGTAAAGCTGAGCTCGATAAGAAGCTTAACAAACGCTCTTATAGAAATAATTACTGTGAGCTTATTGCTAAGAATAAAGGTAATAAAATTTCTCAATGGGCTGTAAAACATTTATTACATTCAGGCGAAACGCTGGCAAACTGGGAATCTACAATCAATGCGATTTTAGGTTCGCACGTTGCTGAAGATTTAAGCTTACTAAAAGATGAGGCAAATGTTGAAACATATCAGAGAAAAATTGTAACAGATTTTTATTCTAAAGTTGCTAAAATCTACGGATTCAAAAAAGCTTCAGGTTTTGATAAGTTTCTTGATTGGGATGACGCTCAGAAGATTATTGATTTATTTCAGGATTTTGAAAAAGAAGAAATTACAGCTATCGAAAAATCTTTCTCTATCAATACTGGAGATTGGATTGATGGTAATGTTACGCTCACAAAAGGTAAGCTTATTACTCTTTACGCTTGGTCATTGAATGAAAACCTACAACAAAGGCTATATACTCAATATGGCTCTATTCAGCTTGAAGGTTTATTTAATGAATATTTGTCAGATAAAGAGCGTGATTTAGCGTGGTTAATGATTGATACTCTTCAGAGAATGTACCCTGATATCAATAGAGTTTATATTGAAACAACAGGATTATCTCTACCGCAAGAGGAAAATTATTTCCCTTCTAATCCTGAGCGTGTAATATCTGATTTAGATTTAATGCACGACTTTATTCAGGCTTCACGCACTCCATCGGCTACAAAGGCTCGTAAGATTTGTAACAGAATTAAAATGAAGCCTGTATCTCCTATGCAAATTATGTTACCGCATATTGAGAAAATGAGCCGTTATGTAGTGCTTCAGGAAAAACTTAACTTCTATCGTACAGTGTTTGCAGACCATAATTTAACAACTGCGTTAAGAAATGCTTACGGAGAAAAAGACGGAGAAGCTTTACATAAGTTGATAAAAGACCAGTTAGACGCTGTGAGCTTCGGTGGTAATAATAAACTTAATGGAAAATTAAAAGAGCACGCTGATAATATTTCTAAAAATTATATTGTCGGCAGTATTGCTGGTTCTCTAAAAGTTGCTCTCGGTCAGCTTACTTCTATGATAAACTATTCTGAAAATATGCCGTTCTTGAATTGGCAAGCTGGATTCTTAAAAGCTATATCTAATCCTGTTGAGAATTTTAAATATATGCTTGAGAATTGTCCTTATTTGCAGTCAAGATTAGCAGGTAATACTCAGAATGAAATCATTGCTTCTCTTACTGATGAAACAGATAAATATAGAAAGCTTACAAACTTCTTTACTTCTAATGTTAAGTGGGGCGATATTATCGCAATTACAATGGGTGGCAGACCTTATGTTGATTATTTAATATCGCAAGGTATGAGCAAAGAGGAAGCTTTTGAAAAATTTGCTGTTGAAACATTAAGAGCACAGCAGGCAGGCACAGCCTCTTCAACTTCTCAATGGCAGAAACATCAATCAAGAAATGCTTTAGGGCGTATGTTTTGGGCATTCAGAAATACTG
This sequence comes from Candidatus Gastranaerophilaceae bacterium, assembly GCA_045636305.1. Classification (GTDB taxonomy): domain Bacteria; phylum Cyanobacteriota; class Vampirovibrionia; order Gastranaerophilales; family Gastranaerophilaceae; genus RGIG2134. Next base: position 25,649 of record JAZTXF010000108.1, on the reverse strand, counting down.
AGTTTCAGTATGAAAGAAAAGTTTATGACGCTTTTCTTAAAGCCTCAAGAGGAGATATTGATAGAGCTCAAGCTATAAAAACTGTATTTATTTATAGGGTTTTAAATCCGATTCTGTTCACTTGCTTTTTACAGCAGTTAGCAATAGCACCGCTTTTAAGAATTTTATTCGGTTCTGATGATGACCCTGAAGAAACATTAAAAAGCTTAGGGGTTTCTTCTACTCTCGCTCTTATGATGGCTAATTTAAGCCACTGGGGGTACGCAGGGATAATAGGTGGATTCATCGTTCAATGCTGTATAAAAGTTGCAACAAAAAACAAGAAGCAAAAAATCTTTAAAACTCAAGTACCTTTTATCTCTGATGTTGAAGATATCGCTATGAGATTTACTAAAAAGGGTGGAGCTGAGCTTAAGGATTGGATTGATGGCGTAGCCTGTATTTTAAAATATAAGTTCGGTATTCCTGCTGAAAAAATTATAAATGCTGGTTATGGCGTTGCTGATATTGTTCAGGGTAATCCTGCGGTTGGCGTTGCTCGTGTTGCTGGTTGGGGCGAATATACTGCAACTGAGGCAATAACAGGGAAAGCACCTAAGAAGAAGAAAAAGCGTAAATAATAGGAGAAAATATTATGACAAACAAAAAAGATTATGCACCTATCAAAATTATGTGTAATGGTGCTACGAAAGATATTGCTTTCGGTTGGAAAATTTTAGAAGTTTCAGGAGTAGTCTTAAGCTTGGTAGATGAATCAAACGGCACAGCTACGCCTCTACAATACGGCAAAGATTATACTGTAAGTTTTAAGGCTATGGGTGGAAGTGTAACAACTACTCAAGCTTATCCTGAAGGGTTTTCTTTATTGTTAGAAAGAAAAACATCGAACTATCAAGGGAAAAGTTTTTCTACTTCTATGGGCTTTCAGGCTTCTGAGGTTGAAAAATCTTTCGATAATGTTTCAATGTGTTTGCAGGATATGAATCATAATATTGAATCTTTTAAAGAAGAATATTCAGCAGAAACAAATCAAAAGATTACAGATTTTGAAGATGAAATTAACTCAAAATTAACTCAGGTTACTGAAGCTGTAAACCAATTAAACAGGCTTGATGAAGTTCTTGAAGCCTGCGAAGGTTACGCTGTTTCAGCTGAGGAGCAATCTATTATAGCTCAGAATCAGGCTGTATTATCTGAAGAATTTGCAGGTACAGCTGAGCAAACTCTTGCACAGCTTCAGCAAGAACACTCTTTAGCTATTGAAAATGTTGAAGCCACAAAGGCTCAAGCTATTAAAGATGTACAAGCTTCAGGTATTTATATGAAGGGCGATAGACTTTTTTATCGTGATACAAAAGGTGTAGAGCATGAGTTCAGAAACGACTTCGGCGGTATTCCGCCAATGCCTGTGAAACACAAAGAAATTAAGAAGGTTGAGGGCGGTTTTGAGCTTACTTGGTCTGAGCCTGATGATAGTATTTATATGGATAATGTTTACTGTAAATGGGGTAACACTCTAATTTTAAGAAAACAGGGCTCTTATCCTGAATCGCCTTTTGATGGAGAAATTGTTGTTAATAATACTGTTAGGAATCAATACGCTGAAACTCCATTCTTTGATGAAGTCGATACTTCAAAGGATTGGTATTACAGAGCTTTCCCTCGTTCTATTAACAGGGTTTATTCTCAAGATGAATTAAATAAATTCGGCGTGTGGGTTTATTCTTTTACTAGATTAAAAAAAGAAACAATACCTTCAGAAAAAATTGTTTACAGAGGTGCTAACGAGTATTACGAAAAATCTTATATGGATTTTTCTTCAGATACTTTTAAGTATGGCGATTGGAAAGACGCACCATTTCTATTAAAAGATAGGTTAGCTCCGTGTGTTGTTGGGTTCGATGGAGAAGTTAAGTATTTCTTAAATCCTGATAACTACGCTTTAAAAGAAGATGGTACAGCTTCAGATATCACTGATACTTCTCAAAATATTAACTGTTATATGAGATTTAAAATTCTCTTCAGAAGAAAGAGAAAAAATGCTAACGGCGATACTGAAGTTGATATTTCAAATGTAAAAATCAATGATGAGTATAAGGCTTACGGCGGATTTGTAAAAACCGATGGAACATTGAGAGAATATATTTATTTGCCGATTTATAGAGGTTCGCTTGTATCAGATAAGATTCGTTCAATGAGTGGTAACTTAACTCCTATAAGTAGTAAGACAGCAACTCAAGAGAGAGATTACTGTATTGCTAACGGAGCAGGGCACGATATGATAACTCGTGCAGATAGAGAAATGATTGAAGATCTAGCAATCTTAATGTTTAAAACTACAGATTTTCAATCTGCTCTCGGTGCTGGAAAATCTAACGGCGGAGATAATGTTTCTGCTTGTCTTAAATCAGGTACTATGGATAATAAAGGTTATTTTTACGGCTCTTCTTCTACTTCTGTTGGTATTAAATTATTTGGTATGGAAAACAGATATGCTTCTCAATGGGAAAGATATCTTGGAGAAGTGCTTGTTAATGGTGTAAGAAAAGTTAAGCTTACAGAAGGAACTCAAGACGGCTCAACTGTTACAGGATTCAACTTTACAGGAGAAGGTTATATTTCTCTAAATGAATTACCAGCTCCTTCAGGTACTTCAGGCGGTTATATTTCTCAATGTGAAACAGTTGATGATATCGGCACATTCCCTGTTGTTGTTAGTGGCTCTTCCTCTACTAATGAGTGTGATGGTATGTGGTTTAATAACTCAGGTACAATGGTCGCTCTTGGTGGTGCTTCTTCGTACGACGGTGCTTTCTGTGGTCTGTTCGCCGTGTCTCTGGACGACCCTGTGTCGGCTGCGGCCTGGTCTGTCGGCTCGTCCGTTTCTTACAAACCTCTTTAGGGGGTCTGGGGGATTTACTCCCCCAGTGTAAGGCTATCTGAATTTTCAGGGGTTTGATTGTCGCTGGTCGCTATTGGTGGTGCTAATTCGAACAACGGTGCTATCTGTGGTCTGTTCGCCGTGAATCTGAACAACCCTGTGTCGAATGCGAACTGGAATATCGGCTCGTCCAATTCTTAAAATAAAAGATAAAGTTTTTCTAATGGCAATCTCTCTCCTTACCGCTTGGTAAAAATTAACCGAACAAGAGGCACAGTTTAGTAGCGAAAGTTTAAAACTTTGGGTGAAAGACAGTGAGGTATTTAAGAAACTTGAATGAAAACAATAAAACAACCTCTATTCGAAATGCTTATCAGTATTCCGAATCTTATAACAGCTATTGAAAATTCAGCAAAGCATAAACTTAAAAGAGCAAAAGTAAGAAAAGTATTAGCTCACAAAGAGCAAGTAGCTTATAGACTTCATTATTTACTTAAAGAAGGGAAGCTTACTCTCCCTAAACATATTGGAATTGTAATCAATGATGGTATAGAAAGAAAATCAAGAATCATAGTAAAACCTCATTATATGTATGAGCTTATTCTTCAGTGGGCTGTTATACAAGTCCTTAAACCTTATATGATGAAGGGAATGTATAAGTGGAGTTGTGGCTCAATAACTAACAGGGGCGGTGTCTATGGAAAAAGATATATTGAAAGATTTATAAGAGAGAATCCAAAAAAGATTAAATATGTCGCTAAGTGCGATATATACCATTTCTTTGAAAGTGTCAGTATTAAAAATCTGAAGTTGATTTTTAAGAAGATGATACGAGATAAGAAAATGCAAGAAATTATAAATATAATTCTTGATTGTAATATGGTTGAGTTTAACGGACAGCTTGTCGATATCGGCTTGCCTATCGGCTTTTATACCTCTCAATATTTTGCAAATTTTTATTTACAGACTTTTGACCATTTTATAAAAGAAGAGTTGCATCTTGATTGTTATGTTCGATATGTTGATGATTTTATTTTCTTCGGTGCAAATAAAAAAGAGCTTCATAAAGCACTTGAAAGAATATCTGCATATCTTGAAAATATTGGACTGAAGCTTAAAAAGAATTATCAGGTGTTTAGGTTTGATTACATTGATAGACGCACTGGAAAGCGTAAGGGTCGATGTATTGATTTTATGGGATTTAAATTCTATCGAGATAAAACAACTATACGCAGAAAAAATTTCTTCAAAATTATGCGTAAGTTTAACAAAGTTTCAAAATTAAAAATTATTGATATCCACTCTGCTCGGCAGGTGCTTTGTTATATCGGTCAATTTAAGCATACAAATTCATATAGGGTTTATCAGGAGAAAGTTAAGCCTCTTGTGAATGTCGGTCAGTGTAAAAGAATTGTTAGTAGTTATGACAAGAGAAGGAGAAAGAAAAATGATTCTAAACTGGAAAAGAACAGAGAGCTTAGAGAAGCCTCTTGAGGTTGATTGTACTCTATCTGAGAGCGGTGTTTTTTATAGAAAAAATATTACAGAGGAGCTAGTTGAAAACAATGGCGAAGTTTATACAAAGTTTGTTTATGATGAAGTTATTTTATCTAATGACTTCCGTTTTCCTATTCTCGATACTGAAGAGTATAAAACTGCGATTCAGCAAAAAATAAACGAGATTAACGGACAGCTACATATTACAAAATTAGATTTTTATAATAATTTCTGTAAACCAGCTGGCATACCTTACAGTGCGTTAGTTGAAAAAATTGCTGAAGTTGGTATGCAGGCAGAGTGGGAATTATGCAATCACGTTTATTATGGTGTGATTTATCCGTTCTTAACAGCTCTTCCTCTTGGTAAAACCGAAGAAGAAATTATTTCTATATTTGAAAACCTTTGTAAGGCTGAATAATGAAAGTCTGTGGTTATTCTTCTGCGGTTTCTTTTGGTTATAGCAGTCCGCTGAAAACTTTGTTTAAGAAAGGCAAATTGCCGTCTGTTACAAAAGGATTCTACGGCGGTACGCTTACTAAAGATTCTGTGTCGCTTGAGCATTTAATTCCTCACTCTCAGGGTGGGAGAACTGAATTATCGAATCTTGTTCTTGCAACAAAAGAAAATAATAGCAGACGCTCTAATTTGCCGATTAAAGACTTTATAAATATAGAGCAGGTAAAAATATACCTAAAACAATTTTCAGGTGTCTTAACGGACAATCTGAATGGAGAAAAATATATAAAAAGTATTATTAGAACACTGAGAAAAATGGGGGTTGAAATATGAAGAAATTTTTTAAAACAATTACAGCTCCAATAGTTTTATTATTTAAAACTTTAGACGGAGCAAGAGAGTTTATTGAGGATAGAATCGCTGATGTTCTTGACAGAGTGCACGATTCTGAGAAGGTTGATGATGTTGAAAAGAAGCTCATCACAGCAGGGATAAAAGCAGGGCTTACTTATTTCTGCGGTTCTTGTCCGCTTGATAATGAGAAGCTTGATGTTATTTCAGATTCAATAGTTGAGAAAGGAATAAATAAAATAAATCCTGCTTTATCAAAGCAATTAAGAAAGTAGGTGTGTTATGTGCTTGCAAAAATTAGATGAGTTGAAGAGATTTCAACACGGCTTCAGGATGTTTATAAATTGGTACGAAGATAAGAATATGAAAATAGGCTTTTCTGAGATACCTAAAGTGGGCGTGTGCTTAAGCCTGAATGGAGAAGTGCTTACTGAAGAAGATATAGAGAGGCTTCAGAAAAAACCTTATATACTTGAAGAAACCATCGAGGTTTATCTTGAGGATAAAAAGAGTGGTAAGATTTATACTTTCTATATTCCTAAAGGTTATCGCTATGATGGGGCTACAATTCCTCGCTTCTTCTGGCGTCTTGTAGGTTCTAAGGGAGATGTAAAATTCCTTCTAGGAGCTTTAGTTCACGATATCTTATGCGAAAATCATTGTTATGTTGATGGCGATAGGTATTTTGCAGATAAGGTATTTGAGCGATTGCTTTATGTTGCAGGCACTCCAGCTTTCTTAAGATGGATGATGTTTCATAGTGTAGATAATTTTCAGAAATTTTGCGGATGGAAAAAGGAGAAATGATGTCGGATGAGTTGATAGTCAGCATTGTTGTAAACCTGATTATACTTGCGTTTTTCGCTGGTATATATGTTTGCACAATTAGAAATAATGACAAAAAAATTGATGAACTGAAGGAATATTTTTCAGAAAAAATAAACGATATGAAGGCTAGTTTTAAAGAACAGCTTAAGCGTGTTGAAGATAAGCAGGATAAACATAACAATCTTGTTGAGCGTACTTATGTTAATGAGCGTGATATCTCAGTTTTAAAAGAACAGATAAAAGTTGAGAATCATCGCATAGAAGATTTAGAAGGGGTGCAAAATGAATGTATCAGAAAAGGGCATTGCATTGATAAAGAAGCTTGAGGGTTGTGAGCTTCAAGCGTATAAATGTACTTCAGGCGTATGGACTATTGGTTATGGTCATACTGGCTCTGAGGTTCATAAAGATTTAAAAATAACCCTGAAGGAAGCAGATATTTATCTAAAGTATGATTTAATAATTCATACTAATAATGTTAATAAACTGGTTAAAGTTCCTTTAAATCAGAATCAATTTGACGCTCTTGTGTCATTTGTTTTTAATATTGGTTACGGACATTTTAAGGATTCTACTTTATTAAGACTATTAAATCAGGGTAAATATAAAGAGGCTTCTGAACAATTTGTTAGATGGATTTATAGCGGTGGTAAAGTTTCGGAGGGTCTTATAAATCGTAGGGCTCAAGAAAAGGCTCTGTTTGTTTCTCCTTGTTAATGTGTACAAGTCAGCTATTCTGTTGTAGGCTATTCCGCTGAATAGCCTATTTTTTTATGCAACAAAACTTAATAATTGTTGTTCTACTTGACTAAAGTTTTCATCTTGTGCTATCTTAAATAGGGAAATGTAGGGTTCTAAGAATGTAACATCAGGAGCCCCATAAAATACCCGATAACTTATGTTATCGGGTATTTTATATTGAGTGAGTTGTGAATTTTGGGGAACCCAACAGACCGACAGGTCTGTCTGGGCTCGAGCGGATTTTTTGCAGAGTGCGGAGGAGTTTTCTTTGGAAAAACGAAGTTTCTGAAAAGAAAATCCGAAGACACGTTTAATGCAAAAAATCCAAGACAATCCCACTAAAAAGCAGATAACTTTTGTTATCTGTTTTTTATCCTGTACATTTAGATTAATTTATACAGCTTATTTGCTACTTCATTATTTTTTGCTTGTGCCATTGCGTCAAAGGCACCCAAATCAAATAATTGTTTTGTAGAAAAATACCTTAACTGATTTTTTGTTCCTAACCCAATCATTTGTTCTTCAACTTTCTGACTTGGTGTTCTGAGATATTCACCAACTTTGGCAACCACACCAGCATCTATATCTGATCTTATCAAATGTTGGTAAAGCGTATATTCGTTAATAGTTCCATTACATTCTGTCGTAAGTGTCTTTAGATTGAAAGCTTTAAGAATAGATTGTTCTGCATCTTTTGGGGTTTTTGAAGATTTTATTATTTCAATTAATTTATCTATATTATATTCTGCTTTATTTCCATATTGATTTGAATGTTGTTTTATATCTTCTAATATTTTTAAATACTTATCTTTGTAATTTAGTATTATTTCACCATCTTTTCCTTTAACAGCCCATGTATTTGCATTACCAGCCCTAAAACCAAGATTTTCGCAAATCATCTCTATTCTGCCATTTGGAGTATATGTATGGAGCATTGGTCTCATTTTGTGACGTTTCATCAATTTATTAAACTTATCAATCATCACATATCCATTATTCTCTCCATATGTTTTTCCCCATATATGTGGAGCAGTAGTTGAGTGCATGTCGTATCCTAATCTTTCAATAACATTATCTGTTACTTTCTGCATATTTTTATCAGATGTTTCTATAATCTTAATCCCTTTGAGTTCTTTAAATTCTTCAATCTTTGAGGCATCACAGACTCGGTATTTACCGCTTGGTATATTTGAGTTGTATTTGACTATTACTGAACCTTTTGGAATTCTGACTGAACCTCTTGAATATAAATCTGTTGCTATACCTCCAACGATTTTATTTCCTTTTTCTTTAAGTGTTTTATTAAAGGGCATTATAATAGAATATTGTCGTTCAACCCAATTCCCCATACTATGAGAAACTACTGAATGGTTAGTTGAAAAATGTACACTATTTCTTGTATATCCAACAGCATCTTTGGCTGATTGGATTATTCCATTTTTTGGGGCAAAGTCAGTAAGGTGTACTAATGCTAATCCTTTTTTATTTAATTCACCATTTTTGCTAAATATATTGCTCTTTTTTGCAAAGGAAAACATTTTTTTACTCTGTGAACTAAACATTCTTGAACGAAATGCACTTAATGCAATTTTTTCAATCCCCATATAAATACCTATATAACCAACCTACATATATATAAAGTATTTTTATTTATAAAAATTGCCTTTTTTCTTAAGAACTATAAAGTCTACTTATCTCATAACCGAGCAAAAACCTTAAATTATAATATGTTCGTGTGCACTGTTTCATGATACAGACAAGGTTTTTGTAAGTGTACGCACTTGTATCGGGGAGTATTATTGGCATTTCATCTTCTCCAAAAAGTTCTATAATATCAACGTTAGTCGCCCCATTTTTCAAAAAAGACCCTACAAGGGTCTTTTTTGTTGTATATTTCAACCTATTTTTTTATCAAATAACCATAACGTTTATTTTTATATTGAAAAAACTCACTTTCTACTTCTCCTAAAAAATAATACTTAATATTCAAGTCATCCAAATATTTTTTCTGTGCCTCTGCTTCATAATTTTCTTGATTAATAATTAACATTTGTCCTCCATCATTTAATAAACTATAAGCGTGCCTTAAAAGCAATTCAGGACAAAAAAACCGCTTAGGCAGACCCCATCTGACCAATGGATAAATTACAACAAACGGCAAAAACCAGACAATATAATCATACTTTTCTTTTATATCCAAAAGATTAGATGGAATATAATTTGTATTTTCTAAACCTCTTGTATAATACTTTGCCGCTTCATATCTTGAGTAAAAATTGCTATAAAGCCTATAAGCATCCAACTCAACACCATCTAAAATAAAATCATCACAAAATTCACTAAAAAATTTATGCTCAGCTTTTACATAAAACCAATTTTTACATCCAACATCCAAAATCCTAGTATTATACAAATATCGTTTTTCTAAATACTTGTTCAAAATATCATAAACATACAAGTTTTCTTTTTCAATCTGAGCAATAACAACAGGATTTTTTTCAACAAAATTTTTCCTCGAAAATTTTGTCAAACTTCTTATGTAAAAATCAATATTATTTTTGAAATCATCTATCATACTATTCAAATTTTAACATATAAAAAATAACGCTTGACAAAAAGTTAGACATGCCTTACAATTATTATATAAAGTTAGGCACTCCTAATTTTAAAGGAGACAGCTACTAGATTTGGAGAAAAACTAATTAATATAAAATTCCTTTACACGAAACACAGTGATAATTAATTCACACCATTTATCTTTTTGTGTCGCCGTTTATAACGGCGGTTTTTTTATATTAAAAAGCCCTCTTGAAGAGGGCTTTAATCTATCTGATTTTTATATTTTCCATTGCAATCCGCCTTGGAACCCGATACCGGTTCTTGTACCGTTTCTTATTGTAAATTGCAAGAAGGAATTCATTCTTTCTTGGATTCGTTTTGTAACACCTAGTCCGTATTCAATATATGCAGCATGTCTATATCCTACTTCGGGTAAGATGATATTACCTATTTTACCGTCGACATCACCCATTATATTAAACACTACTTGAGTTGTCGCATAAAGACTAAATGTTTCTTTATTCCATATCAAATTGACCCCAGGGGCTATATTTATACCATTTAACATTCCACTATTCATGCCAATAATACCATAATTAGAATGCCAATTTTGTTCTCCAAATATGTTATATGCCATCATGAATGTTGGTTGGAAAATAAAATCTGCAGGCAAATGGAAATTATATGCTGACTTAGATGCTACTCCTGCAAACCAATTACCTGTGGCATCATTATTTCCTGCAACATTCATACTATTATAATAACCGCCGCCGTATGCTAACAATGAAGTAATAAAATCACCTTTATATGCTGTACCCATTACTCCTATTTGTCCGCCATTTTGATACATGCTTACGCCATTAAAATGTTGGTGAGCTCCGTTATAAGCTATATATGCGGTTGGGATTAATTTCCAACCTTTATCCAGAGTAATGAGAGGGAAATCAGCTCCAATTAATGAACCGTATGCATTATTATTAATATTCAAACCTTGTGTCATTGAAAGTTTTTCTAAATTAACATAAGATTTGTACCATAAATTTCCACCCTCTGAGTCGTATAGATATGGTGAAAATTGAGTATCTATAGAAGCATACTTATTAGCATATTTTTGTTCTGCAATAAGCTGTTGAGAAACAATATTCATATGATCAAAAACAACACTGTTCAATGCCATTTGATTTGCATAACTTGCCACTGTTGCTACAGAGCCCCTGTAAGCCTGCGGATTTATACTTCTTAAAACCCCTTGCATAGAACCGCCGGCACCTGACAAAAGTTCATACTTTCCAACAGGAGTATCTATCAATTTATCTGCAATTTCTATTTTTAAGTCACCACCCGTCTTAGTATTAGCACTTATTGGTTCTATGGTGAAATTATAATCACGAGGAGTTGCTATAAAATTAATATCATCTAATTCAATTACAGCTTCTGTACCATCAACATGCAAAACATTCGTATCAATACCACCAAGAGTATAATCTCTGCCATCTGCCGTCATAGATAATTTGACAGTGTTTGCAACAGTAGTCGTATCAGCAACTCGCATTGTTACAACTTTTTGTTCATTAGCTATAAGCAAATCAGTATTATTCAAAACTGCTGATTGCCCTACTGAAATATCACTTATTGAATTTAAAGCAGAACCTGTTATATTAAGATTACCTGCAATATCATTTTTACCACCGGCCAAAACAACATCGGAACCGGTTAAAACTAAATTACCTGTAGAAACAAGGTTTCCATTAGTTTTAAATTCAACATTATTACCCTGTATATTTGCAGAATTTACACCTTTTTCAACAAACAAAGAAGTATTATCTGCCAAATTGATATCCCCCTGAATACCAACTGTTTCAGCAACAGTTATATTACCGCCATTAATATTTAAATTTGTATTAATCAACTGATTTGCAGCACCAATTGATTTTGCAAAATCAACATCTCCCGCACCATTTTTATTTATATTTGACAAAGTACCGGTAGTTGAACTCAAAGCAACAATATCTGAACCAAATTTTGTATTATCATCATAGTTAAGATTTAAAGACACATCATTTCCTAACAAAATAGTACCTTTATCATCCACAAATGTTCCATCATTGTATGTAATTATAGAACCGTCGTGCGCGCTAATGTTTCCCAAAACTCCGGAACCATTTGAGAATTCAATATCTTTAATACCTTGCGCATTTTGAAAAATATTCAAACCTGATTCATAATTACTTTCTTGAATATATCCATTAGCCAAATGCAGTGCAGCTTTATCAATAGTTATATCATTAACATACCCATCAACTGAATCTGTCAAAGACACAACGCCTGTTGCCAAATCAATATTTGTCAAATCTTTCTGAAGTTCATTCACAAGCACCAATCTTGCATAATTCACATCAGAGGTATTTGTTATTATATTTGTACTATCTTGCGCAAATCTTCCCCCGTTTTCAACAACAAGATCGCCACCGCTAATAGTATTTGTACCACCAAAGAATCTTGAACTATCCTTGATATTTGTATTACCGGCTTTTTGAACAAAATTACCTATAAAATCTTTATTATCACTATTAATATTCAAAGTATGGTTATAATCTTTGTTTATAGTCCCTGTGCCTGACACTGTTGAATTTAAATTTAAAGTGTTATTGGCATCACCGGAAACACCCAATTTAAATATCCCGTTATTTAAGCTTATTGTCGTATTGGAATCATTAACAGTAGCGCCGCCAAAGGTTAAAACAGAATCATTAACTTGCAAAATTGCTACACTTGAATTAATACCCGCACCATTCAATAAAGTTAAATCTTTGATATTTACAGCTGTTCCTATTTCAGTAATATTTAATGCTGAATTGCTAGCACCATTTGCAGTTAAGTCTATCTGATTGGCACCCATAGTAATTTTACCAGTCGAACCGTTAATACTAATGCTTCCATTTACTGCATCATTAACGATATCTGAAATTGCTGAAGAAACTACAACATCAACCTCATTAGATGCGGTTATTGCAATATCAGACGGCAACTGTGCCGTATTTTTAATGTTTAAACCACCTTTTGAAATTTCATTTACACCACTTGTAAATTTTCCGGCTATTTCGGTAGTACCTTCAGTTTGCTCATATTTACCCGTAAAAGCGGACAAATCCGTACCTGAACCAAAAACGATTTTTCCGGACTCACTTTTTAATATGTTTCCTGAACCGCTTATAGTTGTATTTTCTAAAAATTCTGTACTCTTATTGCCATAAACATTCATATCTCCGTTAATGTTCAAATTAGAATTTTTAATTGAAACCTTTTCATTTTCAGCTTTAAAATCTATTATTCCATCAATATTTGAAGTTGAATTATCTATTTTAGAAGAAGCTAAAACAGTCATTTTGGATCCGTTATCTACTTCTATTTGAGCACCATTACTTTCTACAATACCTTTCACATCTGCATTATTTTGTAATTTCAAGCTGTCAAATAGATAGACATCGCCTGTTTCTAATGACGAGCCTAATAAAATTTTGTTAGCCTCTTCGTATGTTGTTGCATCAAAGACCAAATCAACATTACTAACAGCAGAAGAAAAAGCTACACCCGCATTTGTTCCTGTTGCAGCAACAGAACCGTCTATAACATCAAAGAAAGCTCCTTTTTCATATTGAATACCTGATTCCAATGCTGATGTATTAATAATAAATTTATCCAACCCATTAATATTAATTGAATTATTTAATTTGGCTTGATCTTTAATATTTAAAACACCATCATCCAATGTAACCTCTGTTTTTATAAACTCACCATCAATAATAGTTGTAGCATTATTTGCAACATATGTTCCTACATATGCAGAACTATCTCCTTGGAATGTCACTGTAGAGTTGTTTGTTATTGTTCCTTCGCCTTTTACTCCGTTTCCAAAGATTGTTTCTGCTCCAATTGTTGTAATGCCGGTTGCAGTTTGTTCTATGTCAACTCCATTTCCGCTAAATGTTGTTTGTGCATTAATATTTAATGCCCCACTGTTTGTTATTGCTGAACCTACTGCATTTTTAATTTCTGAAGAAGATGTAATATTTAATATTGTTCCATCATTTATTACTATACTTCCGTTATCTGAATTAACAGAACCTGAAACGGTAATGGTATCTTCCAAGGTTAATTTATCATATCCAGCTCCTGTTCCAAGCAATATGCTTTCTGCTCTTGACCCATTTCCGCCCAAATTAATTACTTTTTCAACATTTAAACCACTAGTTGTTCTTGTTATTGTTTCTCCATCTATAGAAACACTTCCTGTTGTCCAATCCACTGTCGCTGCTGTTTTATCTACAGTTAATTCTACATTGTCGACCAAATCAAAAGATTTTGACAATACAGCATTATCAGTAAGCTCTAACATACCATTATTAATATCAATTGTTCCGTTAAAAAATGTTCCGTCAATAATTGTTTTACCTGTCGCCGATGATTGAGTATATGTGCCAGTGTAAGCAGAACTATCTCCTTGGAATGTAGCAGAAGAGTTATTTGTGATCGTGCCCTCACCTTTTACTCCACTACCAAAGACTGTTTCTGCTCCAATTGTTGTTGTACCTGTTGAGGTTTGACTCAAGTCTACGCCATTTCCACTAAAATTGGTTGCTGCATTAATATTTAATGCCCCACTATTAGTAATTGCGGCATCTGCTGCGTTTTTAATATCTGAAGCTAATGTAATATTTAATGTTGTTCCGTCATTTATTACTATACTGCCGTTATCTGAGTTAACAGAACCTGAAACAGTAATGGTATCTTCCAAGGTTAATTTATCATATCCAGCTCCTGTTCCAAGCAATATATTTTCTGTTCTTGAGCCATTTCCACCAAGCGTTAACTCTCCTGTTTTAGTTATTGCATTACCATCATTTACCGTTATTGCGCCACTTGTCCAATCTATTGCCGCCGTTGCCTTTTCTATTTTTAAAGACACATCACTTCCTAGATTAAAAGAGCTTGACAATGTTCCTTGTTCAGTCAATTCAACAGAACCTCCAATAATATTGATACCGGTTCCGTCAGAACCGTTTATAAACTTTCCGTCTATTATTGTTTTACCTGTCGCCAATGATTGAGTATATGTGCCAGTGTAAGCAGAACTATCTCCTTGGAATGTAGCAGAAGAGTTATTTGTGATCGTGCCCTCACCTTTTACTCCACTACCAAAGACTGTTTCTGCTCCAATTGTTGTTATACCTGTTGCGGTTTGCTCTATATCTGTTCCGTTTCCACTAAAGTTTGTCTCTCCTGTGATATCAACAGAGCCTGAGTTTGTTACCGCAGCTAAAACATTATTTATAAAAGAAGTGTTTTCACCCAATTTTATAGTATTATCTGCACTATTTATAATAGCACCACCCTCAGCAGTCCCCTGTGCTCCAGATATAGTTGCATCAACAATACTAATAGTAGCCCCCGCAAGTCCTCTATCATCAATAATATTAGTTCCGCCATTAATGATATAACCTCCACCATTAATAACAGCATTATCAATATAATCAATAAGAGGCGCCCCTGCATCAACATTACTATCTAAAGTAACTTCACCGGTTCCGGAATTAATTCCGCTTACTACTTCATCCCAAGTTATTGCATTTGCACTTGACCAAGAAGTTAATAAAGCCGAAACTATTAATAATTTAATACTTTTTTTCATACAAATACTACTCTTCCATACTAACCTAAATAATAACTTTATTTTACAATATTTTTTAAGATTTTAAAAGCAAATAAAATAATTTTTACATTATTTAAAGTAAACTTTTAAACAAAAAATTGAGCAACTATAATATAATCATGAACAATTTACTGGATAATGAACTTATACACAGATATATAGCTGAATGCGCGCAATTTAAAAATGATTGCAATTACAGAAAGACATTGGCACAAGAAATTGGACTTAATGAAAATGATTATTACATTTTACGTCCAATAATAGGAGAGCAAGAATTTCAGTATATTTTGAGCAACATTAAAGAAGAAAACTTCATGCCTGGCATTCGTCACGATTACACTTTAATGGACTCACATGACCAAACATATTTAAATGTGGGTAAATTTAAAGCCAATTTACATATTCACACGAAATATTCAGATGGAATTATGCCTATCAACGAAGTTCTCTCACAGGCAGTTGAACTAGCTAATAAAAATATTAAATTAATGCGCACAGATATGCCATTAATCATAGCTGTCACGGATCACGACACACTAGATGGAGCAAGAGAGATATTAACAAAAATCAGCCAAAACCCAGCAATATATGAAAATGTAAGAATAGTTTTGGGAATAGAATTATCAACTATAACTAATAAATTTAAAAAATTAAAAAAATCTTTACTAATCCATACTCACATGTTTTGCATAAATCCGTTTGATAAAAATTTTTCTGACTATATATTAGACAAAAAAGAATTAAAAAAATTACTGGCAACCGAAACAATTAACAAACTAAATAATATTTTAAAAAAAGATTTAAACACTCTAAACACAGAATTTAATCTCAAAGAAGCAGCACAACTCCACCCAATGCTTTTAATGGGGCAAGATGAAGTATGCTTACCTATGAAAAAATATACTGCATCAAAAATTCTCTTTTCACACTTTGTACTAAATAACAAAAAACTAATACAATTACTTAAAGAAAAAAATATTTATATTGAAAACCTCCGTCCTGAAAGACCTATTGTCGGCTATAAAGAATTATACACAAGAAATCTACCATATAGCATAAATTATTTGGATGGTTTAAAACTCTATTTATCTAAATTTATAAAAAATAAGGACTTAACACCATTCTTTGACACAAATACAATATCAATAGAAAAAATATTAAATAAAGCATTTGAAATTTGTGAAAATGCCCATCCAACCTTAGAAAAAATGCCACAAGCCTTTTTCTCTTTTGAAGAAACTCTGGAAAAACTAACCACACAAAAATACGGAGTTTTTGGAATTGCTCATCCGGCAAGAACTCTGGTAAAAGATACAAATTCAACACCTGAGGAATTGTTCGATGAAATGTTTAATACATTCAAAAAATATGGCAAAAACAAAGCACAATACTATGAAGGATATTATCAATCATATTTTGGGACAACTTATATGAATTACCTTGAAGCTATAGAAAAATCTGCTCAAAAATACAACCTTACAAAAACCGGCGGTCTGGATTCTCATGGACCCAATATAATAACCAGACACCCCTTTATTTAAAACTAAATAGGAACATACCCCCAAGCATACGTATTAAATTTTTTATACTCAATTACGTAATATCCGTTTTTTGAATCATAAATCTTTGCCTGTAATTCTAATTCTTTCATATTGACAAGTTCTTCATCAAGTTTTTTAGTCGTTTTTTTCTTTTTTATGAGTTTTACTCTTTCCTTTTGAATTTCCTCCACTCGTTTTTCATAAGCATTAGTTCGCTTTTGTACAACTACTTTTATAGTTGGAACCAACGCCTTTAATTCTCTGGACTGGATTAACAGTAAATATTTTTTATCATCCGATAAAGCTACCTCATAATATCCTGGGGATAAATAATCCTCTCCGTCCTTTAATGCATAAGGACATATCATATTAGGATTTTCAGTTTTATCTAAAGCCAAAGTATACTTTGCCTTATCTTTGTCGTAAATTCCTGTTTTATATGGAAATTCGACTATATCTTCAAACTCTCTAATTTTAGGTATTTGAAAATCATCAAGCATAAATATATTATACCGTCTTTACCCCATAATTAACAGATGTTAAATTATTAAAAATATCAAAATCATCTAAAGCCCATTCTTCACCAAACTTGTCTTCTATAACAAAGAAGGTTGAACCGGAACCCGACATCAAGGAAGATGGAACTTTATTTTTAATTTTTTGTAAGCTTTCATAAGCAGGCAAAATAGCTTTCTCTAAGCTGTTATAAATAAGACTTTTATCAAATATTCTATTTTCTTCCAATAATTTTCTTAATTTTAAAGTATTATCAGGAAAAGTTTTATCCTGTAATAACGCATATTTTTGATAAGCTTCTTTCGCGGAAATTCCAATATTTTTTGGTTTTATCAAAGACAACTCAAAATCTATAAACGGCAAAGATTCAATAATCTCACCTCTTCCTGTACACAAAGCACACCCGCCGTTCAAACAAAAATTCAAATCTGACCCCAACTGTGAAGCCAACATATGCAATTGTTTATTATCTAACTTTCTGTCAAACAACTCATTTAAAGCTAAAAAAGCCCCGCTTGCATTTGTACTTCCACCCGCCAATCCTGCAGACACAGGAATATTCTTTTCTATGAATACTTCTATTTTTTTACTTGATACTCCAACTGTCTGTAAATACAAATTAATTGCTTTAAATACAATATTTTTATCATCATAAGGTATTTGATGACTCGTCCCTTTTAACAAAATAATATTTTTTTCTTCATTACAATCTTCCATTCTAAAAGTTAAAAAATCACATAAAGAGATAGTATGCATTATACTTTGAATATTATGAAATCCATCAGGCCGTTTGCCTAAAATTTCAAGCGTAAGATTTATTTTTGCAGGTGTTTGAACTTTTATTTGTTGCATAAATTTTCTTTCAATTTTTCTGACAATTTACCAAAAGATTCTATAGACAAGCTTTCACCTCTGACATTTTCTGAAATATTTAATTGAAGTAAAGTTTTAGAAACTACCTCTTTATCAAACCCGGCATTACATAAACAATTTTTAATGTTTTTCCTTCTTGATGCAAAAGCCGCCTTCAAAACCCGTCTAAAAAACTTATAATCTGAAAGCTTAAGCAACGGTTCTTTTCTGACTTTTAATTTTACAAGCGCACTATCAACCTTTGGACGAGGATAAAAACATTTTGAAGGAACTTTTTTTATTATCTCAACATCCGCAAAAAACTGAGCCAAAACAGTTAATAACCCATATTGTTTAGAAGGAGAAGTTTCAGTCGCCACAAGCCTTTGCGCTACTTCATATTGAACCATTAAAATCACTTCATCTATACAATTGCGATTTACATGCTCCAAATCATCAATTTCACCTAATAAATGAGCTAAAATCGGACTTGTTATATAGTATGGAATATTCGCAACTACTTTTAGCCCTTTACCAAACTGTGAAAAATCCACCTTCAACACATCGCTGTGAACAATTTGCAAATTTTTAGCACCTATTTTTTTTACGACTTCAACCGCTTCTTCGTCTAGCTCTACAGCAACGACATTTCCTGCATTTTGAACCAACTGTTCCGTGACAAAACCTGCCCCCGGACCTATTTCTACCACAGTATCAGCTTTGGACAAACAAGCTTTTTCTATAATAAAATCAATAATACTCCCATCAACAAGGAAATTTTGTCCCAGCCGTTTTTTTGTTCTAAATTGTCTAGCTCTATTGTAGTAATCCATATAAGTATTATAATAATACAAACAGCTAAATGTTTTAATCCATGACTTTTGATATTGTTACAACCATGACAATAAAAAAAATTGAAAACAACAGAACAGATATACTAAAAACCGAGATTTGTCGGGATTTTTATGGTGCTTGCAAGTTAAAAAATAACCATAAAATCGGACTTGAAATTGAAAGACTTCCTGTTTACAAAAACTCAAATTCGGCAGTTGATTATTTTGGTGCAAATGGAATGTATAGACTGCTGCGACAAATGGCCTATAACGATGAATGGAAATATATTACGGACTTAAACTTTATAAACGGGATTAAAAAAGGAAACACAACAATAACACTCGAACCCGGAGGCCAGACAGAATACAGCTTAACTCCGCAGTATTCTATTTTTGAAATAAAAAAAGAAGTTGAAACTCTTGATTCTAAAATCAAGCCAATACTTGAGTTTTTGGGCATTTCTATGCTTGAATATCCAATATCTCCTTTTACGGACGGAAATGAAATTGAAATAATCCCCAAACGTCGCTATCAAACAATGGCTAAATACATGACCGGCGAAAAATGTTTTTCCATGATGAGAGAAACAGCCGGAATACAAGTTTCATTAGACTACACAGACGAAATTGATGCTATAAAAAAATATAAAGTAGCAATGATGCTTTCTCCTTTTACTACATCAATATTTGCAAATTCACCAATAAGATGCGGCAAAATAACAGGGTACAAATCTACTCGTGCACTGGCTTGGCTCAAAACTGATGAAAACAGATGCGGACTTGTTAGTCCAAAACTTTTTAACCATAACGAAAATTTTTCATTCTTAGATTATATTAACGCAGTATTTCAGGTACCTTTGTTGTTTATACAACGAGATAACAAAATAATAGAAATTGGCGGAAAAATTAATTTTGAAAATTTTGTTGAAAAAGGTTGGGAGAATTTTACTTCAGAAAAAGAGGACTATAACCTTCACTCAACCCTATTTTTCCCTGAAGTCAGGCTAAAAAATATAATAGAAATAAGAAACCAAGACACTCAATTTGGGGATATGAAATACGCCATTCCCGCATTATACAAAGGTATTTTTTACAATCCTGAAACCCTTCAAAATATTTTTGATATATTAAAAAGACTCAAATACGAAGATTTTATGTATTTAAGAAATGACGTACCAAAACACGCTCTTAATACAAAAATAGGAAATAAAAAATTACTTGATTATGCAAAAATTATTCTGAATATTGCTTATCAAGGACTAATAAAGCAAGCCACCGGCGAGGAAAAATTTCTTGAACCAATAATGGAATTAATATATGATGGACTATGTCCGGCTGATTTAATACTAAAAGACTGGAAAAATTCAAAACACAACATATCAAAACTCATAGAACAGGTAAGATTAAAATGATTATAACTCCTGAAGAACTTGCTATTCACGAACCTGATGAAAAATTATTAGAAATAATTAACAATAAAACCTTCAACGATAAAATATTATATGAACAAGAGTCCTTCTTTCATCACATAAAAATTGTCGAAAATGAAATTGGACGTTTTTTACATTATAAAGATACATATCAAGCAGGATATATTAATACACCAACTTACAAAGGTAATATACCTTATATTAATTATTTTTTAATTCCATATTTGTTTAACCCAAAAATTGAAAGCATTCTTTTAATTGGACTGGGAACCGGTATTGTTGTAAATCAATTTGAAAAACTTTTTAAAAATTTAAAAAAAATTGAAGTTGTAGATATAGAAGAAAATATTTTAGAAATAGCTAAAAACTTCTTTAATTTCAAACAACCACCAATTTTCAATTTTGAACTGCAAGACGGGCTTGTATTTTTAAACAACACAAAGAAAAAATATGATTTAATTATCGTAGATGTCGCATCCGATGAAGGTATAGATACAAGATTTTGCGAAAAAGAATATCTTGAAACCATAAAAAAACACCTAAAAAAAGACGGTATTTTTGTCGCAAACATGCCTTCTTCTGCTGATGTCTTGAACAAAAAAAACACTTTTATATTAGACCTCTTAAAAGATTATAAAGCTTTATTCAAAACAGTTAACCTCTACAAAGGAAACACCTCTGATAAAATATATTACAAATCATTTTTTAATATTGAAGAACGAGTAATAGATATAACAAATCTCATATTTATAGCATCAGACCAAGAGTTAAAAATAAACGCACCCATTATAGATATTGAAAAAATTGGGGTTTCCATACAAAATTACTTAGCAGATTTAATTTAATTGCTAACATTGTTTTTTAGTGTAAAATTAAACTATGCACGAAATATTTAACACACTACAAATATGGTTTGAACAAAATGGAGTTTTGGGACTGGGATTAAATGCTTGGCTCGAAAGTTTTATAGTTATTCCTCCTCCGGATTTTTTGCTTATAGCAATGGATTTAGCTAACCCACAAAAAGGATTATTCTATGCAGCAATAGCAACAATTGGCTCTGCCTTTGGCGGGCTAACAGGTTGGTTATTAGGCAAAATCGGAGGAAGACCGTTTTTCAACTGGGTGTTTAGAAACAAAAAAGATATGTTTGAAAAAGTCGAAGCTATGTACCAAAAATGGGGTACCGTAGCTGTTGCTACCGCAGCGCTAACACCTGTTCCTTATAACATTTTTGCGTGGACCAGCGGCATCTTAAATATGAACTGGTTTTTATTTGTATTAATAAGCATATTTGGTCGAGGAGCTAGATTTTTCCTTGTTTCTGCGTTATTAATGTTTTTTGGTGAAGCAATAAAAACACATTTAAAAGAAATTGTTTTAATAGTTTCTATACTATTAGTCATATTTTACATAATTGGTTTTAAATTGATAAAAAACAAAAAAAATAAAAATGTATAAAAAAGCAAAACGAGAACTAGAACGGCTAATATTGGGTAACCAAAATTTTGTAAACGGCACGCCTACGGAAAAAAATATGAGTGTTGAAACATTGCAAAAATTTGCATTTCACCAAGCACCTGATGCAATGGTTTTGAGTTGTTCAGACTCAAGAGCCGTGCCCGAAATCATATTTGATTGCGGTATTGGAGAGCTTTTTGTAGTAAGAGTAGGCGGAATTGCAGCAGGTCCTAATGTTATAGAAAGTATTGAATACGGTATAAAAAAATTAAAACTGCCGTTATTGATTTTACTTGGTCATGATGATTGCGGAATTATGCAATATGCTTGCGAAACATACCCGCAAACACCTTTTCAATTCAACTCAATTATGGATTGTGTCTATCCCGTATTTACAGAATACGGAAAAATAAAAGATAGTAATGATTTTGCAAAAAAACACACCTATTGGGTCGAGCAAATGCTGTTGGACCACTCTGAAATCATAAGAAAAGCGGTTGCCAGCAAGAATCTATATATTGCAAAATGTCACCTAAACCACTTGACAGGTAAAGTTGATATTTTGCCTGACACTCATGGAGCGCAACGACCGAAGACTCTATTTTGAGAAATTCTTTTTTCATGGTCCCCGCCATAATAACCTTGAAAACCACTTCGGAATTATTCCTTTGGGCACAAAAGAATCAACCAAAGCCTATAATTATAGGCTTTATTGGAAAGAAAATAACTATTGTTCAACAGAAAGTGTAAACAATAATAGTTGGCAAGCTACTTTCTGTGCAGGGCGCGTTCTCGAAGAAGACGCGATAAATTATTAAAATTACCGATAACAAAATATTGCATAGCTTTTAATTTTCTCTATGCTAAAATATACATATAGAAAATTTGAGGTGAAAAAATGACAACATCTAAGGCAAAAGCAGTTATTCTTGCAGCGGGAAAAGGCACAAGGATGAAGTCTGACAAATCAAAAGTTTTACACGAAATTTTCAATAAAACCCTTTTAGGATATGTTCTTGATGCAACAGAAAAATCTGGAGAAATTGATTTTTCATACGTTATTGTAGGGCATCAAGCAGAAGCAGTAAAAGAATTTTGTCAAAAAAATTACCCAAACACCGCAACCAGATTGCAACAGCCTCAATTAGGCACAGGACACGCAATATCTTTTGTTGTGGACGATTTAAAAAACTTTGACGGACAAGTCGTTATTTTATGCGGAGACACACCTCTTATAACAGAAACTACTCTGAAAAAATTTATAGACACACACAGAAAAAATAAATCATCACTGACAGTAATGTCTGCAATATTTGAAAACCCAACTAACTACGGCAGAATTATACGTGATGAAATTGGCTTAAAGGCTATCGTTGAAGAAAAAGATGCAACAACTGAACAAAAAGCTATTAAAGAAATAAATGCCGGAATATATTGCATTAACTGGGTAGAAATTTCTCCTGCGTTTAAAGAACTTAAAAATGATAATGCTCAAGGCGAATACTACCTCACAGATATAGTAAAATGGGCTGTTGAGAAAAATCTCAAAACAGATTCATTCATCTTGGAAAACAATTATGAAATTTTTGGAATAAATTCAAAAACCCACTTGGCAGAAGCTACAAAAATTCTCAACGAAATAACAATACAAAAACATCTTGATAATGGGGTACAAATCGTTGATCCACAGTCAACTTGGATTTCTCCGGAAACAGAAATTGGTTCGGACACATTAATTTTACCTAATGTTTACATAACAGGTAAAAACAAAATTGGTAAAAACTGTAAAATAGGTCCATTCGCCCATATTAGGGGGGATGTGGAGCTTGCTGACTCGGTAAAAATCGGAAATTTTGTAGAGTTAAAAAAAGCAACGGTAAAATCAAACACTAACATATGTCACTTAAGTTATGTTGGCGACAGCGAAGTCGGCAGTGGTTGCAATCTTGGAGCAGGGACAATCACAGCAAATTACAATCCGATAACAAAAGTTAAAAGCAAAACAATAATAAAAGACGGTGCTAATACAGGCTCTAATTCTGTAATTGTAGCGCCCGCGACACTTGGCGAAAACGCAAACCTTGCAGCTGGAAGCGTTTTGACAAAAGACTTAGCTCAAAATGCGCTGGGGATAACCCGCGCAGCTCTTCGTGTAATTGAAAACTGGGTTAAAAACAAATAAGGAAAAGGTGAAAATATGGAATTAGAAATGCCAACAACTGAAAGAGAAAAAGTAATTTATCCGACTCACGACATAAAATTATTTTCAGGTCGTTCTAACCCACAGCTTGCTGAAGAAATTGCTGACTACCTCGGCACAACCGTAGGTCCAATGATTATTAAAAACTTTGCTGACGGTGAAATTTATGTTCAAGTCCAAGAAAGTGTTCGCGGGGATGACGTTTTTATAGTTCAACCCGTTTGCAATCCTGTTAACGAAAACCTTATGGAGCTTTTAATTATAATAGATGCATTTAAAAGAGCCAGCGCAAAAACAATAACTGCCGTTATTCCATACTATGGCTATGCAAGACAGGACAGAAAAACTTCAGGTCGTGAAGCAATCACAGCTAAGCTTGTTGCTGATTTACTGACAACAGCCGGAGCAGACAGAATTTTGGCAATGGATTTACACACAGGGCAAATCCAAGGCTTTTTCAATATACTTGTTGACCACATATTTGCAACACCTGTACTTGTTGACTATATTAAAAAACAAAACATTCCTTCTGACGAGCTTGTTGCCGTAAGCCCTGACACAGGAGGAGTTCCAAGAACAAGATATTTTGCAAAAGAACTTGACTGCCCAATGGCTATTATCGACAAACGCCGTGACAGACATAATGAAGCAATTGCTGATCACGTAATTGGTGACGTTAAAGACAAACATATTGTTATGTTTGACGATATGATTGATACTGCAGGTACCATTTCGGAAGCAGCGAAATTACTTAAGAGAGAAGGTGCCAAAGACATTTATGTTTGTGCGGCGCACCCAGTTTTCTCAGGTCCTGCATTACAAAGACTTGAAGCTGCTCCGATAAAACAAGTTGTTGTTTCTAACTCAATTCCTTTAAATAAAAAGACTCTACCGGAAAAAATAGTTCAATTAAGCATAGCTCCATTGCTGGGTGAAGCTATCTCAAGAATCCACGATGACGAGTCTATAAGCTCTTTATTTGGATTTGAAAAGGAATATAAGCTATAAAATACGATTAAGGTCTGACAATCGAAAGCAATGCATCTTTTGGGTACACGTCATTAACTATACCCAATGCAGCATTTACAATAACAAAATCTAATATTTCACCCTTTTTAATATTTACGTCATCAAAAGGAATTGCGACCTCAATTATATCAACAAATGCAGCTTTAACCTTGTTTGACATTTTCAACATCCAAAGCCCGTCACTTTTTGCCTTAGACATAATAACAGGAGCCAAACCACCTTTTAAAAAGACAAGCAAAACTTCATGGGTATATTTATCTAATAAACTTGGGTATGCGGTTTCAGCCTTAGTTATTGTCCTCACCGTTGCAGACTCCTGATGAGCAAGTCGTTCATTTTTTAGATAAATATGCGTTTGAAAATAGTTCAAGTACTCATGGGCATTTGCAATTTTATTATTCAAATAAGTTTGATTCATATCAAAACGCAAATATAAATTATTTTCATCACAGCCAAAATAAATCTTGTCAAAAGGCTTATTACTTTGCAAGATTGGCCCATCCGGAATTTCAATACAACCTGCATTTTTCCAAGAATCCTTTTTGGCAATTGTACCTTTTATTGCCGGAGTAATATTACTTTTAGGATTTTTTAAAGGTTTTCCCATATACATAATAAGAGGAACTTCCAAATAGTCTGGGACGGGCTTTTGAAACATATTATAAATATTTATAAGATGAACCCTAAACAAATAATCAAAAACTTCATCTTGTCCCGAATCATTTGGTTCACCAAACCACCAGAACCAATCACTACCTTCT
>JAZTXF010000107.1:0-1863 GCA_045636305.1 Candidatus Gastranaerophilaceae bacterium | reverse complement strand
TAGTTGTCCAACTTGAGGTTTTGCTTTGTCATCTTCCAAAGCCAGCTCTAATTCTTGCATGATAGCAAGTTTATCTGTTCTTGAGTTCATATCTATAAAGTCTATAATAATCATACCGCCAATATTTCTGAGTTTAAGTTGGCGAGCTATTTCATGAACCGCTTCAATATTTGTTTTTACAATAGTTTCATCTTGTGTCGCTGAGCTTGTGAATTTACCGCTGTTTACGTCAATAACGGTAAGTGCTTCTGTCGGTTGGATGAATAAATAACCGCCGGAAGGAAGATTTACTTTAACCTGTAAAGCAGCTTTAATTTCTTTGTGGATTCCTGAAGCAACAAGTAAAGGTTGAGAACCTTTGTAGGTTTCAACATTGATATTTCTGTTCATATTCCATGCCTGAAGCAGTTGAGAAACTCTTTGGTGTGCAAAAGCTGTATCTACAGTGATTTGCGTTACATCTTCAGAACATGCTTCTCTAATAACTCGATAAAGCAAGTCTTGGTCACGGTGTATTATACAAGGAGCCGTGTGTGATTCTGCAGCAGTTATAATGGTGTTCCATTTTTCAAGTAACATTTCCAAATCGTCTTGAATTTCCGCTTCTGTTTGACCTTCTGCTTCTGTTCTGACAATAACACCCACACCAACAGGTTTGATTAAGTTTACAACAGATTTTAATCTAGCTCTTTCTTTTTGTGATGTTATTTTTCTGGAAACATTAACTCCTGTTTCTTGGGGCATTAAAACCAAAAAACGACCGGGAAGACTGATTTCAGTAGTTACTCTTGGACCTTTATGGCCGGTTGGTTCTTTTACAACTTGAACAATAAGATTTTGATTAGGCTTAATTTTATCTTTAAGCGCACCTTTTCCTATTATGTCTTCAGCGTGAAGAAATCCCATTTTGTCGGAACCAACGTCAACAAATGCTGCATCTATACTTGGAAGAATGTTGTCAACTTTCGAAAGATAAACATCTCCTAAAAGAATATCTCCTCTGTGTACAAAAAATTCCATAACTCTATCGTTTTCAAGAACTGCTGCGATATTATCTCGTTCTGCAATTACAATACTTTTTGCCATAATAAACCTTTCTGTTTTTAAAACTTTTATAAAAAATCACATCACCAAATGAGCTAACTGCCCATTAAGTTAATCAAAAATATTTTGATTTGGATTTTATATTCAATTGTTAATATACCTTTTTTTATTCTTACTTGTGATAAAAAACATCAACTGAAGAATCACTCTCTTAATATACTACAAATTTGTTTTTTTGAAAAGCTATGCAAGTTCATTTGGAATATATTTATCTATGTCTATAATTGTTCCGCTTAGTTCATTTTTTTCAAACATAGATATAAATTCAACCAGCTTATCATATGGTACATTGTAGTTATATAAAGAATGTTTCTTGTTTTTTTGTTTTAAAACTCTGACAATATATGAAATATTTTTTGCATTTTCAATAAGGTTTTTTTTATTGAAGGGATGTCCATTAGCATCTTCATCAAGTCTTACGTAGTTTACTCCCGCAAAAAACTTAATAGCAGGAGTGTCATTTTGAGCTTGTTGTGTATTATCAGCGTTTTTGAAAATATTAATTACTTTTTCGTTTGTTTGCTTATCCATAAAACTATTATACAAGTAAATTTTTTTGTAGGCTTAATATTAATAAATTGTTACGCAAGAAAAAACCTCCCTAAATCGGGAGGTTGTCTTTCTCAGTTTTTACATCTAGATTTGAGAAAGTTTATTTAAAGCTTCTGTTGCTACAGCTTGAACATTTGGGTCTGCATCTTTTTTAGATTGTTCAAACATAATAGTCAATAGAGGTTTATTCTCTGCATTTGCAATGTA
>JAZTXF010000106.1:0-24135 GCA_045636305.1 Candidatus Gastranaerophilaceae bacterium | reverse complement strand
GAGGGTGAAACTGAGCAGAAATGCTTGGTTTCACCCTCTTTTTTGCATTTATGGGTAAAATCAGGTTTGAAGCTTGGTGAATTTAGTTTTTTCTAAACTTGTTTTTGAATTTCCTAAACAAATTTTATACAAACTATTGTAAAGTGGAGCAGAAAGTGTTATAATATATATTGTCATATTTTAATTAGAAGAGGTGACTGAGATGGCTGTATCATACAAAAAGCTTTGGAAGCTTTTAATTGACAAGGATATGCTGAAAAAAGAACTTGCAGAAAAAGCTGATATAAGTACTTTTACCATTTCTAAAATGAGTAAAGGAGAAAGCGTAACGACCGATACGTTGGTCAAAATATGCAAAGCACTTGATTGCAACCTTGATGACATTATGGAGCTTGTTGAAGAATAAGGTGTACTGTTTTTAGTACAGTTATTCTGATAAAATTACAGAAAGGAGATTCTTATGACCGCAACACCGTTTCATGCATACTACACAGCAAGAATACTTGATAGCTTGCAGGATGACGATAAATTCATACCGACTTTTGCCTCATCAGATATAAAGGTGTACCCTTATCAGGTCGGCGCAGCACTTTTTGCAACACGCTCGCCTTATACAAAGGGTGTAGTTTTGATGGATGAAAGTGGGCTTGGAAAGTCAACAGAAGCTATGCTTGTTGTCACGCAGAAATGGTATGAAGGCAAAACGAGAATCTTAATTGTAGTTCCCAATAGTGATTTGATTATTCAATGGGAAAAGCTTATTGAAAACAAGTATTCCATTCCGTTCATCACAATCGCAAATGCAGAACAAGTAAAAACAAACGGCGAAACATTCGAGCAAGATGCAGTAGTATTAACTACATACGATTTTGCAACGCAGTATAGTGAACTAATCGAAAAGACTGCATGGGATTTAACCGTGTTTGAAGAAGCAAGTCTGTTATCCTCTGTTCATAAAGAAGATAACAAGCAAGCAAAAATTTTAAAGAGAATTGCGAAAGACTCATTCAAGCTACTTTTAACCGGAACTCCAATCGAAAAGAATATTCTTGATTTATACGGACTTATGTATTTCATTGATGAAACCATACTCCCATCCGAGCAGGAATATATGTCAAGATATTTCAGGAAACCTGAGAATTATCCTGAACTTGCAGAACTTGTGAGCAAGTATTGTTTCAGAACACTAAGGAGTCAGGCAAGACATTATGCGAAAATCCCTGAAAGAGTAGTTATCACTTGCGAATTTGAACAATCAAAACAAGAACAAAAGCTATATGACCTGTTAAAAGCATATATAGATAAACCTCAAAAGATAGCCTTCCCCGAAATGAAGCCATACGATCTGGCACTTATGTTATTTGATTTGCAAGGTTCGTCAACTCCTGCAATAAGGAAAGCTATTGAAGGAATTATAAAGCGACTTGAGAAAACAAACGGCGGTGAGCAAGAGCTTGACGAATTTAAGGCAATGCTTACTGCTTGCGATGATATAGAAACAGATGAAAAATTGAAACTGCTTATAAAAGCTTTGGAACAATGCTTCAAGCTACTAAAGAAAGCCGGAGCAAATAAAAAAGCAGTTATATTCACAGAAAAAAGAGAAACGCAACAGTATTTGTATGATGCCTTGAAAGATAGCTATAAAACATACATTTACAATGACTCAAAGGATTACAGAGAAATATCCGGGTTTAAGACGGACGGAGAGATTATTATATCCACCGACAACGGTGCAAGAGGTTTTAACCTTGAAGAAGCTTCGCTCGTTATAAACTATGATTTGCTGTATAACACTTTGAAAATGGAGCAACGAATAGACCGATGCCACAGGCTTAATCAGCAGAATGATGTCATCGTTCTGAACTTCTTAAATAAAAGCAATATGGCAGATGTCCGTAAACTTGAGCTTGTAAATAAGCGAATGTTGGTTGCTGACGGTGTGTTTGGTCAGACGGATGCAATTTTGGGAGGTTTTACAGATGACATTACCAAAACCTTAAAAGAGTTCCAAACAAGAACAAAAGCACAAATAGATGCCGAGTACGAAGAAACACTCTTACAATATGAAGAAGAAAACAGACGGGATGTTGAATCAGCAGAACAAGTTTTGTTTACCACCTTTACAAGCGAGCTTGCAAAAAAGGTAAAAATCACACCAAAGTATGCGGATGAAAGGATTCAAAAAGTCAATTCAGACTTATGGGAGCTTGTAAAATACTTCTTCAAAGAATACAACGAGAACCATACAGACTGCTATTTTGTTATAAACGAAGAAGATAAAACGGTAAAATCAACAGACTATACAGAGCTTCCGTTCCTTTTCTACTATTGGACCGGAGGACAAAACAAAAGATACAAAGCATTAAAAGAGTTTAAGAAAATCGCTCTTATTTCTCCGCTTGCAAAAGGCATAATCAATAATGTTGAGTGCAGCGATACAGGAAAACTAACTGTTGAAGGTGTTGCAGAGCCGTGCAAGATAGCTTTCTACACAGTAGATATTCTTGCAGGAAGAAGACTTACCGGAAAGGTTTTCAATCTCCTTTGCGGTATTACAGAAAGCGGGAAACAACTTACAAATGATGAGTGCTTGAAAATTCTGTCATATCCTGTAGCAGATTATGAAGAATCAGGCAGAAAACACGCTTGTTGGCTTAAAAGTCATTCTCCCGGTAAAATGGACAGGCTTGTTCCTCTGGATGAGTTTATTCAGCAATCCATTCAAGACAATAATTCTGCCCAGGCCGAAGAAATTGACAGAATGAAGCTGAAAGCTACAACAGATAAAAATGCACTTGAACACACTCTGCAGGATTTGAGAACTGCAATATCAGATGTTGAAAAGCAGCTTGAGGCAGAATCAAGTGACAGAATGGCAAGACTTACTCTCTCTCGCAAGCTCGGTGAAGCAAAGAATAATCTAATGCAAAAAGAAGAAAGCATATATTTTGATGCTATGAGAATTGACCTTGCTTGCGAAGAAGATATAAAAAAGTTTTTAGAACGAGAACAGATAAATGCAAGACTTATGCGGCATTTTGAATTAGAAATAGAGGGAGTTAACTGTGTATAAAATTAAAAGTTTTTTTAGAAGATTTTTTGCAATACATAAAAAGTGGTATAAACGATGGTGGATATGGATTATAGCAATACTTATAATCACTGTCTTTATCTCCATACCTTTCATAATAAATGAAGCATACAAAGCGGATACAGGATATGTAACTTTATGGGATGCATCAGATATGCTAGGTTTTTATGGCTCCATATTATCTTTTTTAGGATCTACTGTATTAGGAATTGTTGCACTTGTTCAAAATGAGAAGATAAGAAAATTTAGCCTAAAAGTATTTGATATGGAACATAGATACGAAAAAGTACCCGTATTTACTTTGAAAAACATAGAATTTCAAGCAAACACATTTTTCCAAGAAAACTATGAAAATGTGCAAATGACAGAAAAGAATAATGTTTGGACAACAACGGTACTAACTCATGATGAAAGAGATCCTGAAGCAGAACTTTACTTTAACATATCACTTAAAAATGTCGGAGAGGGATTAGCACGACAGATAAAAATACAATGTTATGATGAATTTGGCATTGAAATGGTTGACAGATTTGAACCAATTGTCAAGGTTAATGAGGATTGTAGTTTTTTATACCGACTACCAATGTTTGTTGGGAACAGAATAGACGGCGAAAATGATCGTTATTATATAGATATATTTTATGAAAGTGTTTATGGATTTAAAAGCGGACAAATAATATGTGTGGAATGCGAGAAAATCGAAGGATATGAAGCAAAATTTACTATATCATTTAGAAATGATTTATAGGCTACAGTAAAAGGAGGAAACCAGAATATGTATCAAGATCCTTTTAAAGATTATATAAAACAATCAGAACCAAACAAAAGAGATAAAGGCTATGCTTGGAGCACTGCGATCGGGCTTCAGGCAGTTGACGGACTTGAACCGTCAGAGCATCTTGTTAAGACTGCTATTGAAAACATTGAAGGCTATATTTCAATGGAGGATGCAGAAAAAAGAATTAATAGCTATTATGAAACGGTTTCAAAAAAAGCAGAAGATGACCGAACCGAGGAAGCAGACAAGGTATCTGTTCGTATAGCTGCTATTCTTTCAGAAAAAGCCTTTACCTTTTCACCGAGTGAATACATCGGAATTCACAAAAAATTATTTTCAGGCATTTATAAGCATGCAGGAAAGATTCGTGATTATAACATAACCAAAAAAGAATGGGTGCTTGACGGTGCTACAGTTCTCTATGGAAATGCTACAGAACTTCGACAGACTCTTGAATATGATTTTGAACAGGAAAAGAAGTTCAGCTATAAAGGGCTTTCAACAGACGAGATTATAGAACACCTTGCGTTTTTCGTATCAAGACTTTGGCAGATTCATATATTTGGTGAGGGTAATACAAGAACAACAGCAGTTTTCTTTATTAAATATCTGCGCTCGTTAGGATATGATGCCACAAACGATATATTTGCAGAGAATGCATGGTATTTCAGAAACGCACTTGTGAGAGCAAATTATAACAACCTGAAAGAGAATGTTCATGAGACAACGGTATATCTTGAAAAATTTATCAGGAACTTACTTTTGAATGAATCTAACGAACTGAAAAATCGTTATTTACACATTAAGAACATTTTTGAAGAAAAAGAAGATGAAAATGTCGGTGTAAACGACAAAAATGTCGGTGTAAATGTCGGTGTAAAATTAAATAAAACGCAAAGAAAGATTGTTGAACTTTTAAAGAACAACCCAAATAGCACAATTGAGGAAATGGCAAAATACGCAGAGGTTGAACCAAGAACAATCGAAAGAAACATTAAAGCATTAAAAGAAAAAAATGTAATCGACAGAGTTGGTGCTGATAAGAACGGCCACTGGATTGTAAAAATCTAATCAGAGAGGACAGAGAATTATGGAATTAAATAAAATGGATGGTATGTCAATGAATATTGAACAGACAGAAATGGAGAAATTAAAATCTGTATTTCCGCAGTGCTTTGCAGAAGGCAAGCTTGATATAGACAAGCTCCTCTCTCTTTGCGGAGAATACATAGATAATGACTTTGAAAAGTATAAGTTTGAATGGAAAGGTAAAATTGAAGCATTAAAGCTTGCCCAAAAGCGTTCAACAGGAACACTTCGCCCTTGCAAGGCCGAAAGTGTTAATTTCGATGAAACAAAGAACCTTTATATCGAAGGCGATAACCTTGAGGTCCTGAAGCTTCTCCAGACAGCATATTACAACAAAATTAAAATGATTTACATAGATCCTCCGTACAACACAGGTAATGATTTTGTTTATGAGG
The DNA here is from genome assembly GCA_045636305.1 of Candidatus Gastranaerophilaceae bacterium. Classification (GTDB taxonomy): domain Bacteria; phylum Cyanobacteriota; class Vampirovibrionia; order Gastranaerophilales; family Gastranaerophilaceae; genus RGIG2134. The sequence goes on along the minus strand of JAZTXF010000106.1, from coordinate 18,779 downwards.
ATGACTTTGCAGATCCTATGGCTCGTTACAAGGAAGTTACTCAGCAGACAACTAAATCAAATGCCGAAACAATGGGCAGATACCATACAAATTGGCTTAATATGATGTATCCAAGATTGAGGTTGGCTTATAATTTATTGTCTGAAGATGGTGTGATTTTTGTTAGTATTGATGACAACGAAATCACTAATTCAAGAAAACTATGTGATGAAATCTTTGGAGAAGAGAATTTTATTGCACAAGTAATTTGGGAGAGAGCATACGCACCTGTAAACTTAAAAAAGCATTTTTCAGAATGTCATGACTACATATTGGTGTATGCTAAAAATAAAAACATATTAGTATGTAATGGTTTGCCAAAAACTGATGAAGCATTAGGAAGATATAAAAATATAGATAACGATCCGCGTGGACCTTGGAAGGCTGCAGATGCGACTGTTGGACCACCCGTTGCTGAAAGAGTATATCCTCTGACACTTCCAAGCGGAAGAGTTGTAGAACCTTCTTCTGGCAGATGTTGGCTTTATACGCCTGAAAAATTTGAAGAGTTGAAAAAAGATGGAAGAGTTTGGTTTGGTGCAGACGGTAATAGTGCGCCTTCAATAAAAAAATTTGCTTCTGAAGTGAAGAGCACAATGACTCCTATGACTATATGGAAATATACGGAAGTAGGACATTCACAAGATGCGGCAAAGAAACTTATGCAATTATTTGATGGAAAATCATACTTTGACTATCCGAAATCTGTTGATCTCCTCAAGAGGTGTTTGCAACTATATTCTAATGAGGGATGCATAGTATTAGATTTCTTCTCTGGTTCTGCTACAACGGCTCATGCTGTAATGGAACTTAACGCAGAAGATGGTGGGAACAGAAGATTTATAATGGTTCAATTACCTGAATTGACGGAAGAAAAATCCGAAGCCTTTAAAGCCGGATATAAAAATATATGTGAAATTGGCAAGGAACGTATTCGTAGAGCAGGCAAAAAAATCCTCGAAGATAATGCTCAAACAGAACTTGGCGAAGAGGATAAAAAACCTCTTGATGTTGGATTCAAGGTATTCAAACTTGATGATTCAAACCTCAAAATCTGGGACGGAACACCTATTCAGGACAAGCAGATTGATTTGTTCTATGAAAGACTTAATGCAATGATTGACACAGTTAAAGATGACAGAACAGATATGGATGTTGTCTATGAAGTTATGCTTAAAATGGGTATTCCTCTTGATGTGGAAGTGCAGTATATGGAAATCAATGATAAGATTGCATATATCGTAGGCGATTTTATACTTATGATTTGCCTTGCTGATAAGATTACTGCTGAAGATATTGAAGCTATGGCACAGTATGCTCCGGCAAAGATTATATGTGCAGAAGCAGGCTTTGCGGATGATTCTGCATTATCAAATGCACATTACATTTTGAAAGACAGAGCTATTGAGTTGAAGTTGGTGTAAAGGGTGAGAAAAATAGAACTAACAAAGATTGCAAGTGATTGTTATATACCTAATGAAAATAATAAAAATAACATCATATTTGATTCGTGCGTTTATGATAAAAGGTTACTTGGAAACTCGGAAGATATAGAAAAGCTTCTGTTAGCAAAAAACATTGGATATGCTTATTTCAAAACAGAAGTACAAGAACGAGAAATATGGGGTGTTCCTGATAGAACTCTTGCATACAAAGAACCTTGGATACCAAATCCTAATGCACCAAGAATAATGAAAATTCTCGATGAACTTGATGTTATGCGTGTTTCTTGTTATGGTCATCCTGTTTATTTTGCATATACGATTCTTGATGGAACTTATAGGGTTATGGATTCCGAAAATAGTTTGGAGCCACGAGTTCAAATGTTTTATGAAATTTATAATAACAATAAAAGACATCTGAGAGATGCAATAATTGCTGAAGCTTGTATATACAATCATTGTAAATTAGTTTCTATTGATACAAGACTTATTGGTAAGGTAAATAAGTATTATGAAAATACTGCATTTCATTTTGATGATTTTATTAAGAAAATACAGACCGATGATTTGCAGAGAGGTGAGAATAAATGAAACTAAAATTCAAAAACCAACAATTTCAGACCGATGCAGTAGATTCAGTTGCGGATTTATTCAAAGGTCAGGAAAAGTTGCGTTCTACTTTTGAAATAACAAATATAGAAGCGATTGACTTAATCAATCAGAATGAGCTTGGCATTGGAAATGTTATCAGCATATCCAACGATGCTTTACTTACAAATATGCACGAAATACAGAGAAGAAACAATCTCCCTATGACAAATGATATTGTCGATGATGAAGGAGCTGCACACCGTTCTTTCTGTGTTGAAATGGAAACAGGTACGGGTAAAACCTATGTTTACACAAAGACTATCTTTGAGCTTAATAAAAGATATGGTTTTACAAAGTTTATTATTGTAGTTCCCTCTGTTGCTATCCGTGAAGGTGTATATAAATCTCTGCAGATTACCGGAGAGCACTTTCAGAATAGCTATGACAATACACCGTGCAGATACTTTATCTATAACTCAAGCAAGCTCTCTGATGTAAGACAGTTTGCAACAAGCAATAACATAGAGATTATGATTATCAATATTGATGCTTTTAAGAAAGCTGAAAATATCATCAATCAGGCTCAGGATAAACTCAATGGCGAAACCGCAATGAGATATATCCAGGACACCAATCCTATTGTTATCATTGACGAACCGCAGAGCGTTGACAATACCGACAAGGCAAAGGAAGCTATCGCATCCCTTCATCCTTCTTGTGTATTAAGATATTCTGCAACACACAGAGAAAAGATTAACCTCTTATACCGTCTTACTCCCGTTGATGCTTATCAGATGGGACTTGTAAAGCAGATTTGTGTTTCCTCAAATGCCGTTGCAAACGATTTTAACAAGCCTTATGTGAAATTACTCTCCGTATCAAATGAGAGCGGATTTAAAGCTAAAATTGAACTTGATGTGGAAACGAAAGATGGAACTGTATCAAGAAAGACAATTACGGTTAAACCGAATGATGATTTATTCCTCATATCAGGTGAAAGAGAACTTTATGACGGGTATACCATTGCCGGCATAGATTGTACTCCCGGTTTTGAATGTATTGAATTTTCAAATACAGAGGTTGTAATGCTCGGTAAGTCTATCGGAAGCATTGACGAAAGCATTATCAAAGAAGCACAGATTAAGAGAACTATCAAAGCACACCTTGATAAAGAACTCCGTTTCAGAGAAAAAGGAATTAAGGTGCTCTCTCTGTTCTTCATTGACGAAGTTAAAAAATACAGAACTCCTGACAGTGAAAAAGGCATCTATGCACAGATGTTTGAAAGATGCTACACAGAGCTTATCAATTCACCGAAATATGAGTCATTAAAAGAACAGTTCCCGGCAGATGTAACCACCATTCATAACGGTTACTTCTCTCAGGATAAAAAAGGTGTATTCAAAGATACCAAAGGCGATACAACCGCCGACTACGATACATACAACACAATTATGAAGGATAAAGAATGGCTCTTGAGCTACGATTGTCCGCTTCGCTTTATCTTCTCTCACTCTGCTCTTAAAGAGGGTTGGGATAATCCGAATGTCTTTCAGATTTGTACCCTTATCGACCAAAAGAATACCTTTACCTGCAGACAGAAGGTTGGTAGAGGTTTAAGACTTTGTGTTGACCAAACGGGCGAGAGAATTGAAGATAAGAATATAAACATTCTTCATGTTATGGCAAACGAAAGCTTTGCTGAATTTGCAGAAACTCTGCAGAAAGAAATTGAAACTGAAACCGGAGTTAAGTTCGGCACACTTCAAATCAGTCTGTTCAGCGGTCTTACATACACAGAAACTAAAACTGTTGAAAAGACTATTACTAAAGAGCAGGCACAGACAGTTGTTGAAGCATTAAAGACAAGCGGAGCCGTAACAAGTGACGGTAAGGTTGATGTTGAGAAAGCTACAACCGAAGTTATCGTACCTAAAGAGCTTGAAACTGTTAAGTCAGAAGTTATTAAGGTTATTGAAAAGAGCGAAACTGTTGATGTTGAAGAAATCGCAGGAACCTCATACCCCGAAGAGGTTGAAGAAGAAAAGACAGTTACCTATGATGATGCAAAGGAACTGATAACCCACTTTGAAGATAAAGGCTATGTATCAAAATCAGGAAAGATTAAAGATACAATGAAAGAAGCTCTCTTAAACGGTACTCTTGACCTTCCTAAGAAATTTGAAGCTGCAAGAGAAAGACTTGAAAGCATAGTTAAGAAAGCAGATAACAGAGTGCCTATCAGGGACGATTCCAAAGAGGTTATTGTCCGTCTTAACAAGCAGGTTATGCTTTCTCCGGAATTTATGGAGTTATGGGGTAAAATTAAGCAGAAAACCGCTTACAGAGTGGTTATTGATACACCTAAGCTTGTTGAGAACTGTGTAAAGGAATTAAAGGCTATGCCGCAAATTCCAAAAGCAAGACTTATTCAGAAAACTGCTGATATTGACATTCAAAATGCAGGTGTTAATTATAGAGAAACAGAGTTTAGAACAACCGACTTGGAAGATACATATACATCCCTTCCATACATTCTCGGTATCATCAGCGAAGAAACTCTGATTAAGAAATCAACTGTTGCTGAAATTATTATGAAAAGTGGCAGAGCACAAGACTTCTTAAACAATCCGCAGAGCTTTATGGAACAATGCCTGCAGATTATCAAAAACAACCGTCACGCACTTGCTATTGACGGAATTAAATATGTGAAGCTTGACGGAAAAGAATACTATGCACAAGAAATCTTTGATTCAAGTGAGCTTGTAGCAAACCTTGATAAGAACGCAGTTAAGGTTGAACATAGTGTCTATGACCACATAATTTATGATAGTTCTACCATAGAAAAACCGTTTGCACTTGCACTTGACAACGATCCTGATGTAAAGATGTTCTTTAAAATTCCGGACAGATTTAAGATTGATACACCAATCGGAACATACAATCCCGACTGGGCTGTGCTTTGGGAAAAGAATGGTGAGCAGAAATTGTATTTCATCCTCGAAACCAAAGGCTCCACAAGTCTGTTCGACCTAAGAACACCGGAACAGCTTAAAATCCATTGTGGCATGGAGCATTTTAAGGCCCTCGATAATGGCGTCGAAATGCATGTTGCAAAGGATTGGGATAAATTTAAGATAAATCAATAGTAATAAAGGAGATGAGGAAATGCCGGGATTGCTATATCCAGCGTATCAAAAGTTTTACAGTGCAATTTGTAGTTTAAAAAGATTTAGCACAGAAAACAACTTTTTTGATAATATTTCAAGTTTGGATACTTTTTTCTCAGAGTATCGTAGTACAACACTTGTTATGCAAAAATCCCTAGCGCATACTCCTCATCTTGAAACCTATGAAAAAGTGTCTGCAGGAATATGGGATGCATTTTTCAATACACAACGAGTAAAAGCCGTACATACTCATCCTGTAGAATTTACTAAAGGAATTGATATAAAAGTTTACTTCCCTAATACGAGTATGGATGTGACTTCTCAGCAATTTACTGTTGAAAACGATATTCCGTTAAGTTCATTAATTGAAGAATTAAAAGAATTCTTCAAAGTGGTAAATCCAATAGAAGTATTCTTTTCTGTTAAATTTTCCTTTATTGAAAAAGATAGCGGCGTTGACTTGTGGGACAAACTGACATCTGGGGTTGCTACAATGCAGAAATTTATGGATACGATGTACTCGGAGATTGGAGAAAAATGCCCGTTGTGTGATGAGTTGAGAACACAAATTGATAAGACGGGATATTCATTACTTCCAAAAGATTTCTTCCTTGTGAGTGATTATGTATATTATCCCGAAAAAGAAGAATTTGAACGTGCAGGTAGACTTGCATTGGTTTTACCTGGAACGAGTGGTAAGACAATAAAAAGATTTTCTATAAAGCGGTTTATGGAAAATCCTCATTTCAATAGTGAAATATCCCCGTTTGATAAGTTTGTTTTAATGCATGTTATTATCGGTGCTTCTGATTTGATGCCAACAATAATGACAGTGTATAAAGACGAGACCTATGATATGGATACCTTTCATGCTGACATAAAAACTACAGTATATCGAAAGGTAAATGAAACGGCAGAGCTAATTATGCAAGGAAATGTTAAGGAAGTATATTTCATGACTACTTATGTGGTTGTAGAATATCAAGATAACTTGTTAGATTTGACCTCAAAGGAGCGTTTAATGAAAGGCAGTAACGAGTATTTGGCGTTTATGAAAGTTGATTGTGATTTAAACGAAACCGAGTATGTCTTTGACGGTGAACACATAACCCAAATGGAATATGTAGCTAAACAAATGCGAAATGGTAAAAAGGATAAATTAGATTTTGGTGCTGTAAATATGTTTCCTGTAATAGAGGCGTTTAAGAATTGTAAAGATGATTAACGAATAGAAGAAATTGTTCATAAATTTCAATGACATGGTGTGCTTTAGCAACAAATGCGCTTCTCAGTTGACAAACTTCCATATGAAGTTGATAGAAAGCAACTTAGTTATATTATATAATCTAAAGCATAGACAGGAGGTAGTTTTAAATGATTTCAGAAAAGATTAGAGAATTAAGAAAAAAAGCTGGTTTATCGCAAGAAGAATTAGCTGAAAAAATAGACGTATCAAGGCAGTCTGTTTCAAAATGGGAATCTGCTCAAACAGTTCCGGAAATGGGGAAATTAATTAAATTGAGTGAAATATTCAATGTTTCACTTGACTATTTAATAAGTGATGAAAATCAGGCTGAAGATGAAATGCCTCAAGAAATAAAACCCTCTAAAAGCAAGAAAAAAATTATTTTAAGTGTAGCTGGAATAATTGTTTTATTATCAGTAATTGTCTGTGCTTTCTTTCACTATACCAAAGATGATGTTATTGAAAATTTGAGTCGATCTGTTGTACTGTTGGAAATATATGATGATGAAAACAATGCAATAGCTACTGGAAGCGGTTTCTTTATATATGATGACAAAACTATTGTTACAAATCATCATGTTATCGCAGATGCATATTCAATAAAAGCCATTACAAACGACGATCAGAAAATCGAAATTGATAAATTGGCAGGCTATAATAGTGAAACTGATATAGCGATTTTAAGTTGTAATAGTAATACATATATAGAACCGATTAAATTAGTTGAATCTAAAGACTTGAAACAAGGACAAGAAGTTATAGCTGTAGGTAGTCCGTTAGGTATTCAAAATGTAGTTTCTACAGGAATTATTAGTGATGTTCGTAATGAAGAAGGAGTTAAACTTATCCAAACAACGGCAGCCATTTCCAGTGGCAGTAGCGGGGGTGTTTTGGCAACAAAGAGCGGTGTGGCAATTGGGGTTACGAGTGGTTCGTATACTGAAGGACAAAATTTAAATATTGCAATTGCTGCGGATGAGATTATATCGTTGTATAACAAAAGCGTTGGAGAAAGTATTTTATTAAAAGATTTGTATAAAGAAACTAAACATTTTCACAAATTTGGGCAAGCCTCAGTTACAGATATTTTAACAGATTACATTGCATACCAAGACCGTGAAATATGTGTAGAAGGTTGGGTTTCCTCCAGCTTGTATGATAAAGAAGTTGAATTCCCTAGAATAATGAATGTTTTATTTTTGGTTGAAGATCTCAAGGATATCTACATGTCAGGAAGTGCACCAATAGTTTCTCATGCAGAAACATGCATTGATTATGATAGAGCACGAAATAAAACGGCTTTAATTGTTCCCAATCACGGAGAAGATATTTCAATTATCAGTGCAGGACATCGAGTGAAAATTTATGGAAGAATCAATTATGATATTAGGCAAGACCGTGTGGGAATTGAACCATATGAAATTGAAATTATAGAATGATGAATAAGATTGAATTAGAATTAAACATAAATGAAATATTCTGTTCCGATGACAAGTTTGAAATGATAATGCTTCAGGCTTTTACTGCCAGAGAAGATGTTTATACCATAAACAAACTTTTGCAGAGAAAGGATTTAACCCGAACTGAGTTTTTGTTTCTATTTAAAATCATAATAGGAATAACGCGTGAAGCAAATGAACTATTGAGAGAAATATATGAAAAATATATGGATAATCTTATGGAGTTCTCTAATTGGGGACAAATAGAGTCTCATAAAAATGAATTGGAACGGATAAATAATGGTATGGGCAAGGAAAGTTTTTCATACCAAGTAATTAAAGAAATACGTGATCAGACATTTCACTATAAAGACACTCGCAATATAAAAAATCGATTAGAAGAGTGTACCCAAATCAAATCAATGTTTGCTATTGGTACAAAAACAGCATTTGATACAGAATATGTATTTACGCAAGATATATTTTATAACTACGTGGAGAGTGTTTGGAGAAGCTATAGAGAGGCTGAGGATGAGGTCAACTCTGTTCCTGAATTTGTTAAGTTAATGTCTGAATATAGTGTGTCTGTAGCAAAAAATCTTGAGGTACTCATAGATGGGTATTTTGATAAATATACCAATTTTACCGAGGATGCGTTAGAAAAGCATATTTTAAAAAGGAAATAATCATAGTGAATGAAATGCTATAAAGGAGAAATTTCTTATGAATGAAAAAACTCGCAAACAAATTGAAGAGGGACAACCAATAGCTATATTGCATTTTGATAAAAAGGGTAAAGTGATATCCGAGGAGACATATAATTTGGAAAACATCTCTCTTTCTAAAGATCAGACAGAACAGTTAGCAAGAGCAACTTATGAGGCGTGTAAAAGATTTTATGCTGATCCCGAAAATGTAAGACGGTTCGAAGAATGGAAAGCAGAAAAAGAAAAAAGCAAAGTGTGATAAAGGAAGAATGTAATGAGAAAACAACCAAAAGATGATCAAACAAAAGCATTGTTAAAATACATTAAGAAAGAACGAAGGAATGCATATTGGGATATGCCTATACCCAACATGTATGTTTTCCTTTTAATGGTTGCACTACTTTTTATTCTATTATCGTTATTTGAAAAAAATCAATGGTTATCATCCTTTTTTCAGGCAGGTGGGACAGGGATAATTACTGGTATAGTGGTGTTTGTTTTAGGTAATATACGATCGCAGGCAAAAGAAAATGCAGACATGGTTGTTGAGCAACTCGCAGCAATGTATCAAATTATCAAAAGGGTTTACGATTCTGTGCCAGATAAATTTGTTCAAAAAATCAGCGGACAAAAATATAACTATAAAGAATGTATAATCGGTGCAATAAATGCTGCCGATGAATATGTAGAAGCAATAAAAAAATTGGATTTCACCATAAGGAAAAAATTTATTAGGGAAACCTCTATCAACTATCTTGAATTGGCAGCTGATATTGATAAACTTAAAGAAATGGAACTTTCAGATGATTTGAAGTATCATTCCGCATTGGAAATACGAAGTGAAATTATTCGCATTTTACAAAAATCATCAGATTGGTTTGAAAATACGTTAAGAAAAGCAGAAATACAAAAAGATCAAATACGCAAATATCCATTTTGACATATTCGTGTTAAATTGAAAATGGTTAAGATTAAAAAAGGAGATAAATGTTATGACCGGTGAAAAGTTTACTTTAATGCAATACTCAATAAGTGCCATACTTGGTCTTATTGAAGCTGAAGATTTCGTTATACCCGAAATTCAAAGACCTTTTGTATGGAAGAGAAGTCAGGTAAGAGATTTGGTGGACTCGTTATACAACGGATATCCTACTGGGTACATAATTACATGGAAAAATCCTGATGTTCAGACAAAAGATGGTGGTAAAGCTAATGGCAAAAAGGTTCTCATTGATGGTCAACAGAGAGTTACTGCTCTAATGGCAGCTATTGCAGGTAAAGAGGTGTTGGATGAAGATTTCAACAAAGATAGAATTAAAATTGCTTTTAATCCAATAGCAACTGACGAAACAAAAAGATTTGCAGTACAAGATGCTTCACACCTTAAAGATAAGCGTTGGATACCGGATATTTCTGTAATATTTAAAAATACATTTGATCCATTTGATTTTGCAATTGAATATTGCTCTGTTAATGAAGGGACAAAACCAAATGAAATTAATAAAGCAATTACAAGATTAAAAGGAATTGAAAACAGGCAAATTGGTGTTATTGAACTTGACCACACTCTTGATATTGATGAGGTTACAGAGATATTTATTAGAATTAACTCAAAAGGTACTGCACTTAGTCAGTCTGACTTCGTTATGTCAAAAATGGCTGCAGATGGCGATTACGAGAATGGTCATGGCGGCAGTCTTATGAGAAAAGCGATAGACTATTTTTGTCATCTTTCCGTTAAGCCGGATTTCTATCCACATATTACCCACGATGAAGAGTTCCAAAATTCAAAATATGCAGATAAAATTAAGTGGCTTGCAAAGGATTATGATGATATATTTGATCCGGATTACGGCGATATGCTGAGAGTTTCATTTATGCATCAGTTCCGTAGAGGTAAACTTGCTGATTTGGTAAGTTTGTTATCTGGTAGAGATTTTGAAACAAAAGAATACAGGGATGATATAGTTGAGGCATCTTATAAGAAACTTGATGATGGCATTTTAAACTTTATCAACCAATATAACTTTGCACAGTTTATTATGGCAATAAAGGGAGCCGGATTTACATCGAGCAAGTTGCTAAATTCAAAGATGACCTTGGATTTTGCATACACATTATATTTAATATTGCTTGATGACGATACAATTCCAAATGCACAAATCAAAAGATATGTGCAAAAATGGTTTGTGCTTTCAACACTTACTTCCCGCTACATCGGTTCACCAGAAACTGTTATGGACAGAGATATGCGTAGTATAGGAGAAAAAGGATTTATCAACTTCCTGAATGAAGTTGAAGCATCTGCACTATCCGATACTTTTTGGGATGTGACATTACCGCAGAATTTGGAATCATCTTCTGTAAATAGTCCTGCTTTTAATACATTCTTAGCGGCACAAATTAATTTGAATTGCAATTCTATGCTTATGAACGGAACAAAGGTTTCTGACCTTATAGGCATTTCCGGAGATGTTCACCATATCTTCCCTAGAGCATATCTGAAGGCTAACGGTGTTGAAGCAAAAACTAAGTATAATCAGGTGGCAAACTATATTTATCTTGACACACAGGTTAATAAAGCAATAAGTGATGATGCTCCGTTTAAGTACTTTTCAAAAGTAAAAGAACAATGCAACACGAAGAATGTTGAAATCGGTAATATTTCGGATGAGTCAATGCTTACTACGAACTTAAATGAGAACTGTATTCCGCAAAGTATTTTTGATATGACTGTGGAAGACTATGATAATTTCTTAATAGAGCGTCGCAAACTTATGGCGAAATTAATTGAGAGATATTATAAGAATCTATAATATACAGCTCAAATTACATCTCGCCAATCGCCCGAAAAGGAGAAAGCAATGAATAAGAATAATATAAAATCTATTTTCAAAAAGTACATAGAAAACTTTGAAGTTCTGAATAATGAGAAAAACGATGAAATATATAAGTGGGAAATAGCTCAAGAATTTCAAAGTTTTGATGTTAACTCACCCGATTTTGCAGAAATGCTTAATCATATGTGGAGGACAACTGACAATTTGATTGACAGTTCACAACAACTTCCGTTTTATGCTTTGGTGGACTATGCTCGTAAGGAACCTGAAACAGTTCGTGAAATGTTTAGAAAACTTTATGCTAAAGAACATATGGATACTGATGCAAAGCAACAGCTTATTGATGATTTTATTGCATCGAGTGAGGAACTCAGAAAGAAATATAATCCGGACAGCCGACTTTATGTAAATAATCAGCGTTCTGTAATGATGTATCTTTTCTTGCGTTATCCCAATAGTAACTTTGCATATAAAGCGAGTCAGGCTAAAAGTTTTGCTGATTGTGTAGAATTTTATGACGATTGGGGACCTATGACTAATTTCAAACTTGATATTTTTAATCGCATGTGTGAGCAACTCATAGAAGAAATAAAGGCTGATGAAGCATTGATGGAAACACACAAAAGTAGATTTGAAAATACAACAAGAAAGCTACATGCTGATGAAAATCTGCATATTCTCGTGTTTGATATTATTTTCTCTTCACAGGCCTATAATTTTTATGACGGCATGACATATGCACCGATCAATGCTCAAGCAAGAAAACTTTATTTCGAAAAGGTTGCAAAGGCAAAGGATTTGTCCACTGCATTAGAAAAAGCAAAAGAAGATATGACTCTTCTTGAAGAAGCTAAAGATTATCTTGTTCAAGCAATAAAAGTGGGTGATCCGGTAAGTCATAAAAAATTTGGTGAAGGAACTATTGAAGAATGTGCCGGAACAGTTATTTCCGTTCATTTCCCAGCGATAAATGAAACAAAGAAACTTGGTTTGACTGTTGCTGTAGGTAATGGTTTAATCATATTAGATGATGAATCTATTACTCAAAAAATCAAAGAATATGTTCCTGTATTAAATAACGAACCAAGAATATCAGCAACACTTTCAAAACTCGAAGATGAAATACAACCGTATTTAGAATATTTGGATTGAGTAAGTGATTCATGTTGGAGGTATTAAATGAAACTATCACATCAAAAACTAAAAATGATGTACCTTGCAAAGATACTTATGGAAAAGACAGATGAAGAGCACACTATTACTGTGCCTGAAATGATTTCTGAACTTGCAAAGCTCGGTATATCTGCAGAGAGAAAAAGTATATATGATGACCTTGAATATTTGCAGTTATTCGGTCTTGATATATGCTCAAACAAGACTCGCACAACGAATTACTATATAGCGAGCCGTGATTTTGAGTTGCCGGAATTGAAACTGCTTGTTGATAGTGTTCAAGCCTCCAAGTTCATTACTCGTAAAAAGAGTATGGAGTTAATTTCAAAGATTGAAAAACTCACCAGTCACGAGAATGCTAAAAAGCTCCAGAGACAGGTTTTCATAACTAATCGTGTAAAGACATTGAACGAGCAAATATATTACAATGTCGATAAGATTCACGAGGCAATCGCTGCAAATAAACAGATTACTTTTAAGTATTTTGATATTGACGTAAATAAGAAAAAGGTTTATCGCAAAGACGGAGATGTATATACCGAATCCCCGGTATCCCTCACCTGGGATGATGAAAACTACTATCTCATTACATATAAAGAAAAATATGACAGTTATACTCATTATCGTGTTGATAAAATGGAAGGTATTGAACTTACTGAACACGATAGGGTTTTATCAGATAAACCATTTGATTTGTCCGCATACTCAAAGTCAATGTTTCAGATGTTCAACGGTGAAGAAGCGGATGTTTCAATAGAATTTGAAAATAAGCTCGTCGGTGTGGTTTTCGACAGGTTTGGTACGGATATTCCAATTGTTAAATCCGATGAAGAACATTTTATTTGTCGTGTTAAAGTTGCTGTAAGTCCTCACTTTCTATCCTGGATTATGAGTTTCGGAAAAAGAGCAAAGATACTATCGCCCGACTATGTTGTTGAAGAAATGTATCAATTGGCAAGAGATATAACGGATATTTACGAAAAGTAAAAAGCAATACGCCTATTAATTAGTGTCCGTTTTTACGGACACTTTCTTTTGTATAATAGAAGTATCAAAAGAAAGTAGGTGTGTTTATGTTTTATTACAGTATTGATTCAAAAGAAAAAGTTATCCACTATGAAGGATGTCATCATCTGAAAAATATTAAAGCAGACAACTTAAAGAGTTTTGAAAGCATCCAAGAAGTGAGAAAAAGCGAGTACAGACTTTGTTCCTGCTGCTCGCCGATTACAGAGCGTTTGAAAAAAGAACAGGCAGTGCTTGAGAACTACTGTCTGGAGAATGGTTTGTTGTATTTCGTACATAAGGGTAACTTGCATATCAGAACTCATCACAGTAAATGGAAAGTGCTAGCCTCCAATAATAAGAATGTCCTGGAATTACACCACGAAAACAGTTATGAAAAAGACCACGATAATTCGGTGCCGGGATACCACAAGCAGAATTTCTTTTCCGATTCTGTACTTGGCTATTTTGAATATATTAACGAGCATGAATATTATAGAATGCTGAATCCGCTACATATTGTAACAAAGAAAGAGCCACCAAAGAAAGGCACCAGACGTTACAGAGGTCAGCAAAAGGCTCTCGCAAGAAAAGAACGCAAGAGACAAATTTGGAATGTTATTAATTTGATAGATAGCTTATCAGTCGGCGCTTGTGTTGCTCAAGCATAATTTCAAAAATTATAGGAGGATTTGATTATGGGACAGATTAAAATTAAAGGTAGTGCAAAAAGAGAATTTAAAGCAGATGCTATGGAAATAACCATTTCGGTATCAACAAAGGGTGAAACACCAGCACTTGCGGTTAATAAAGGTAAAAAAGAAACAGAAAGGGTTTTATAGCTGTTGGTTGACCTCGGACTTGATTTATCAAAAGTTACAATGAAGAAGGACAAGGTTTCCGAACCAAGCCGTTATGATGATGAGAAGTTTTATCATTTTGAAAAGGAGATATCTTTTAAGACAGATGCAAACCTTATAACATTAGAACAACTCTCTTCTGGAATAATTAACGAAGAAATTAATGCCACATACTCAGAATATTTCTCACTTACAGATGTAGAGACAGCAAAAAAAGAGGTTCTGCAAGAGGCTTTATTAGATGCCAAGAAAAAGGCAGAAGCAATCGCAGAAACACTTGGTCAAAAGGTTGTAGGTATAGAATGTGCAAAATGCGACGATTACGATGACGATGATATCATTGAGCCGATTGCACATAAGATGTGTTTAGCAGAAGGCAGCGGTAGTTCCTTAGCATCACAATTATCGCCGGATACAATTAGCATTGATAAAAGCATTGATGTTTCATGGATTGTTGAGTAAAATAGAAGGAGAAATATGATGTCAAAGAAAGAAAATTTTGAACAGCAAGAATGTCCGAGCAAGCTCGCTATTTGCTCCTTAGTAATATCTGCCATTACACTTGTTATAACTGCAATTAACTTTGTTTTATCACTCACAAAATAAATCATAAAAGAGGTGTTATATTCCGTGGTAACATTCAATTTGATACAAAAAGAAAACGGAATTCTTACATACGAATATTACCCACAGGGAAATACAAAATCTAAAGCGGGTATCATAAAACTTGATTCAAACGAAAGAGAAATATCAATTGTAACTCCTGCGGAGGAGGATTTTCTTCGCAGCACCACAGCAAAGGAACTCAACGAAATGCGTGATGCTATTAATGAAATGCGTATTGAGAATGGCGAAAAACCGCTTACTGAAAAGGAGTTGCCAACTGCCACAGAAGGCGAGTCTTGGTATTGGTTTGGCGACCACGCAATCAGTAAAATATGGAAGGCGTTTCGTGAAGGCAAGGAGTTGGATAAAGGATGTGCAATGTGGTATTAAGAATTAAAGGATGGTGAGAGCTTTGAAAAGTCTGGATAAATACAGAGGCTGTCTTATCGGTGGAGCTGCAGGCGATGCATTAGGTTACGCTGTTGAGTTTTTAACCGATGAACAAATTTTCAAAAAATACGGAGAAAAAGGTATAACTGAATATTCACTTATTGATGGCGTGGCTCAGATTTCCGATGATACCCAAATGACCCTGTTTACAGCAAACGGACTTTTGCTTGGTACAACACGAGGAATGACTCGTGGTATTATGGGTACATATCCAAGCTATATTTCACTGTGTTATAAAGAATGGTTGCGAACACAAACAGAAAAGTTTCCGTTAAATGAAAAATATCCGTATACATGGCTGATAAATGTGACGGAGTTGTTTTCGCCAAGAGCACCAGGTAACACCTGTTTATCTGCTATTGAGGCATCGCTGAAAGGTAATGTTGGAACAATACAAGAACCTATTAACAAAAGTAAAGGCTGTGGCGGTGTAATGCGTGTTGCGCCAATAGGATTGTATTTCGGAGATAAGAAGATAGATAATTACGATGTTGATATGATAGGAGCTGAAACCGCCGCTTTAACTCACGGACATGAGTTAGGATATTTTCCGGCTGCAGCTTTGGTACATATCATTCACCTTGTATCTCACGATGATAACATTTCGCTTTTAGATGCAGTCAATGATTCTATTCTTGCAGTAAGAAGAATGTTTGCACCTGCAGAACATCTTTCTGAATTTATCGGAATTATGGAAAAAGCAATTAAGCTTTCAAAAGAAGATATTGATGACCTCGATGCTATTCGAGAACTCGGTGAAGGCTGGGTTGCTGAAGAAACCCTCGCAATTGCCGTTTATTGTGCATTAAAATATGAGAAAGACTTTGATAAGGCATTGATTGCTGCGGTTAATCATAGTGGCGACAGCGACTCCACAGGGGCTGTAACAGGCAACATTCTTGGAGCATATCTCGGTATGAGTGCAATTCCTCAAAAATATTTAGATAATCTTGAACTTAAAGATGTAATTCTTGAGATTGCAGATGATCTTTTCAATGACTGCAAGATATCAGAATATGGTTCTTATCACGATGAGATATGGGAACAGAAATATATTGATAAAACATATACTCCACAAAAGAAAGAAGAACCTACAACCACCGACAGTTGCACCATTGTTTTATTTCCTGAATTTGTTACTCTCAAAGCAGAGGTCGAAAAATTAAGGACAGAGATTTCTATGCTTCTGCTTGAACGAGACGAACTCCGCCTTGTGGTATGCAAGAACATTGAAACAGCGTATATGTTAGCTCTTGGCAGCCTCGAATATAAGGCATTTGAATTACACTGCCAATTTTTGCGACTGAAAAGAAAGATTGACCTGGTACAAGCAAAGAAGAACAGACAGGAAAAGGTTGTTATTTCTGCCATTGAGAGAATTCTCGATGAAGAGTTCGAGGAGTACCAACAGCAACTCGATGAGCAGATAAATAAAATGAATAAGGCTCTTGACCACAGTAAAGGTCGCCCATTAACCGAAGAGGAAACAAAAGAGGTTAAAAAGACCTACAGAAATATTGTCAAAGCACTTCATCCCGATTTGCACCCAGATATTACTCCGGCTCAAATTCAGTTATTCCAAAATGCAGTGCAGGCATACGAAAACGGAGACTTAAACAGCCTTCGTATAATCAGTGAAATGGTATCAGAACCTGTAATTCCCGAAAAAAGCGAAAATAGGCTGACTATTCTTGCCAAAGAAAAAGAAAGGCTTTCAAAGACGATAGAACTTATCCGTGAACAAATCACAGAGATTAAATCGGAATATCCCTATACCATGAAAGACCTTGTGGATGACCCTGAACAAATTGCAAAAAAGAAAGCTGAACTTGAAGAAACTATTAACGAGTTAAAAGAAGCGTATGATATTTACGCTGCAAGACTCAAAGAAATGTTAAGGTGATTTTATGAGTGATATTATAAAAACAGATGGTGGCGGTCTTGTAAGTCTATTGCACGGAAAAGGTGGTGGTCTTACAATTCCGAAGCCTTTTGAAAAAGATATATTTTTGTTTGACAGCCATGTCGCAGGAACATCTTTTATCGAGGGTATTGAGGAACTCGAACCATACCTAAATATTGATGACAGGCTTGATTTCTTTCGTGAGCCAGACAATAAACATGATCCCAAGGCTATCGTTATTAAAAACATCGATGGTGTCAAGATTGGATATGTTCCAAGAGAAGACAATGTAATTTTCTCCCGTCTTATGGATGCGGGCAAGTTATTGTTTGGTAAAATAACCTATAAAGAAATGAAAGGGAATTGGCTAAAAATAAATATAAAAATATTTTTACATGAATAGAACTCCTTCGTAGACTTATGCCATCTTCTGTGATATTGTTTGTGTTGCCGAAAGGTAAATACAAATTTAGGAGATGAAATTTTATGAAGAAGAAAGTATTATGTACGGCATTAGCAGTAACAATGCTGCTATCAACAACTGCATCAGCGGCACCCTGGCAGATGAGACGGAATCAGCTTATATTCGATAGCGAAATCGGATTTTTAGGGAATGTAACCTTGCAATTCGCATCGGACGGCGGTAGCTTTATCAGGCCAATAACTAAAAGATATGGCGAGAGCATCAGCCTCGAAAGTTATGTCCCAACGAAATACGGATACATATTCAAAGGATGGTTTACCGATCCACGAACAAAGCAGAATCAGGTAACAACATTCAAATTCACAAAGCCTGATGTTCTCTATGCGAAATGGGAACCTAACCCACAGGAGCCTGTAAATCAAAAAGATGAAATTATGTCAAAGGATACCTGCTATCTCACAGACGAGGAAACAAAAATACGAAATGAAATTATAGAAGAAAAGAATAAGAACTACATAGATGGATTTGGGTATGTGGCATCTGCCAAAACTAAAACCATCACAGTGGACTCAGATGGTGACATAAATAAAATGGTCGGCACAATGGAATAGGACATATTAACCGCATAAAACGAAAGTAGAAACGCAGGTGGGAGTTAACCCGCCTGCAAATTGTTTGCCCGAAAATAACAGCTTTTTGAGGGAATTTGGCAAAGAAAAAAGAGCCAACAGACTATCTGCCTGTTAGCTCATTGGCGGAGATGAGACGATTTGAACGCCCGCGCCGGCATGACCGACCTTTCGGATTTCGAATCCGACCCCTTCAACCACTTGGGTACATCTCCAAATTTATATAAACTTTTTTCAAAGTTTAAAGCAAATATT
>JAZTXF010000105.1:0-1522 GCA_045636305.1 Candidatus Gastranaerophilaceae bacterium | reverse complement strand
TTTCTGCTTGAAAACAACCGCCATTACGCCTATATGGGTGTTTTGTAACTTTTGTAGGCTAAAATTGAATACAGCTTTTTGCTTTTCAGGTTCTCTTTTTATAACTTTGACATGACGGAATGGTTAGAAACCATTAAAAGCTTAAAACTATGCGCAGGATTATTTTATTATTTTTTGTACAGAGTTTTGTATGTGCATTTGTTAGTGTTGCACAAACAAACTATTATCCGGAAACCAAGATTTTTAATGAATCAGATTATATATATAAGGCTGAAGTACCTTTTTGGGGGATTATAAACTTGTACAACACATCCAATCGTTGGATAGGCAAAGATCAGATGTATAAAGGAACGAATGAAAAATATTCAATGTCTGATGTTGGAGAAGATATGTTTGATCTTGCAAGCTGGAGGATTAGTAGGAAAAAACTTCGGACTATTTTAAGCAATGCTTTTGGTCGGGACGAAAAAAGAATGATAGGAGATAAAGAAATCATCCTGACGATGTATGTAAATTCAACGACCGGTAAGATTGACGACATAACTTTTGAGTTCTTTGAGGATTCTCCTTATCGGTTTATACCAGTTTTAACTTATTGGAAAATAGAACAAGAAATCAAACAAAGCATTCAATTGACTCTAACCGATGCAGGTCGTAGATTGAATTATATCTATTGGTGGGAGGATGTGAAACCTGAATTGTAAAATTTGAGTTTGTTGGAAAAAAAGACCTTAAATGGATTATCTACTTTACGAAATTTGAATGTATTAACGAAGGATGAAATTCATTTTACATTAACAGATGCAGAAAACAATACAATTATCTTTATTTTGGTTGGATACAAGTAATAGAATAAATATGTTTTATATTAAAAGAATTTGTTATTTGATAATGTTTTTGTTTGTGCAAACATATGCGTTTGCACAAACAAACTATTACAAAGTTGATAAGACCTTTTATGAGGATGGTTATACATATCGATGTGATGTAGAGGAAGGAACACAGAGCGTACTTTTGTATAATGTGGAAAATAAGTTTACTTATGTAGACCAAATTATAAAATCTACTGGTAAAGAAATATCGATTAATGACTATAGGGAGTCTTTTGAAGATGATGACTGGACTAAAGATAGATGTAATACAATTGTAAGAAGAGCTTTTTCTGCAGAAGAGAGAAGAAGATTACAAGGTTATGGATTTATAATTGGAATATATATTTCTTCAGAAACGGGGAAGATAATAGAGGTTGATTTTGATTTTGTAACCTTTAATCCATTTGCGACGATTCCAGTTTCAGTCTATCGTCAGATTGAAATACAATTGAAAGAAAAAGTATGGTTTGTTCCTACAGAATTTGGGAAAGGACTGAATTATATATATTTGTGTTGGAATTATGACTTTTAAATACAGAAAACTTGATATAAACATAATGTGTTTTGCCTTTTATGTTTTTGTCCGTTTGTCCTCCCATAGAGAAATAAAGGTGCTTGTCGCTCTTTTTCCCCTTTGTTTTGTTGTTGAA
>JAZTXF010000104.1:0-1567 GCA_045636305.1 Candidatus Gastranaerophilaceae bacterium | reverse complement strand
AGAAAAATTTTTAATATAAACGGATATGATTTTTGGAAATATATTTCTGTTCGTGAACAAGAAATATATGATATGATACCTAAACATCATAAAAATACATATACCTATTTACGTCATCAAAAATATAAACAAATGACATACCTTGATAATATGGAAGAATATAAATATGAAAACGGTGAAAAAGCCTTTAATAAAAAATTGGCAAAAAATTATTTCAAGGCAAAAATCATTTCACTAATGGGTAAAGATAAATAATTTCTAAATAATTAAATGTTACAATTAACCATATTGGAAATTTTAATATGGAATTGTAGCTATGACCTTTAGTATTTCAGAATTTCTTAAAGTAAATCGAGCCTATTTCATTTGGGCGGTTTTCCTTTCGCTTTTATATATGTTTAGAGATATGTTCGGTTTGGTATTTATTACCTTTATTATGTGTTTCATAACTTCGAGCATAACTCATGTTGTTCGTCGCAAATTCAGATGGAGCCGTAAAAAAATCGTAGTCGCTATTTATATTTTATTTTTACTTGGTGTAATAGCATTTTTAGCGATTATACCACCTCATTTGTTATCTGAAACCATCAATTTTACCGAGCAGTTGCCTCATAGTATTCGTACTTTGAAAAATTGGGTAAGCAATAATTGGGGGAATAATGAAATGTTGGCTCCGTTATTGGAACAAGCAAAAAGTATTATGTTGCCGGAAACAGCTTTAGTAAGTGCATGGAATATTTTGCGAGGATTGTTGGAAAAGCTCTTCCATTATATCGGTTGGTTTTTCTTGGCAATGTTATTCAGTTTTTTAATAATGTTGGATTTACCCCGTTTTTCTCGAGGAGTAAGAGGTTTGCGTTTTACTCGTCTGGCAGAATCTTATCGTGAAACTTCTGACAGTATAGTGTTGTTTGCAAAAGTTGTTGGCGAAAACTTCAGAGCACAGCTTATGATTTCGGCAGTAAACACCATTTTGACCGCAATATGTTTATATTTATTAGAAGTTAAAGGTATTGCATTGCTTTGTACCATAGTATTTATGTGTGGGCTTATTCCTGTTTTGGGAATGTTTATTTCTTCGGTTCCGATTATTTTGATGGCAATTAACAGCGGAGGAATAACTTTAGGTCTTTGGGCGGTGGTTATGATTATTGCAATTCACATGCTCGAAGCTTATGTATTAAATCCGCGTATTGTATCTTCGGTAATGCACATAAATCCGGTGATGACACTCATAATTTTATATATTGCACATAGTGTAATCGGTATGTGGGGTATGTTGTTAGGTGTGCCTATTGCCGTGTATATCTATCGAAAAATTACCAAACCGGTTAATTCTGTATAAAAACAAGCCCTCAATCAGAGGGCTTTTATATTAAATCTTTGTTACCGATTGCATTGCAAGTTTCAGTAACTCATATTTGCTGTTTTGACGTATTTCATCGCTTTTCCAATCTCGACGGTTCCACATTTCACCGTCAAGACAATCAGCACCATATAAAATTTGAGCAAATTTTATATTATGATATTGTGCAACAGCACCGAAAGTTGCATTTTCCATTTCTAC
>JAZTXF010000103.1:0-65596 GCA_045636305.1 Candidatus Gastranaerophilaceae bacterium | reverse complement strand
ATATATTCTTAATATATATCCGTATTGTTACAAATATTTACAAATATCCACAACAAAATAAGAATAAAAAACCCTAACATAAGTTAGGGTTTTTTTGTTATTTATTTTATTATTGCATTTTCTTAAAGTAAGTTTCCAAATTCTGACGAGTTTTTTGTTCATACAATTCAAACGCCACATCATCATTCTCTAAGTTGTCATCATTTATTGCCTTTTCATATTCTGCTTCAATAAGCTTTTGTTGATTTTCATATTCAGCTTTTGCCGATTGATAAGCAATTTTAGTTAATTCTTGTGATTTTTCTTCTTTTTTATCATCACTTGCGCTAACTGATACAGATATAATTGCTTCAGTTGGTTCAGTTTTGGTTGTTGTAGTAGTCGTTTCTTGCTTATCAGTGTAAGCTTTATCAGTTAGTAATATTGGGTATTGTGGAAATTGTATTTTAGACAAATATGCATTTAAGTTTTTATATGTTTTCTCTGCATATATGTTTCCTTTTTTAAAATAATTATCCTTTGAAGCTTCATATTCTGCTTCAATTTGCTCTTGCTGTTTTTCGTATTCTGCTTTTGCGGTAGCAATATCTTTCATAAACGAATCATCAACTGTCAAAGCTGGTACTACGGATTTGGCCAAAGATTGTTGCAACTTCATATAATTTTCTATTGATTTTTCATAATAATTTATTTTTTCATGAGACGACTTGTCAGCTTGCATTTTGCAATTATCACAAACTACCATAGAACAAGAATAGTATTCATCCTCAATTTTTTTCTGCGCATCATTATATTCTTTTAAAAGAGCATCACGAACAGCTGGGTCAATGCCTTCAGGAATATTTATTTTAGTTGTGAACTTCTGTTCTTTATCCACTATACTTATAGGAATAGCTAAAGGACGAATATAAACCTCATTACCTGAAACTTTTACAAATTCTGTTATTTCAGAATCAATTGGCTCAGCTAGTTCTCCAACATCTTTTTTTACAGGAGTTGGTAACTTAGTTGGTTCAGTTTCTTCAAAACCAACTATATCAAGATAACATGGTTTGCCGTCCTTAAGCACATAACATTTTCCTGAATCTATTGCCTCTTTTAATTTTGCTGGAGTCGAAACATTTAACTCTTTATATTTATCTGTTTTTCTTATATAAAAACCTTGTTTTTCGAAATTTTCCAGAGTAAATTCACCCTCAAATTTCACTTTTTGTCCGCTTGCATCAGTATAGTAAATACCTTGCGATCTTTCATCTGGCGAAACATCACCCTGCGTTGATCCTACAGTCGGTTCTTGTGGAGTTATTGGCTGAGACCCTACTGTACTAAGTTTTTTACCACCAAGCAATCCTTGAAGTTGTTCTAACAAGCCCATAAGTGTTGTTGTTAATGATTCTATCATCTGTTGAAGCTTTTCGGTTACATTACCACCTACCTTAGGGCTAGCTATGTCATCAGGATATAGTTCCTGTCCATACCCTTCTATAAAATCGCCTCCTGTTTCAATAGGATCGCGTCTTATAATAATATCCCCTTGTTGCAGCCTTTCAATAAGATCGTGTCCTGTTGCAATATACTTATTTGGTGGTAGCTCCCTTTCAGGAATACAGTGTGTTGTAATATCCAACCTATACAACCTCTCTTGAGGATCATAGTATCCTGTTTCAAACAACCTCTCTTGTGGCACAATCTCTTTATTCGAATCTGTATTCTGCGCTTTTTGATAAGAGCTAGCTTTCTTAATTAATTCATTTGAATTAATACCATTCATATCCATACATTTTCTCCTTATTTTCTACGATAGAAAAACTATCGGAACTGTATGGATAAAACTTTACAAATTTTCTCACTTCACTTCTATTCTATTCTATTCGAGAGGGTAATCCTGACTGAGTTTCAAGGTCAAGAAATCCATGTTTACAATCCGTTACATTCATTGTATTTATTAAGAACGCTTAACATTTCTAAGCGCACAACAACACATGCTATATTACTTATTATCTGATGCTATTTTATACACTAGATTTTTTTACATTTCTTTACAATGTGTTTTATATAATATTAGATTTTATAATTCAATCTCTTTTTCCGGATTATCTATAATTTGCTTTACATTAAATTGTTCTTTTAAACAATCCATAATGGAAGGATTTAGCGTATTTATGTTGCAACAAGTAATGTATATGTCTTCTATTCCAAGTTTTTTCAGGATAAATAAGTTGGTTAATGAGTCGTTTGTACATTGTGTTAGTATTGCTTTTATTGAGTTTTTATCTGATTTTATATTGCTTTTTAACTGATTTAATATTTTATAAACTAAGAAGAAGTTAAAGAAAGACTTTATGTGAAAAACATTTTCTGCTTTTTTTTCATATGCAAGAGAAATAATGAGGTTATCTTCACCTATTTTTTTGTATAATCTTTCAAAAAATTCATCAGAATGATAACCATAATTAAGTAATCCAATTATGTATATATCTTTGAATTCACCGCTATTTATTTTTTCAATATATTCTTCAAGTTTTGTATTTATTGAATGAATATTATATCCGATTTTTATAGTGATTCCTTTTTGAGTCTGTGAGAATCCTTGCATGTTATTTGCGGCTTTTATTAGTGGCGCAAAGTCATAGTTTTGTATTTTTGTAATACCTTGTCCCGCTATTAAGTCTGTGGAAAATAAGCTACCCCTGTAAAGCTGCGCAATTTTGTTAGTGTAATCACGAGTAAGTAATATTGGGCCGGGAAATTCCGAAAAATCTATTCTGAAATTATTATCTTTATTTTGATAATGCCCTTTTAAATGAGGATACCTTTTAAAATAGGGATATTGCAGTGCTAAAAGAATTTTGTCATGAGTATATATGTTTATTCCGGTTCCTTCTGTTGCCTGCAAAAGAAGATCAAAATCGTTAAAATTTTCTCCGGAAACGAGAATAGCTTTTCCCTTTAATCTTTCAAAAGATATATTTTCGGTTGAAATTTTTCCATATTTTTCCGAATAAATTTCATTTAATTGTGTATTTAATTCATGGCTGGTTTGGGCAAATTGTATTATTTTTCGAGTGAGTTTTTCTTCTCTGAAATTCAAAAAATTGAGGGCATTTAAAAATTCTAAAACTTTGTAGCGTTCGTTTATGCAATTAACATCATAATCAGCAAGTTTTGTTATGCATGAAGATGCCGTTTTTGCCATAATAATCATAATTTCATATAGGTTTTTTTTGCAATTTGAAATTTGTGTATTTTTTCTTATAGTTTGTCTTTCTCCGGTCATGATAGCTTTTATCAAATTGATATCATCATTGTTAGGTTGCATAGATTGCAGTAGTTGGCAATCGAGGTTTTTTTTCTTGCAAAGATTTTTATAAAAATCTATAACTTCCATTCTTTTTTCGTATATGTTTTCAAGTAATTTTTCCACTTCTTTTTGTTGGTACGTAAAACCGAAATTGATGGATGAAAGCGTATTTATTATAGTATTTACAATCGAAATATTTTCATATCCAAGCTCTTTTATTTTTAAAATATAGTATGTCAATTGTCTTGTTTCGTAAATGAAGGTTTCATTTAATGCGATTGTGCGCGGATCTACTGAGTATTTACCGCTACTTGAGCCCTCTATTGCAGTTGAGTTTTCAGTATTGAAGAAGTTAAACATAATAAATATCCTTTTTTGTGTATTTTAAAGAAAATTAATTTATTAATTAATAGGTAAATTGGAGTTTTTACGAGTAATATCAGAGATTATTCAAACAAGAAGAGTGATACAAAAAATATATCAAAAGTCTTAATGCAAAACTCGTTCGGGGGTTGTCAATCCTTTTTTGCCCGAATGTAAATTTTTGTATAGATAATTGACAAAATTTTTTTTAATTCTCTTGACTGGCATGGTTTATGCGGTAGAATTTTATAACAGTGTAAAATGTAATAATTATGCACATAGTTAGAATTTAATAACGTAAAACCACAATATAAGAGGTGAAAATGTCGACAAAATACGCTAAAAGAGTTACGCCAATGGGTATTCCAAACACCAGATTGGCAGATTTACCTGATTTGATTGAAGTTCAAAAGAAATCTTTTGAATGGTTCCTTAAAGAAGGTTTGAAGGAGGAGTTTCTTTCATATTCTCCGATTAAGGATTACACAGGCAGATTAGAGCTTCATTTCTTGCCAAACTATACGTTTGACAATCCAAAATACACTATTGAAGAAGCTCGTATTCATGACGCTACTTATGCAAAACAATTGCGTGTAATGGTGCGTTTGGTAAACCGTGATACCGGTGAAATAAAAGAACAAGAAGTTTACATCGGTGATATTCCGACAATGACAGACAAAGGTACGTTCATTGTTAATGGTGCGGAACGTGTAATTGTTTCTCAAATTGTTCGTTCTCCGGGCGTGTACTTTAAAAGAGAGGTTTCTCCAACAGGTAAACGTTTGTACAATGCAACCTTAATTCCTAACCGTGGGGCATGGTTGAAAATCGAAACAGATTCAAATGATTTGATTTATGTAAAAATAGACAAAAATAGAAAAATCCTTGCTACAACTTTGTTGAAGGCTCTCGGTATTACTCCTATAGAAATGGAAACTATCTTTACTCACTTTGATTTCTTGAAGAAAACATTGGAAAAAGATACAGCTGAAACAACTGATGAAGCATTGATTGAAGTTTATAAAAAGCTCAGACCGGGCGACCCAGCATCTGCTGCCGGTGGTCGTTCAATTATTGAAGCAAGATTCTTTGATGAAAAGAAATATGATATCGGTCGTGTTGGTCGTTACAAATTGAACAAAAAACTTGGTTTGAACGTTCCGGAAACACAAAGAACTCTTTCTGTTCAAGATATCGTTGCTTCAATTGAGTATTTGATTAATCTTACTTACGATGAAGGTTCAGTTGATGATATTGACCACTTAGGAAACAGAAGAATTCGTTCAGTTGGCGAATTGCTTCAAAACCAATTCAGAGTTGGTCTTTCAAGAATTGAAAGAATCGTTAAAGAAAGAATGACATTGCAAGATTCAGACACATTGACCCCATTGAACTTATTGAACACTAAACCATTAGTTGCTTCATTGAAAGAGTTCTTTGGTTCTTCTCAATTGTCACAGTTCATGGACCAAACAAATCCACTTGCTGAGTTGACTCACAAACGTCGTATATCAGCTCTTGGACCGGGTGGTTTGGTGAGAGAGCGTGCAGGTTTTGCTGTTCGTGATATTCACCCTTCACATTACGGAAGAATTTGTCCCGTAGAAACACCGGAAGGTCCTAACGCAGGTTTGATAGGTTCTCTTGCAACTCACGCAAAAGTTAATGATTATGGTTTTATTGAAACTCCATATTTCGTTGTTAAAGACGGATATGTGACTGATGAAGTTGTATATTTGACTGCAGATGAAGAAGAAAACTATCGTGTTGCACCTTCTGATGTTGAGTTGGACAAAAAAGGAAATATTAAAGCTGAATATGTTCCTGTTCGTTATCGTTCAGAGTTTACAATGGGTGAATCAAAAAGAGTTGACTATGTTGGTGTTTCTCCAATTCAGATTATCTCTGTAGCGACATCTTTGATTCCGTTTATTGAACACGATGACGCGAACCGTGCATTGATGGGTTCAAACATGCAACGTCAAGCAGTACCTTTGTTAATTACTCAAAGACCGGTTGTTGGTACAGGTTTAGAAGCTCGTGCCGCTAAAGACTCAGGTATGGTTATGGTATCTAAAGTTGACGGAACCGTAATTAAAGTAGTTGGCGAAGAAATTTTTGTAGAAACAAAAGAAGGTAAAGTTGTAAAACATACCTTAATGAAATACGTTAGAAGTAACCAAGATACTTGTATTAACCAAAAACCTATCGTTCGTGAAGGGGATAAAGTTAAAGCAGGTGATGTAATTGCGGATGGTGCTTCTACAAATTGTGGTGAACTTTCACTTGGTAAAAACGTTTTAGTAGCGTATATGCCTTGGGAAGGATATAACTTCGAGGATGCTATCTTGCTTTCAGAAAGATGTGTTCATGATGATATCTTTACTTCAGTTCACATTGAAAAATTAGAAATTGATGCTCGTCAAACTAAACTTGGACCTGAAGAAATTACTCGTGAAGTTCCAAACGTTTCAGAGGATGCTCTCAGACATCTTGATGAAAGAGGAATTGTTCGTATAGGTGCAAGAGTTTATGCTGATGACATCTTGGTAGGTAAAATTACTCCAAAAGGTGAATCAGAGCACCCACCTGAAGAAAAATTATTAAGAGCAATTTTTGCTGAGAAAGCAAGAGATGTAAAAGATAACTCATTGCGAGTTCCACACGGAGAAGGCGGACGTGTTGTTGACGTTAAAGTTTTTGACCGTGAAAAAGGTGATGAATTGCCTCCCGGAGCAAATACGGTTATCAGAGTTTATATTGCTCAAAAACGTAAAGTGTCAGTAGGTGACAAACTTTCCGGTCGTCACGGTAACAAAGGTATCGTGTCAAGAATTCTTCCAAAAGAAGATATGCCATTCTTGCCTGATGGTACTCCTGTTGATATCGTACTCAACCCATTGGGTGTACCTTCTCGTATGAATGTTGGTCAAACTTATGAATGCTTGTTAGGTCTTGCATCATACTTAACTAAAGATTATTATGAAGCGCCACCTTTCGATGAAATGTATGGTAAAAACCAGTCAGAGATTGCAACTCATGCAGAGTTGGTTCGTGGTATCAAAGAATCCGGTTGTGATTGGGTTCAAGAAGATGGAAAAGTTACACTTTATGACGGAAGAACAGGTGAACCATTTGAAAGACCTGTTGCTGTAGGTGTTTCTTATATCTTGAAACTTGTTCACCTTGTTGATGATAAAATTCACGCACGTTCAACAGGACCATACTCACTTGTTACTCAACAACCATTGGGTGGTAAAGCTCAGTTTGGCGGTCAAAGATTCGGAGAGATGGAAGTTTGGGCGCTTGAAGCATATGGCGCAGCTTATACACTTCAAGAAATGCTTACAATTAAATCTGATGATGTTAATGGACGGTCTCGTGCATACGAATCAATCGTTAAAGGCGATAATATCCCAAGACCGGGTATTCCTGAATCATTCAAGGTACTTGTTAGAGAACTTCAAAGTATCGGATTGGATATCACAGTATCTAAAAAAGATGGTCAAGAAGTTGATCTTATGTCAGATACGGATGATTTGAGAAGATCCGCGCCAAAAAGAGTTCTCTCAGATATGGATTCAGAGTTGTTGAATATTAACTTCTTTGAAACCCCAACTACGTTTAAAGATTAATTAATAAAGGAGATAAGACATTGTCTACAAGTATAGATTACTTTGATTACATCCGAATAAGCATTGCATCACCGGAAAGAGTGATGAAATGGTCTTATGGTGAAGTAACAAAGCCGGAAACTATCAACTACCGTACTTTGAAACCAGAGAGAGATGGTTTGTTCTGTGAAAGAATTTTTGGACCATCTAAAGACTGGGAATGCTATTGCGGTAAGTATAAAAGAGTTCGTCACAAAGGCATCATCTGCGAACGTTGTGGTGTTGAAGTTACAGACTCAAAAGTAAGACGTCACAGAATGGGACACATTAAGCTTGCTGCACCTGTTTCTCATATCTGGTTCTTAAAAGGAATTCCTTCATATCTTGGTTTGCTTTTGGATATGACTTTGAAAGATTTGGAACAAGTTATTTATTTCAATAATTACATTGTTTTGGATGGCGGGGATTCTCAATTTAAAAAGCTTCAGTTATTGAGCGAAGAAGAATATGAAGATTTCATTATAGAAAATGAAGAAAGCACTTTAAAAGTTGGTATTGGTGCTGAAGCTATCAAAGAATTGTTGGCTGAGATAAATATGACAGAACTTGCTGATGAAATTCGAGGCGATTTAGCTCAAGCCGGTGGTTCTGTTCAAAAGAAAGCAAAATTAATCAAAAGATTGAGACTAATAGAAGCTTTGTTAGAAAGCAATACAGAACCAACTTGGATGGTTATGGATGTTCTTCCTGTAACACCACCTGACTTGAGACCAATGGTTCAATTGGATGGCGGCCGTTTTGCAACATCTGACCTTAATGACCTTTACAGACGTGTTATTAACAGAAACAATCGTTTGTTAAGATTATTGGAAATGGGTGCTCCTGAAATTATTGTAAGAAACGAAAAACGTATGTTACAAGAGGCGGTTGATGCGCTTATTGATAACGGTAGACGTGGTAGAACAGTTGTTGGACCAAATAACAGACCATTGAAATCATTATCAAATATTATTGAAGGTAAACAAGGTCGTTTCAGACAAAACTTGTTGGGTAAACGTGTTGACTACTCAGGTCGTTCAGTTATCGTAGTAGGTCCTCAGTTGTCACTTAATCAATGCGGTTTGCCAAAAGAAATGGCTATTGAATTATTCAAGCCTTTCGTTGTAAATAAATTGATTGAAAGAGGACACGTTCAAAATATTAAATCAGCGAAGAAAAAAATTGAACGTTCAGAGCCTATAGTATGGGATATTCTTGAAGAGGTAATTGAAGGACATCCTGTAATGTTGAACCGTGCTCCAACTCTTCATAGATTGGGTATTCAAGCATTTGAACCGATTTTGGTTGAAGGTAGAGCAATCCAACTTCATCCGCTTGTATGTACAGCGTTTAACGCTGACTTCGACGGTGACCAAATGGCCGTTCACGTTCCATTGTCAATCGAGGCTCAAACAGAAGCCAGAATGTTGATGTTGGCAACAAACAATATCTTGGCTCCGGCTACAGGTAAACCAATTATTACTCCTTCACAGGATATGGTATTGGGTATGTACTATCTTACAATTATTAAAGATCCTGAAGCTCCTGTTAAAGGCTATTACTTCTCATTTGATGATGCTATTAGCGCATTGGAGGCTGGTGTAATTAAATTGCATGACAGGATTATTGTAAGAGACGAAAAAGGTGAAAGAATTGAAACAACTGTTGGAAGAATCATTTTCAATGAAGCTGTTAGAGATTCAATTTTATCAGCATAAGTTTAATCGAGAGGCTATTTCTATATAGCTTCTCGTAAAAAACTTTTTTGCAAATAATAATTAATAAAGAGGGAAATATAATAATGAACAATACTTTAGTTCCAAAAACTTCAAAGAAAAAATCTGTAGATTTTATCAATAAAGTTATGAACAAAGGCGCATTAAAAGATCTTTTGACCCAAGCATACTTAGAGTATGGTGGGGCAAAAACGGCTACTTTGGCTAATAACCTTAAAAATCTTGGTTACAAATTTGCTACCAAATCAGGTACAACAATTTCAATCAGTGATTTGTCAGTTCCTGGTCAAAAACAAGATTTGCTTAATGAAGCGCAAAAAGAAATTGATAAGTCTACTCATCGTTATTTAAAAGGCGAAATTACGGAAGTAGAAAGATATACAAAGGTTATTGACACTTGGTCTGAAACTACTGCAAAATTAACAGATGAAGTTGTTAAAAACTTTGACAAATTAAATCCAGTTTACATGATGGCGTTCTCCGGTGCGAGAGGTAACCTTTCTCAGGTATCACAGTTAGTTGGTATGCGTGGTTTGATGGCAGACGCGCAAGGTCAAATCATTGACTTGCCGATTAAATCAAACTTCAAGGAAGGTTTGTCAGTAACTGAGTATATTATTTCATCATACGGTGCGCGTAAAGGTCTTGTAGATACTGCTTTGAAAACAGCTGACTCAGGATATTTAACAAGACGTTTGGTTGACGTTGCGCAGGATGTTATTATCAGAGAGCATGATTGTCATACAACTAAATCCATCACAATGAGTTCAATATCAAATGGAGAAAAAGTTGTTGCATCATTAGCTGAAAGACTTTTGGGTAGAACTATTGCTGAAGATATTAAAGATAAAGATGGCAATGTAATAATTCCTGCAAATACTACTATGGATAGAGATGATGTTAAGGTTGTTGAGGAATTAGGTATTCAATCCTTAAAAGTTCGTTCAGGTTTGACTTGTGAATTAGAATATGGTGTTTGCCAAAAATGTTATGGATGGGCTCTAACAACTCAAAAAATGGTAGATATTGGTGAATCAATCGGTATTATAGCAGCTCAATCAATTGGTGAGCCCGGTACACAGCTTACCATGAGAACATTCCACACCGGTGGTGTATTCAAAGGTGCTGGTGCAATGAAGCAAATTATAGCTCCATTTGATGGTGAAATTTCTACAAAGCTAAAAACTAAAGAAATGAGAACTCGTCACGGGGACGTTGTACAGGTTGCTCTTGCTGAAACTGATATTGAAGTCAAATCAGCAAAGAAAACCGAAAAATTTCACGTTCCTGCCGGTGCAGTTATGCATATTATTGATGGTTCGAAAGTTAAAAAAGGCGATGCTATTGCTGAATTTGAACCAGCTTCATCAGGTGACGGAAGCCGTTTGACAGAGAAAGCAACAAAAGATATTAATGCGGATTTAAGCGGCGAAGTTGTTTTTGAAGATTTTATTGCAGATGAAAAGAAAGATCGTCAAGGTAATATTTCAAGAACCGCAAATAAAAACGGTATTGTTTGGATTTTGGGTGGTGATGTTTATTCATTACCAACAGGATCTAAGGTATTGGTTAAAGATGAACAAAAAGTTAAAGCTGGTGAAAAACTTGCAGAAACTTATGTTGTATCTGAGCACGGCGGTGAAGTTCGTGTAGGTGAAAGCTTGGTGGTTGAAGATACTAAATTCGACGGTAAAAAAATCAAGAAGATTGTTCAAGGTAAAGAGCTTACAATTGTAATTGCTTCTTTAACTGCGGAAAATGCAACATTTGAAAATACTAAAAAAGAACAATTCTGGTTGGTTGATAAAACCGGTGAAAAATATATTGTTAAATCACCTGTTGATACTACAGTTGAAAATGGTATGATTATTGCTGAATTGGTAGATGATGAATGTGCTGTTCAATCGTCCGGAGAAATCAGATATCTTGATTTAGAAGTGGATGAAAACCAAATCATTACACAAGCTGGTGATATTGTATTTATTCCTGAAGAAATTCATCAAATTTCAAAAGATGCAAGTTTGAAAATGGTTGAATCTCAGACATATGTAACTGCAGGTACAGAGGTTGTTAAAGACCTTTATACACATATTGATGGTATTGTTGAAATTAAAGAGTTTAACGATATTATTCACGAAGTAGTTATTCGTCCGGGTGAACTTCATACTCTTGACTCAATTTCTGAATTGAAAGTTGAAGAGGGTGAAGTTGTAGAAAAAGGAACGGTAATTGCAGGTAAAATCAAAGCAAAAGAAACATCTATTGTTACAATTTTAGAAAATGATACTGATAATATAGAAATAGATGATTTGGATGAAGAATTGGAGTCTATGGGATTGGATGAAGAGTCTATTACTAATAGACCAATTCAAATTCTTATTAGACCAGTTCAAAAATTCAGAATAGAACCTAAAGAAGTATCAATAAAATTTGCATCAACAGATGAGGCTATAGACTTAGTTCCTGTTACACAATTACAATATAAAGACGGTTCAAGAGTCAGAAGTTTAGATGGAGCTACTCTTACAAGAACAAGTTTGGTTCTTCAAATGCAAGGGTATTTGAGCCATTTAAAAGGTATGGTAGAACTTGATAAAGACGAAAACTTAAGAATTGTTGTTTTAGAAACATTGATTGTTCGTCGTGAAATTGAAGGTTCTTCAAAAACATTGTCATCAATGCAAACAGAACTTTTGGTACAAAATGGACAAGTTATCGATTCTAAAACGCCGGTTGCAAAAACTCAGGTTTTAGCTATTAATGATGCGGTTGCTAGTCTTAAAACAGATGATGAAGAAATCAGAAGATTATTGTTAATCGCTGATTCATCAGAAACGGCAATTGAGTTAAAATCAAAACCTGTTGTTAAGGTTGGTGAGTTTGTAAGAATGGATTCAGTTCTTTCATCAGGTGGAGAGACTTCTCCTGTTTCCGGTTTGGTTACAAATGTAGGAAAAACTTCTGTAACAGTTAGAATTGGTCGTCCATACTTGATTAGCCCAGGTACAATGCTTCAAGTAGATAATCATTCATTAGTACTTCGTGGTGATATGTTAGCTACTTTAGTATTTGAAAGACAAAAAACAGGTGACATCGTTCAAGGTCTTCCAAGGGTAGAAGAACTTCTTGAAGGCAGAAAACCTAAAGAGGTGGCTATACTCTCTGAAGTTGACGGCGTAGCCGAAATAGAGATTGAGGATGATGTTCCAAGATTGTATGTTAAAAATGACAATGGTAGAGTAGAAATTAAATATCCTATCGATTCTAACATTATTGTTCAGGATAAACAGGTTATTAAAATCGGTCAACCGTTGACAAGTGGTCCTTTGAACCCGCACGACGTAATCAGACTTTGCGGTGTAGAAGCGGCTCAACAATATCTTTTGGATGAAGTACAAAGAGTATACCGTTCACAAGGTGTTGAAATTGCTGATAAACACGTTGAAATCATAGTAAGACAAATGACTAGGAAAGTAAGAGTTATTGAATCAGGCGATACAAAACTTCTTCCTGGCGAGTTAGTAGAAGCTCAAGTGGTAGAAAATGAAAACAAAGCTGTTGAAGAACTCAATGGTCAGATTGCTACTTATGAGCCTGTTTTACTTGGTATTACGAAAGCTTCCTTGAATACAGAAAGCTTTATTTCAGCAGCATCTTTCCAAGAAACAACAAGAATTCTTACTGAAGCTGCGGTAGAAGGTAAGCGTGATTTACTCAGAGGCTTGAAAGAAAACGTTATTATCGGTCGTTTGATACCTGCAGGTACAGGTTTCTATCATTTGACCAATGCTAACGAAGAACGTGATAAAGAAGCTCAAAGAAGAGCAATGGCAGCTAAAAACCAAGCAAGAAAACCATCTGCTATTCTTGAAGAAATCGAAGGTATGTTTGGTTCTCCGGACTTTACTTTAGAATAAAAAGGAAAAATAATGTTTAAAAAATTATTTATAACTTTTGCATTTATTCTTGTAGGACTTGCATCTTTTGCGGGTCCTCAAGAAGATGTTATGGCTTTTTTTGACAGCTATGTTAATGCGGCTAATACTTATGACGAAAATATACCAAATTTTTATGCAACAGATGCTAAGATTATCAGAGTTGTAATAAAAAAAGATGGAACGAAACAATCTGTTGCAACTGATACTGCAACATATATGAAGCAGCTTCGCATAAGTGCTAAATTGGCTAAAATTAATAAATATAAAAATACATATTCTGACAGAGTAATTACCCAAATCGGTAATGATTTTAAAATTTCTTGTAAAAGAAAGCCATCAACCAGTGAGTATCGTTTGCCTGCTCATTTTGTGATTGGTAAAGATGCATCAGGTTCTTACAAAATAAAGGAAGAATCTATGCATACTTATCAGACAGCAATTTTGAAGGGGGCTAATAAAGAATAAGTATTATAGGTTATATTTTACGACATCCATGATTATGGGTGTCGTTTTTTAATTAATGTAAATGAATGATTTTTTTTAGGCAAAAAATAATATTTTTGTTTTTTATGTAGATGTGGCAGGTTATTTGGCTGTATTAAAATAGATTAAGATATGTAAAACAAATACTTGCTAAATTATTTAATATATGAGTTAATAAGAAAAGTAAAATTTTTATTGAAGCATGTAAAAGAAGGAAAAATGCCAGTCAGAAAATTAGAAAGCGCGAATATGTCCCGAGATTATGGCAAAAGAGCCAAGGGTAAGCTTTCTTTTCGAGATTTATCTATTCATGTCCCTTCTTCTTTACAAAATAACTATCAACAAAAAAGGCCTTTAAAACAATATTCGAGAGAATTAAGCTTTAAAGGTCTTTCTTTATCTAACATAAAAGTCGATAATGCCTCAAAGGTGTTAGAGAAGGTTAGTAGTGTATTAGGTAATACTTTTGAGCAAAAATATGCTGAACTTTCAAAAACATATGCTAAAAGAATAATAAAAAATGGAGATTCTGTTGAGTTTGTAAGAAAGTCTATCCCCAGAATGACATTAGAAAGTTTAGCTTATCCTTTTGTGAAAATGCCATTCGACATTGCTGATTTTGGGCTTAAGCTGTTGGGAAAAATTCCCGGATTGAAAAAAACTGCAAATACGATATATAATTCAAAGTTTCTTACTTCAAAAAGGATGTCTACAATTCGTGAAGAGGAATTTAATGCTGTAATGGGTATGTTTGATCAAGTATCTAAAAAGATGAAAAATACATCTGATAAAAGCCTTGATAATTGGATTTTTACTCTTTCACAAAAATATTTTAGTCCTGAAACAGGTAAATATAATTCAGTGCATGAACGCTCTTTAAATAGGATTGTTTCAGGTATGATACCGGCATTTTTCTTAGCTAATGACGCTTATAATCTTTCACGTTTTTGTGATGATAATTCAGAAATGGCACAAAAAGAGCATGATACTCGTTTTAAACAAGAATTATCCAGAGTTGGAATTACAGCTTATATCCAGTTGGTAATTTTAGGTGGATTAACTAAATTTGTTAACTCAAGTTTAACAGGAACAGCTTTGGCATCAACATTACCTGTTCTAATAGCAGAAACAAGTTCAAGGTTGGCTAATGGAAAAAGTATTACTTTTATTTCAAAAGATAAAGCTCAACAAATGGCACAGCAACAGGGCGTTATCAAAATAGATAACAAAAAAGATGATAAAAATGATTTGATTTATCAATATTATCCTATGCCTGTTGCTTTTAACCGTACAGACAGAACATTTGCAGCATTTAAAGGAAATTCTGCTGCGTTTAGCTCTTTTGTTCCAAAGACAATTATGGATCAAACTGCTGGGATTGTTGGGCAAGTTACTGCACAGAGGGATAATGAAAATAAAAATACCCAAAAAGATAAAGGGCTCCTTTCAGTAGGAATGATTAAAAAAGCTATTTTAACTTCGATTGCCGTAGGGTTTGCTGTTAAATATGCAAGAAAAAATGCAAAGATTGATAAGTCTATTAAGTCTTTCTTTGGTTTCTTTAAAGATAATTATGACAAGTTAGTGAAAAAAGATTTTGTAATTACGAAATCAGAGTTTACTGAAATAACTACGAAATTAAAGAATGCGGGTTTTGATAAAGTTGCGCAAAAATATACTGAGCTTATGCAGACACATAGTGAAGATAGTGTTAAACTTGCCTCTTTATTGCAGGATTTGTTGGCAAATTTAAAAACACCTAAGGCAAAACAAATTTTTGCTGATAATGCTGAATTATTTAAAAAACATGGTGTTAATGCATCTTCTTCAAAAATAGTGTTGGCACAAAGGCTTAAAAGTTTGAAAGCAACTACGGATGATATTTATAGATTGGGCAGAATAGACAAAAAGATTAAGCCGGCGGTAGATTTTGTAATTGCGCCATTTAAATTTATGTGGGGTGCAATAAAATTTCCATATCATATAGTAAATACAATAGTAGGTACACTCAGTAAACAAACTAAAAAATCTAAAGAAACATCTATTGTAAAAATGATGACAAAGAGTCTAATGGATATTCAAGAAAGTGCCAAAAAAATGTCACCTGCTGAATTTAAAAATTATATTGAAAAGATGATGTGTGCATCTTTTAACAATACGACCAAATCAGATTATAGTAATGCGGATTTGGGTAAATTGACCAAACTTTTTGCATCAACTGTAACAACTTGGTTCTTGATTGCTGATGATTATAATATGGTTATGATGAAATCTTTAGGACAAGATTCATCCGGTGCATCATTAAAGGCGAAAGAACGTTTCCAACAAAGAATTACTGGTATTTTCTATCAGACTTTGTTTATAGATTTATTTAATAATACATTTAGAAAATTATATCATGCATCTCTTTTGGGAATGTCTGCAGTAACTTCTTCTTGTTCGTTAGTTTGTGAGGTATTTACAAGAAAATCTATCGGAAAACCTGTAGGTCATATGTCAAGAGATGAAATAAATGCATTAGAATATGCAAATAATAATGCTCCGGGATTAAAGGGTAAGTATTTTAGATTTATGACTGCATTAACGGGTAAAAAGGCAGTTTCTGAAGATGCTACTAAAAAGAAGGTTAAATCTGCAGCTTAAATTTTTAATATTTCATCTAAATCAAGTTTAGACTTTAATTTTAATGCATAGATAGGGTGGTTTGTAAGTTGTTTAATTTTTACAGCATCTTTTTCTGTGGTTAGTATAACTTGGATATTTTTATCGGTTGCTTGCTTGATAATGTTTTTTATATCTTCTTCGTTGTAGTTGTGATGGTCTGCGTAGTTAATTGTTTTTACTATGTTTAATCCATTTTCCTTGGCAAGGTTATAAAATTGTTGCGGTTGACCTATAGCGCTAAAAGCTAGAGCTTGTTGATTTGTATTTTCAAGTATTGTTTTTGAGTGAATTTCATATATATAATCTGTTGTTAGGTTGCAAATATGATATTCTTTTAAGTCAATATTGACAAGGTTTTCACAACTTCCTTTGTTTACAATTATTATTTTGTTTGCTCGTGATATGTTTTTTATGGATTCACGCAAAGGACCTGCCGGTAGAACTTTTTTATTGCCAAATTGCTTTATACTATCAACAACAAGGATATTTATATCTCTTTGTAATTTTTGATGTTGAAAGCCATCATCTAAAATCAGAGCATTACACCCTAGTTCTTTTTCTGCGTATTTGGCGATATTAACTCTGTTTGATGAAGTTAAAACTGCTGTTTTAGGACAGTTTTGAGCAAGCCATACAGGCTCATCTCCTCCTTGATTAGCATCATAAAAAATTGTATTTCCATCAGAAATAATATTTATCTTTTTTGAATTTAATTTTGAACCGTATCCTCGTGACAGAATTGCAACTTTGTAACCTTTTTCAGTAAGATTGTTCGCAATAGCTGCAGTTATTGGAGTTTTTCCTGTTCCTCCTGTTGTGAGGTTTCCGATAGAAATTGTTAAAACATCAGGTTTGTAGTTTTTTAAAATATTTTTTTTATATAAATAATTTCTTATATCTGATAATTTTTCATAGACAAAAGAGATTGGTACTAAGCTTTGTACCAGTGCTTTTTCCCAAAAAATCGGTTTTTTTTCGTAATGTAATTTTGTAAAAAATGTTTTCATTTCACTCTCTTAGAAAAGTAGTCTGAAAATCAAGAAGTGTTTATTTAGTTTTTCAGAGAATTTTCTTAAGTTTTTAGATGATTCGTGGACATCTGTAATTGTATTTTTCAATAATGTTTTGTCATCTTCTGTTATAGTATTTATTGTTGATAATGTTGTATCTAATTCTACAAGTGCACTATTGAAATTGTTTACGGTTGTTGTAAGTTTTTGTTTTAGCGCTTCATCTTTTGACATATTAATTACAAAAGAAGAAATGTCACTTATGTTTTTAGAAATGATATTGATATTTTCAATTGTTTCTTGAGTTTTTTCGTCTTCAAGAAGGTTGTTTATATTTTTAGATAATCTTTCGATATGAGCTGTTGTTGTAATCAATTGTTGTTGGAAATTTTTATTTCCGATAATATCATTGATATTATCAGTCATAGCAACGACTTTGTGTGTTAGTTTGTTAACTGAGGCCATTGTTGTTTCTATTTCTTTTTTGGATGTTTCAATTAAGGCTTCTGCTTTTTCAAATGTAGATTGAGCTTTAACTGTTAAGTCTTCCAGATTTTTAGCGGTATTTTGTAAATCTTTTATGACATCATCAGAAAGAATTGCGCTAATTCTGTAGTTTGTTTCTGTTAGTGCTTCAGCGGAACGGTATTGAAGATCCATAAAGTCTGCCAATCTCATAGGTTCTATAACTGTATATGGAGAAGTCGTTTTTGGCCTAAGTAGTTTTATGTTAGTTTCAGGTCTTAGTTTAAGCTTTGTTTGTTCTTTTTGTGAAACTATAGTACTTGTTAGTTGTTCCGGTAATGAAAGTCCTGGCATTGTTATGATGTAAGACACTTTATATGCATATTCTGTGTTAATGTTTTCTCTTTTAAGAATTGAAAGTGTTTCTGTAGGAATAATTTCAACACCCTTTACGACGCCAATATCATATAATTCGTTACTTAGTAACATTTCTACTTTATCGCCTATTTTAAGTGCTTTTGCATTTTTTATTACAGGAAGATATTGAGTTTTTATTTTAGGAGGCATAACTTCGAGGAATTGTTCACCAATCAATCCGGATTGTTGTATTGAAATTTCAGAAGCGGGCGGAATTTGAATATTTGGTTCCATAATTACGAATTTAACTTTTATGTAACTTTCATTTCCTTGTATGACCGGGGATATTTCTTCAATTTGCCCTATTCGATATCCCATCATTTGGACACCGGAACCGGCTCTTAGCCCATTAACGTCTTTAAAGTTTACGGTAATTCTTTCCCCTGAGGACAAGGCTCTTCCTTTTATCCACATTACTGCAAAAACCATTATTATTAGTGAAATAATTGATAATAAACCTACTTTGAATGATGATGAAAATTTCATAATATTTTCCTTCTATTCTTGCTAAATGTTTTTAGTTTGTACCTTCATCGGGCCTTCCGTGCTGGCATTAATAAACTGTTTGGTATATTCATTATCTTGTTTTAAGAAAGCCTCTTTAGTTCCTTGAAAAACTATGTTTCCATCATACAACATAATTACCTTATCTGCCGTCCTCAAAATGGTGGACATTTGGTGTGTTACAACAATGGAGGCTGCGTTTAATTCTTTTTTTAATGTGACAATATAATCCTCAATAATTGTGGAAGAAACAGGGTCTAAGCCTGCTGTTGGCTCATCATAGAGGATTGTTGAAGGATTGGTTATAATTGCTCGTGCAAAACTTACACGTTTTTGCATGCCTCCGGATAACTCATGCGGGTATTTTTTTTCAATCCCTTCAAGTCCGACCATTTTTAATTTTTGACTTACTTTTTCTTTAATTTCGTCTTCGGTATATTTGTTTCTTAAATCTTTTCTTTCTCTAAGTGCAAAAGAAATATTATCTTCAACAGTTAAACTATCAAATAGTGCAGAATACTGGAACGACATTGCGATATCGCCGCCGGAAGTTGTTATTTTTCCGCTATCCGCTTCAATTAAATTGCAGATTAATTTTAGAACAGTACTTTTTCCTGAGCCGCTAAACCCCACAATAGCTAATGTTTCACCGTCTGAAACTTCAAATGAAACATTATTTAAAACTTTTTTTTCATTAAATGATTTTGTTAAATTTTCAACTTTTATACTCATGATTTACCTTTTAATTTAGAAATAAAATATTAGTGCAAAAACGTAGTCCCAAACTACAATAGCGATAAATGACCATACGACAGCTTTTGTTGTTGCTAATCCTACGCCTTTTGCTCCTCCATTTGCTTCGTGTCCGCAAGAACAGCTAATTAAAGATATAGTAGCGCCAAAAACAGCAGATTTTAATAAACATATGTTCAAATCTCTTATGTTTAACCCGTGCCAAACAGAACTTATAAAGTTTAGCCAGCTTATGTCTGCAACAATTTTAGATGTTAAGCCTGCACATATAACGCCTATAAATGATGCGAATATAACGACAATTGGCATCATTAAGAAACCGGCTAATATTTTAGGAGTAAATAAATATTTTATCGGGTTGACTTTTAGAACTTTTATTGCGTCAATTTGTTCTGAGATTTTCATTGTTGCTATTTCAGATGCAAAGGAAGAGCCTATCATGGAAATTATAGCAAATCCGGACATAATTGAGCCTAATTCTCTGACCATAACCAAAGCTGTGAGCATTCCGACATATGAGCCTGCTCCTTGTTTAACCATTTCACCGGCTGTTTGCATGGAAATGATTATAGAAGTCATGCTTACAATAGATAAAGTTATTGGTAAACTATCCACAGCAAATCTTGAACATTGGTTTATTACTTCTTTACGGGAAAAATCTAACTTTATTATATAGAATAAGGCCCTAATCATATGGTTGAACAATACACCGATTGCTTCAACAAACTTTGTAGTTTGCCTTGCTAAAATCTTAATTACTTGATATGTAGCAGAATATTTGAAATATTGTTGGAGTGTCGTCATATCTTTATTTTATGTCTTTGATAAAAAAATGTCAAAACAATTTTACCCTTTTTTCTTTGATATCCTGTGTTTGCAGTATTATAAAATTTGTACTGGAAATTTTATTTTTTTTTCTTTATAATGTATGACAAGGAAAAGAGTTATGACTGATATTTGTATAATTTTGTTAATTTTAATTAGTATTTATGTTGGAATCTACACACTTTATTATGCGTTAAGTGTTTATTTTGCATCAAAATCAAGGCGAGTAACGGCACGACATCTTTATTTTGAACCGCCATATGAGAATAATATAATTATGGTTATATATTGTCAAAATAATCAAGGTGATGTTGTTTCTTTGTTGGAAATGATGAATAAGCAAGATTATCCGAAAACAAACTATCAAACACATATTATTTTGGATAATTGCTCTGATGAAATTTCTAATAAATTGGAATTTATCGGCGGTGCCAAAATTTGGCGTTTGGGTGACGGAAATCCTGTCGGAAAAGATGAGGCAGTGTCTTGGTTGTTGGAAAGATTAGTTTCTCTTCAAAATGTTAATGCTTTTGCTTTTCTTAATGCTAAAAGAAAAATTTCTTATGATTATTTGACAAATGTTAATAAAGCTTTGTTTAAAAATGATGTCATTGTTGCGCAAACTGATTTTGCAGATACGCAAAAAACACTTTCTTCTAAAATTAAAGTTGCTTACAATTATTACACTAATAAAATTAACTTTTTATCAAGAACAATTATGGGCTTGAGTACAATAATTAATTCAGATGCTTGTGTTTTAAAGCAAGAGGTTATTGAAAAAATAAGATGTGTTGATTTTAAAGATATAGAGTCAGAATTGAAGTATACAACTCTTTTGATTAAAAGCGGTTTTGATTGTGTGTACAATCCAAATCTTGTTACAACTTTAAATATTGAGGATGCAATAAACAGAAAGCCTCGTCCTTTATTCAGGATGGATATGGTGCGTCATTGTTTTAGGTTGTTTTTCCAATCAAGACCACAGTTTGCAGAGTTTGTTTTATATAATGTGAAGCCAAATATTTGGTTTTTGATATTTGCCTATATAGGGTTGTTAGCTTTTTCTTATAGTTATTATTTTTTATTCGATTTTTCAGTGGTAGCAACCTTTGCCGCAATTTTTGTTGTTAGTTTTATATCATCAATTTTTATATCTAAGATTGACAAATCAGCTATAAAATATTTGTTATTATTTCCGATGTATAGAACGTTTAAAAATTTCGAAAAAACAAAATTGTATAAATCTTTTTCACAAGTTTTTAAACCAAAAAAATGTTTTGTAAACAGAGATATTTTGACAGTGGATGCACTTGTTACTGACGGAAAGAATAATTTACAATGTTATTTGGATTTAATTTCAGAAGATGGTTTAGCCAGAGCTATTTTAAGATATAAAAAGAAAAAATATTCATCTGCTAATCACATAAGAATGTATGATGCTGTTAGTGATGTTGTTAACAAATTAGATGAAATTGGATTCAGAATAAAAATATGCCATTCTTGTGGTTTGTTCTCATCTAAAATTGATGGTTCTACTAATATGGTTAAAGGGGATTGTCTTAAATGCAAAATGAATCCTGAAATTAAAGAGGTTGTCGAAACTTTAATTTGGTCAACTTGTGATGATTATGTTCCTCGAGAACTAGGTAAGGTAATAGATTTAAAAGATTTTAGAAATAATCAGTAAACAAAAGTTCGGGTATATCCCGAATTTTTTGTGTTAAAATGGAAAAGAATAAGTGATATAAAAAAGGGAGATTTTCTATGAAAACATTATCACCATTACAAATTGAAAGGCTACAGTATCAGCCTAAATTACCACAATCTCTTCAAGCAGGAATCAAAAGTCTTGATTTGGTTGAAGGTGCTGCAACACAATCTGTTCGTGATCAGGATGAGATTAAATCATTATTTCCTAATTGTTATGGTGGACCGACTGTAACATTTAGAGCTTCAGAAGAAGAAGTTATTTCAGAAAAAAGAAATATTGGTGTTATCCTTTCAGGAGGACAAGCTCCAGGTGGACACAATGTTATTGCAGGTCTTTATGATGCAATTAAACAAGCTAACCCTGAAAATAAACTTTATGGATTTTTAGGTGGTCCATCCGGTATTATTGATGGCGAATATATAGAGTTCACTGATGAATTTATTGATGAATACCGTAATACAGGCGGTTTTGACATTATTGGCTCAGGAAGAACTAAATTGGAAACTGAAGAACAGTTTATGAAATCTTGGGAAAATTGTAAAAAATTGGGCATCAATGGTATTGTAATTATCGGTGGTGATGATTCTAATACGAATGCTTGTATGTTAGCTGAGTTTTTTGCAGCAAAAGGTGCAGGA
This sequence comes from Candidatus Gastranaerophilaceae bacterium, assembly GCA_045636305.1. GTDB lineage: Bacteria > Cyanobacteriota > Vampirovibrionia > Gastranaerophilales > Gastranaerophilaceae > RGIG2134. The sequence continues at coordinate 43,135 of JAZTXF010000103.1, read as the reverse complement.
ATTCAAGTTATTGGTTGTCCAAAAACTATTGATGGCGACTTGAAAAATGAACAAATTGAAATTTCATTTGGTTTTGATACCGCATGTAAAACATATTCTGAATTAGTCGGAAATATTCAACGTGATGCAAATTCTGCTAAAAAATACTGGCATTTTATTAAGCTTATGGGAAGAAGTGCAACACACGTTGGGTTGGAAGTTGCATTGCAAACTCAACCAAATATTACTATGATATCTGAAGAAATAGAAGCGAAACAAATGTCACTGGAATCAATTGTTGATTACATGGCAGGCGTAATTGCAAAAAGAGCTGAAAAAGGTAAAAACTTTGGTATAGCTTTAATCCCTGAGGGTTTAATTGAGTTTGTTCCTGAAATGAAAGCGATGATTGCTAACTTGAATGATACAATGGCAGAGATCGAAGGAAAATTAAATGCAGCAAAAAATGATGAAGAAAAATTTGTTATTATAGAAGCTGCTTTAGAAGGTTCAAATGCAAAAGTATTTAAATCATTACCAACATTGATTAAATCACAATTGTTGATGGATAGAGATCCACATGGCAACGTTCAAGTTTCTAAAATTGAAACTGAAAAATTGTTGATTGCTATGATTGAAGAAAAATTGGCAGAGATGAAAAAGGCCGGTCAGTTTGTAGGTAAATTTGGTGCACAAGCTCATTTCTTTGGCTATGAAGGAAGATGTGCATTCCCATCAAACTTTGATGCAGATTATTGCTATTCATTGGGCTATAATGCTTATGCTTTAATGCAGTTTGGCTTGACAGGTTATTTGTCATCAGTAAGAAATCTTACTGCTCCTGCTTCTGAATGGATTGCTGGAGGTATTCCTCTTACAATGATGATGAATATGGAAAAACGTCATGGCAAGATGAAACCGGTTATTCAAAAAGCTTTGGTCGATTTAAATGGTCCTGTATTCAAAAAATTGCAAGACAATAGAGAATCTTGGGCACTTAATGATGATTATGTGTTCCCGGGAGCTATTCAATATTTTGGACCATCAAGCGTTTGTGATATAACAACTCAAACATTGAAACTTGAAACTGAGGCTAAGCTTCTTAAAGCATAGTTTCCCTATGAAAAAAGGCTCGTGTTATCCGAAATTCTAAAGCCAGAATGGAAAAACGACATTTGAAAAATAAATAGTAAATGACTTCTGTATTATTCAGAAGTCATTTTATTTTAAAACCCTAAAACTGACTGTTTTGTCCGGTTTTAGGGTTTTAATTCACTAAATGTCGTCTTTATTCCATTCAAAGTTAATTATTTAAGTTTAACTTTTGTATGAGAACCTTTTCTGAACATTTCGATTTTGTCTTCTCTTGCTAACCAGCCAAGGCCCATTTCAGCAAAATTGCCAGCTAGGTCAAGGTCTTTTCTCATTTTTGAAAGAGATACTTCACCGTTAGTGTTCAAGTATTCCCAGATTTGTCCTGCTGATTGTCCGATAGTTTCCATCATTCTTTCCTCCTGATTTTTGGTAACTCTGTCAAGTAAAGATTTTAACATTTTCTTTTCCTTATTATATAAACTGATGTCTGTTTATTATATAATATAAAAAGAAAAATTTGTAAATGGAGATTTAATATGAATCATCTTTTAAGAGGAAATGCATGGAAATATGGAGATAACGTTGATACTGATGTTATAATCCCAGCAAGGTATTTAAACACATCAATTGCAGAAGAATTGGCTCAACATTGCATGGTAGATATTGATGAAAATTTTTCTAAACAAGTTCATCCAAATGATGTAATTATTGCAGGAGAAAATTTTGGATGCGGTTCTTCTCGTGAGCATGCTCCGATTGCAATAAAGGCAAGTGGCGTGAGTATTGTAATTGCGAAATCTTTTGCAAGAATTTTCTTTAGAAATGCAATAAACATTGGTTTGCCAATCCTTGAACACCCTACATTTTCAGACGAATCCTCTGCAGGAGATGAAATAGAAGTTAACCTTGATGAAGGTGTTTTAAAAAACCTTACTACCGGTAAAGAATACAAATGTAATGCTTTTCCTCAAGAAATTCAAAATCTTATTAAACAAGGCGGATTGATTAACTACACAAAAAATAAATTAGGAGTATAACAATGACTTACAAAATAGCAGTTTTAAGCGGTGATGGAATAGGACCTGAAATAATTGCAGAAGCAATAAAAGTGCTAATTGCCGTAAGCCAAAAATTCAACATAAACTTTGAATTTAACCATGCTTTAATAGGAGGTTGTGCATATGATAAGCATGGAACTCCATTACCACAAGAAACAATTGATATTTGTAAAAACTCTGATGCTGTACTTCTTGGTGCAGTGGGTGATTGGAAATATGATAAACTTCCGCCGGAAGTAAGACCTGAAAAAGCTTTATTGGGGATAAGAAAAGCTTTAAATTTATTTGCTAACCTCCGTCCTGCAATTGTTTATGATGAACTTACCTCATCATCTCCATTAAAACCTGAAATAGTTTCAGGTGTTGATATTATGATTGTCAGAGAACTTACCGGCGATGTGTATTTCGGAACCCCAAGAGGTATAGAAACCATAGATGGAGAAAAAGTCGGTTATAACAACATGATTTATAAAGAAAGCGAAATTGAAAGAATCGCACACATCGCATTTCAAACCGCAATGAAACGCAATAAAAAACTTTGTTCCGTTGACAAAGCAAATGTTTTGGATGTTTCACGTCTATGGAGAGAGGTAATGGAAAGAATAGCTAAAGAGTATCCGGAAGTCGAGCTTTCTCATATGTATGTAGATAATGCCGCCATGCAACTAATTCGTGCACCTAAACAATTTGACGTAATGGTTACAGGCAATATATTTGGAGATATTCTTTCTGATGAAGCCTCCATGCTTGCAGGCTCATTAGGAATGCTCCCCAGCGCAAGCCTTTCTGATGGAAAAATAGGAATGTACGAACCTATTCATGGTTCTGCACCCGACTTGAGAGGACAAAATATAGTAAATCCAATAGCTACAATTCTTTCTGCAGCAATGATGCTTAAATACAGCTTTGGACTTTCTGAAATTCACGACAAAATCGAAAATGCAGTAAAAATTGTCCTAAATGAAGGGTACAGAACAAAAGATATTTACACTGACAAGTCACAAACGCTTGTAGGTACTAGCCAATTAGGTGATTTAATTGTTGAAAAAATATTGGCATAAGGTATTATTTGTTTAGCCAATGTTTTATATAACAAAATTGTTATAATTAAAGAGTAGTCGGTTATCACCTAAAACACTTTGTTCAGAGATCTGATTATCGGAGTAGCTAACCGCAGTGCGGTTTTGGTAAAAAGTAAAAAGAATAATCGACTACAACCATCATAATTTAATATATTTGCTCATAGAGCCAAAGACCTGTGGTGTAACAACTGCGGGTTTTTTGTTTAAAAGGATAGAGCTGTTTGTTGACGGAGGGTGCACCTCAGGGATTCTTCGGTCGGTCAAGACTATTGAACCTTGCCTCGATTAGCGCGTTCCCTCTGAATGACGGAGGGAGTATTTAAAAAAAATAGGGGCTTGGAATTTATTCAAACATACTTCATAATAAGAAATGATGATACAAAAACGGCTTTTTCTGTACCTATTTTTGATAAGACGAATATTAAAATAAAAAATAATAAAAGTTTTAAGCGTTTTGCTTTTACTTTGGCTGAGACTCTTATTACTTTAACCATTATTGGTGTTGTTGCTGCTTTAACTGTTCCTAATTTGTTAAATAAATATACTAAGCATACTTATGTCGTTGGTCTAAAAAAAGCCTACTCTCAATTACAGAATGCTGTAAAAATGATTCCTATTACCGAAGGCTGCTCGGCTGGGGATTATGACTGTGCTCCATTAAACATAGAAAATCTATCAAAACAATTTAAATTAGCTTATTATTGCAAAACCCAAAATGGTTGCAATTTTGATATGAGTAAATTTACAAACGATAGCGATCATGAAGGATTTGAAACTGTAGATGGCTTACAATTTGTGTATGGAGTCTCCAGCTTTGGAGTGGATATAAATGGGAATAAAGGTCCAAATATTTGGGGGCGAGATATTTTTTTCTTTGATATAGACGCCAATGGACAAAAAGGGCTAATTCTACCAGAAGGATCTAAAAATAGTTATTGTGGGTACTGGAGAAATAATAATAGATGTACAACTCAAAGTGTAAACAATAAACAATTCGGAGGAATTGGTTCTTCTTGCACAGGTCGAGTACTCGAAGAAGATGCGATGAATTATTAATTAAAATAGTAAGAAAAAAGCCACCATATATTGGTGGCTTTAATTTTTTTAAAACAATTTCGAAAATCTTTCCATTGCTTCTTTTGTTTTGGCTTTGTCACCAAAAGAGGTCAATCTAAAGAAGTTCTTACCGTTTTTACCAAAGCCTGCCCCCGGAGTTCCTACGACTTGAATTTCGTTTAACAATTTATCAAAGAACTCCCAAGAATCCATACCGTTTGGACACTTTAACCAAATATATGGTGAATGTTTGCCACCTGTATACCAAATACCTTTTGCATCAAGTGTATCGGCAATAACTTTTGCATTTTCACGATAATACTCAATTGCTGCATTTATTTCCATTTGTCCTTCTTCGCTAAAGACAGCTTCAGCTCCTCTTTGAACAATATATGGAACACCATTAAACTTAGTAGTTTGACGACGTAGCCACATTTTTCTTAAACTTACACCGTCTACAACCAACTCACTTGGGACAACTGTGTAACCGCAACGTGTTCCTGTGAAACCTGCAGTTTTTGAGAAGGAACAAAATTCAATCGCACATTTTTTAGAACCTTCAATTTCAAAAATACTACGCGGTAAATTTTTATCAGTAACAAAACACTCATAAGCGGCATCAAAAAGGATAACTGCATTGTTTTCCAATGCGTAATCTACCCACTGTTTAAGCTGCTTACGATTATAAACAGCGCCTGTTGGATTGTTTGGCGAACATAAATATATAATATCTACATGCTGAGACTTATTGGGTAAAGGTAAAAATCCGTTTTCTTCATTGGCATTTGCAAAAACAATTTTTCTACCTGCCATTGTGTTAGTGTCAACGTAAACAGGATAAACAGGATCCGGAACTAGCACAACGTTATCCTTGTCAAATAAGTCAAGAATATTACCTACATCGCTTTTCGCGCCGTCACTTATAAAAATTTCATCAATTTTCAAGTCGGTATTTCTGGATGCATAATATTTTTGAACAGCAGTTCTTAAAAAATCATAGCCTTGTTCCGGGCCATAACCACGGAATGTTTCTTTTTGTCCCATTTCTTCAACGGCTTTATTCATTGCATTAATAACAGCTTTTGCTAAAGGTAATGTAACATCACCAATTCCTAAACGAATAATACTTTTATTTGGGTTTGCAGTTGCATATTCATTAACTTTTTTAGCTATTGTTGAAAAAAGATAGCTATCTTCTAAATTTTGATAATTTTCATTTATTTTCATTAAGACCACCTCATAAACTTACTATTAGCTCTAATTATATAAAAAAAAACTCCAATTACAAGCAATATACAACGTAGAGAGTATCACGTTTTAAAAAAAATATTATAAAATATTAAAATGGTAGCTTTTAATCATATAAAACAACTTGAATTGCAAGCAATAGATTTAATAAGAGAGGTTTGTGCGACCAACAACCTTGATGATATTGTCGTATTTTATTCAATAGGAAAAGACAGTAGTGTTATGTTGCGCTTATTTGAAAAAGCTTTTTATCCTCAAAAAATACCCGTAAAATTTATGCACATAGATACCGGATATAAATTTAAAGAAATGTATGAGTTTAGAGATAAAGTTGCACAAAAAATTGATTTAATAGTATACAAACATCCGGCAGAATTAAATCCATTTACGGATGGTAGAAAATATACAGATGTTATGAAAACACAAGCACTTAAAAATGCTTTATCTCAATATAAATTTAAAATTGCTTTTGGCGGAAGTCGTAGAGACGAAGAAAAAAGTAGAGCAAAAGAGAGACTTGTTTCTATTCGTGATGAAAATTGTCGATGGAATCCACGTGAACAAAACCCCGAAATTCCACCTCTTTATAATACTTTTGTTACAGACGACACAAGCCTAAGAATTTTTCCGTTATCTAATTGGACCGAAGCAGATATTTGGGAATACATAAAATTGGAAAATATTGAAGTCGTTCCTTTGTATTTTGCAACAGAAAGACGTGTTATTGAAACAGACTCAGGCTCATATATTGCAACTCAAAACGATACAGGAGAATTAAAACAAGTTCGATTTAGGACACTCGGATGCTATCCTCTAACAGGTGCAATACTCTCAGAAGCTAAAAATGTCGATGACATATTAAAAGAACTAAAAAACACAAAATATACTGAACGTATAACTAGAGTAATAGATTATGATGCCGAAGGTTCTATGGAAATTAAGAAAAAAGAAGGATATTTTTAATGATTAAAGAAAACAGCCACATTTTAAGCCTCATTAAAGGTATTTTGTACAGGATTTTTGGCACATTGTGTACAATTATTATATCTTTTGTTTTTACCGGAAGTATAAAAATTTCTATCGGGATAGGCATGGTTGAAATCATCTCAAAAATATTACTTTACTACATATACGAACGATTATGGCTTTTTGCCATGCGCAACATATATAAAAAGGAGCAAAAAAATGAGCAACTTACATAAATTTATATGTTGCGGCAGTGTTGATGACGGCAAATCAACTCTTATCGGTCGACTTCTCCTAAACACAGGAAATGTAAAAGACGACCAACTTGAAGATGCAAAAAAGGCATCATTGAAAAACGGCTCCTCTATTCTGGAACCCGGAATGTTACTGGATGGTCTTTTGGATGAAAGGTCCCAACAAATAACCATTGACATAGCTCATAGATTTTTTAACTATGATGGTACAAGATATCATATTTTAGACTGTCCCGGACATGAACAATATACAAAAAACATGGCAATTGCCGCAGCAGAAGCTCATAGCGCAATTTTAGTTATTGATTTAATGAAAGGAATTCAACCTCAAACGATTAAACATATTGAAATATGCAGTTTATTTCAAATCGAAAATATTTGCATTTGCATTACAAAATGTGATTTATCTAAAATCGATAACAAATGGAACTTTAAAAAAATAGAAAAACTGGAAAATGAAATTAAAAATATTCTCAAAAATTTTAATTTTAATTATTCTATAATCCCGGTTTCTGCGATTGAAAATATTAATATAAATAAAGTATTAGATAAAATTATTGAATTTAAAAATTTAATCAATAAAATACCCGAAAAACAGCAAAATATTATACACATCCAAGATTGTAGATTTCATGAAGGAAAACGATACTACTGGGGACATTACACAACAAACATAATGCCCGAAATTAATAAACAATACACGCTTTATCCGGGAAACATTCCTATAACTATCGAAACAGCAAATGACAATGGACTCTTAACTATTAAGGAAAATGTAGACATATCCAGAGGATATTGCATAAGCGACACAACTGTTTTCGTTAACAAAATAATAAAACATTATTCACTATGGTTTGAAGAATGTAATGAAAATCTACTTTTAAAACATGGTACCAAAACAGTAAAAATACGAACAATTTCAAACAATACAATAGAACTGGAAGAACCTATTATTTTCAATAATATTACAGATATAAAAAATAATGGTTTTGGTATTTTAATAAATAACAAAACAAAAAAAACAGTAGGAGTTTCTGTATTTTTAGCAAATGAACTCCAAATGAAAGAATCAGATAATGACGGATTTATATATTGGTTTACAGGTCTTTCCGGAGCAGGAAAAACAACTCTTGCAAAACATTTACTAAAACATTTTACAATTAAACCGATATTATTAGATGCCGATGACTTAAGAATGGGGATAAATGCAGATTTAGGATTTTCTAAAGAAGATAGAATTAAAAACGTTAATCGTATTGCTCAAATAGCAAAATTATTAAGCTCTCAAGGTTTTAACGTTATAGTTACATGTATATCTAAAAATGCGGAACAAAGGGCTGAAGTTAAAAACTTGTTAGGACAAAAATATATAGAAATTTTTGTAAATCGTAGTATAGAAAACTGTCAAAAATATGACAAAAAAGGTTTATATAAAAGCATTGGGTTGAATAATATTGTCAATAATTATGAGGAAGGGAATTCTGTTTCTATTGAAATAAATACAAATGAAGATACTGAAGAAATTTCAAAATTAAAACTAGTAAAACAACTTAAAGAATTAAAATATTTGGAATAGCTAAATAAAAAGGTAACATTTGCATAGCAACACTAAAACTAATTATATATTTAGTCTGCTTTAGGGGGTCAGTTTGCTAGGTTTTTTTAGTTGAAATAACTTTCCGCAACAGCTTTTAATGTTTTATCTGATATTTTTTCAGTAATATTTTTGGATATTTTATCTGTTAATCCTAAAGTTTTTGCAGTAGACAGCGCAAGAACTAATTCTTGTTCATCGGATAATACGTTTATTAAATCCAAAACGACACTTTCTATGTTTTGTATTTTTAGAGATTTTATTATTTCGAGTGCCGCCATCGAGCGAGTTTTTGATTGAAATAATTCATTTTTTAACAAGTCTTTTTGTGTGTTCCAAAATGCATTATCTTGGGAATTTAATAGTTTTGCAATCTCTTGTATCTCTTCTTTTGTGTCTTTTGTTTCGTCAAATATGTACTCGTCATTGCCGGTTAAAGTGTTGAATTTGTCCAGTGCTCTTAATAAAACAAGTGATATGTGGCTGTTTTTAGTTAGTTTTACTTCATTTATAAGATAGTTTATAACTTCGTATAATTCAAAGTCAAAGACTAAGCTATTTGGTAGAATTTCACCTATTGCTAAGAGAATGTAATCAATGCATCTAAGGACTAAATCTCTATCTTGCGTTTCTATCATTTCTATAATTGGCATAAGATATGGAACTTCACCAGCTATGTTTTCGCTCATACCGGCTTCATCCAGAATTGGTAAAATGTCCTTGACAGCTGACTTATTGCCATAAGAAGTTAAAAATCTAACAGCTTTGACTTTTTCAAAATCGTCATTGGATTTAAGCAGTGCTATGGCTTTGTCGTACGAAATTGAATCATCCATTTTACTAAGAGCAATTGCGCAATTTGCCGCCAGTTGTGTATCATTTGAAAAAGCATATTTTTCGAGTTTTTCTTGAGCGATTGTGTCTGGTATATAACTAAAATATTTGGCAGCGTATTTTTGTTCATTGGTTGAGCCATTTTCTAAAAATTCGTATATCTCATCGGTCAAGTCTTCGTTTGCATATTTAGCCAAACAAGAAATTATTGTGTCTGCATAATTTTCATCGTATATAGAAAAAAAAGTTAATAAATTTTTGTAGTTTTCTTTTGTAACAACATTTCTGATTCGTTTACAGACATTGTTTTTTACAAAATCAAAAAGAAAATCACTTTTTTGGCAAAGTAGTTCAAAAGCCTGTACATTTTTGGTGTTTATGATGTTTGCGGCTGAGCTAAGAGCTTTGTTTTCGTCTTTTTGAATTAAATTTTTTACTAATTTTTCCATAAGAATATTATATAACATAAATTTATATAATATGATATAATTACAAAAGAGGAATTATGAAGTATTACGAAATCAATAATGACGATTTGTATAACTGGTTGGATGCTTATCTTGAGGCTAAAAACGATAAAACCAAGGCTCAGATACAACATCTTATTGTTGTTGCATTTTATCCCATGATTAGAAGAATTGCATATGGATTAGCAAGGCGAAGTACCGACCCTTTAGAGGATTTAATTCAAAGCGGGTATTTGGGGTTAATAAAAGCTATTGCCGGTTATGACGGAAAAAAAGGCGGGTTTATCACATATGCATCTGCTTTTATTACCGGAGAAATCAGACATTATTTGAGGGATAAAATGTCTATGATAAGGGCTCCCAGAGAAATTCAGGAATTGGCTTTTAGGATTAATCAAATCAGCGATTATATATATTTAAAAAAAGGACATGTCCCCTCAGATGTAGAAATAGCGGAATATTTACAGACTGATTTGTCTTTGGTTCATGAGGTTTACGATGTAGAAAGACGGAAAAGACCCATTTCTTTGGATCAGATAAATTGCGTTGCAGATCAAGAGTATTCAGCTTTGAGTGATAAAATTGTTGATACAAAAGCTCAAGTTGCGATAGATATGTATGAGCTTAGAAATATATTGAAACCGGCTATGGAATCTTTGGATGAGGAATCTCGAAAATTAATAGAGTTATATTATTTAGAAGATATTTGTCAACGATTTGTTGCAACCGAGTCAGGTTTGTCCAAAATGCAGGTTTCAAGAAAAATAAAGTATGCTTTAAGAAAATTATTTAAGGCTATTCAAAAGACGGAGGTTCTGTAAGTATGCTAAATCTCTTTGATTTAGGTTTTGGCTTTGAATTTTGGTATTTACTCACTGTTCTTTTTATTATGGGGGCGTGTTTCGGAAGTTTTGCCAATGTCGTTGTTCTTAGGGCTTTTTCTGGAGAATCTATTGTCCTCCCCCCGTCAAAATGTCCTTTTTGCCATAATAAATTGAAATTTTATCATAATATCCCTATTTTATCTTATTTGTTTTTAAGAGGAAAATGTGGTTTTTGTAAAGAATTCATTTCTCTTCAATATCCGTTGGTTGAACTTACATACGCATTGTTATTTGTTGGACTCTTTTTAAAATTTGGGGTTTCAATAAATTCTATATTCTTGTTTGCGGTAGTATTTATGGGACTTGTGCTTGCAATAACAGATATAAAAGAGCAGGTAATTTTCGATAATCACGCATATATCCTTGCATTTTTGGGATTGGTTTATAATTTTTTTGATATTGGAAAAAGCAATTTAGGTGTTTATGACTTTTTTATATTTGCACATCAATTTACTATTAATAAATCTTTTGTTTTTGCAATAGGAGGGTTGCTTTTAGGGGCTATTTTGATGGAATTGTTGGCAAACTTGGGAAGGGTATTCGTCGGTAAACGTGCTTTTGGCGAAGGAGATTCTTTTATCTTGGGTGCATTAGGGGCTGTTTTTATGGTGCAAAATATCATTCCTATATTGGTTTTAGGGTGTGTTATTCAGATTGTATTAATTTTGCCAATGTTTGTTAAAAAATTGTATAAAAACAAGGAGTATGAACTTCTTTGGACTTTAGGGTTGTTTGTTTTCTCTGTTATTATTTTTAAAGTTTTAGAATATTTTAATTTGCTAGGCAATTTGTGGTTATTTGCTATTTGTTTTTTTGTAATGTTGTTTTTTGCTTTTTGTTCGTGCAAGAAACTAATAACTTCTGCTAAAAATGGAGAAGGCTTGACATATGTTCCTTTTGGTCCGCCGTTGGTATTAGCATCATTGGTTTTGATGTTTATTTAAGCTATACTTTTATTAAAGGTAGTTAAGAATGGAACGATATTTTAAGTATTTTAAAGATTTATTTGTTCTTGCGTTGCCAATGATTATAGGAAATCTTGGGCAAATTTTGATTGGCGCTGTTGATGTTTTTGTTGCATCAAAGCATAGTTTAGATACCCTTTCAGCAATAAGTATAGCAAATGCTATAACTTTTTGTATTTATATTGTAGGAATTGGGATAATGTCTGCAATTTCAATAGTTTTATCTAATTACAGAGGTGATAAAAAACCAACAAAAAAATATCTTTTTTCTGTTGTTAATTTTTCATTAATACTAAGCTTTTTGTTTTGGGGGATAACGGTCTTGATGTTGCCGATAATCCCGCAGATGGGTTTTGAAACTAATCTTGTTCCTCTGATAAAACAATATATTTTTGTTTCGTCATTTTCAATTTTTGGAATGTATGTTTATCAGGCATTAAGAGAGTTTTTACAGGCACATGAAATTGTAAATTTTCCTAATCTTTTACTTGTAGTAGCATTAATTTTAAATTTAATATTAAATTACATACTTGTTTTTGGTTTTTGGATTGTTCCTGCTTTGGGTGTTGTAGGTTTAGCTATAGCTACGCTTGTTGTTCGTTTGTTTATGGGGTTAGCTATTTTCCTTTATTGTTTACGACTAATAGATTTTAAAAAATGTTTTGATGTTGTTCTTATAAAACAGTTAATTACAATCGGTTCTCCAATCGGAATAGCCTTATTGTTAGAGTTTTTAGGCTTTAATATAATAACAATTTTAGTAGGTCGCGAGTCCGGTTTATTTGCATCAGTTCACAATATTGTATGTACGGTTGGTTCAATTTGTTATATGATTCCGTTATCGTTGTCAAATGCTTTGGCAATAAAAGTCGGATTTTTTAACGGCGCAAAGTTGTATACAAAAATCAAAGATTTTTCGCTTGTGGGTGTTCTTTTTTCAGTAGGATTTATGGCATTTTGTACGTTAATACTTTTGCTTTTTCCTGCACAAATATTTGAAATATTTACTTCGGATAAAAATGTGTTAGAGGTGGGCATTCCTGTTTTAATTGTGGCGGCTTGTTTTGAGATGTTTGACGGTTTGCAGACATCATTGAGTGGGGTGCTTAAAGGATTGAAAATGACAAAAACCGTTTCAGCATGTATTATTTCAGGTTATTGGTTTTTTGGTTTACCGTTGGGCTTTTATCTTGCTTATGGACAAAAAATGCAATTAAAAGGATTTTGGCTTGGGTTAGCTTTTGCTTTTTTTGCAATAAGTCTTATCCAAGCCATTATAATTATCTTTAAGTTTAAGACGTTAAGGAAAAATTATTGTGTTAATCATCAATAGGTAAGGTAATTACATAGTTGTTTCCGATTCTTTCTTTTTGGATTTTGTCAGTATCAATTTTTCTGTTAAGTGAAAATTCTTTGAAATAAGAAAAAGAGCTTTGTTCGTTTTCTTTTTTTATATCTGCTTTGCCGGTAATTTTTATTAAGTATGGTTTTGCTTCAATTTTTAAATTATTTTCATTATTGTCAAATTTTTTGAGATTTATATATAGTTTGTAGTTTTGCGCATTTTCTTCTACATTGACTATTGGTTGCGTAGGAAGTTTTGTTCTTGGCGGTTTTAAAAAATCAAAATCATTTTCAAGGATGTCGTCTAATTCTTTCATATATTCTTTGGGGATTGATGGCGGTGTTATATGATAAAGTATAGGTTTGTATGCAGCACTTAAAAGAGCGCTTAGTGTAAAAATAGCAATAAAACCACCTAAAAATGCGCTTAGGCATATTGCAATAAGTTTTAATGTTTTTGAGTTTCCATCATTCCATTTTTTGTTGTTTGGTTCATTTGTGTTTAATTCTTCGTTCATATTTTTCTCCTTTTTTATAAATTTTACAATTTTGGTTAAAATCCGCAATAGCCATTTGGGTTAGTCTATGATTGTTAAGAAGTGTTAAGTCGTAACTCCCTTTGTTTATGGGGGTTTATAGAATTTATATATAAATCAAGCATAAAAAAGGCAACTTTTTTAAATAAAAAAACTTTATATAAGAGTAAGATGTAAAAAAAAATATAGAGATAATTGGAGGAATTACCATGGCAAGAGTACTTATTTCAATGCCCGAATCATTTTTGAAAAATATTGATGAAGTGGCAGACAATGAAAATCGTTCAAGAAGCGAATTGATTAGGGAAGCTTTAAGAACGTATATTCATCGAAATAAAGTAAGAGAAAACACTTATGCAGCTAAAAATGCACAAATTTTAGAGGCGCTACTGGATTAAAGCATTGTAAAAAGTAAGAGAGAGGACAATGTTTTAAGGTTTTTGGGGAAAAGAAAAGAACTTCCTTTTTGGGAAGTTCTTTTTTGTTTGCGGAGTCTTTGATTTTAAATGTTTTAGCTGTACACTAGCTTGTGTTTGTACTAAAATCGTTTTATAAAAATTAGTTTTAAATAAGGAAAGCATATGAAAGTATCATTAGAGTGGTTAAATGATTTTGTAGATTTGTCAGAAATAAGTGTGGAAAGAATTGCACATGAGCTTACAATGAGCGGATTAGAGGTAGAAGGCATAGAAAAAACAGGTGCAGCTTTTTCAAATATAATTACAGCAAAGATAGAGAAAATTGATCAACACCCTAATGCTGATAAATTACATTTGGTTACTGTTAATACGGGATCAGATAAAAGAACCGTTGTTTGTGGTGCTCAAAATATAAAAGAGGGGCAAATTATTCCTTATGCTTCAGTTGGTTCGAAAGTTTTGAACAGAAAAACAGGAGAACAATTTGAACTTACGCCTGCAGTAATTCGTGGTGTCGAATCTCAAGGTATGTTGTGTTCAGCAGATGAGTTAGGTTTGAGTGAAAAAAATTATCAAGAAGAAGATGGTATTCTTATACTTAATAGATTTTTAGCAAATGTTCAATTAGGTAAAAAATTAGAAGAAATCTTAAATATTAAAGAAGATACGGTTTTAGATATTGCTCCAACGGCTAATCGCGGTGATCAGATGTCTATAGTGGGGGTAGCCAGAGAATTGGCTGCATTATTCAACAAAAAATTGAGATTTTCATTTGTTGAAAACACCCAAAATACCCCTGATGGCGGTTTTAAAGTGGAGATAAAAGATACAGATGTTTGTAAATATTACAGCGCAGGTCTTTTGGAAAATGTTGTTATAAAACCGTCTCCGGAATGGATGCAAGCGAGATTGCAGGCATGTGGAATCCGTGCGATTAATAACGTTGTGGATATTACTAACTATGTTCTTTTGGAGTACGGACAGCCGTTACACGCATTTGATAAAGATAAATTAAATGGGTATTTGTGTGTAAGAAGAGCAGAAGATGGTGAAAAAATTGTTACGTTAGATGATGTTGAAAGAACAATGACTACAGATACAGTTGTTATCGCTACAGAAGAAAAAAGTGTTTGTATAGCCGGTGTTTTTGGTAGTGCAAATAGTGAAATTGATGATAATACTAAGAATATAGTTTTAGAGTCCGCATATTTCACCCCTGCGTCTAATCGTCGTTCTTCAAGAAGTGTGGGCTATCGTTCAGAAGCTTGCGCGAGATTTGAGAGAGGTGTTGATATAGAGGCAGTGAAACCGGCTTTGTTAAGAGCAATGCAATTATTGGTTGATTTCGCCGAGGCAAAAGTTGTTGGTATAACAGAAACCGGAGATAATAAACTTCCTGCAACGGAAATTACATTAAGATTTAATCAAGTAAAAAGAATATTAGGTTGTGAAATCCCTTCTGTAAAATGTATTGAAATACTTGAAAACTTAGGTTTTGAGCTTTTAGGAAAAAATGATTTAGCTGCAAAATTCAGAGTTCCGGGATTTAGAATTAACGATGTTACACGTGAAGTTGATTTAATAGAAGAGGTTTCTCGTATTAACGGATATGATAAAATCTCTCCTACTTTGCCGGCCAAAACATATGTTCCTGTTATTTCATATGAGCAACGTTTAATTAAAAAAATTAATGATTTGTTCTTGGGATATGGGTTTAATGAAAGTGTTACGTCTTCTTTGGTTGGTAAACCGTTAATGGATGAGTTTATGCTTAAATTTAATGATGAAAAAGCAGTTTGCGTTAAAAATCCGCAATCAGAAGATCACACAACTTTACGACAAACATTAATTCCTAATATGTTGCAATCTGTCAAATATAATCTTGCTAACGGACAAAAAAATATTTGGTTGTATGAAATAGGCAGAACATATTTTAAAGAAACTCCTGCGACTCAAACGGATAGTGGAGTTAAAGAAAATTGTATGTTATCAGGTGTTGTAACTGGAGCTATTAACAAAAATTTGTGGATTAGACAACCTGAAACAGACTTTTATACCTTAAAAGGCGTTTTGGCTGGTATGTTTGAGTTATTAGGCTTGTCTAACAGAATAAAAATCGAGCCTTGTTCAGATGTTAATTATTTGCATCCGGGCAAAGCTGCAAAAATTATTCTTATGGGCAAAGGAATGCCAAATGTTGGTGTGTTTGGCTTGGTTCATCCGTTGATTAAAGACAAAGAGAAATTTAATCAAGAGGTATATGTTTTTGAGCTTGATTTAGATACTATTTTGTCCAATGTACAAAATAGTACTGTGAGATATAAAAAACTTTCAATGTTTCCAGAGGTTCAAAGAGACTTTGCTTTTATTGTGAAAAATGAAGTTTCTAATGAAGAAATTTTAAAAACCATTAAAAAGTTTGCATCTAATTCATTATTTACCAGTGCAGATATTTTTGATATTTATCAGGGTGAGCATGTCCAAGATGGCTGTAAAAGTGTAGCATACAGAATAAAATTTAAGGATGAAAATGCGACTTTGACAGATGATGTTGTAGATAAAGAAATGCAAAATATTAAAGCTGGATTAGAAAAAACTATAGAAGGTATTTCTTTTAGAGGATAAATGTAAAGAAATTTTTGTATACTAACAAAAAAAAATCTTTTGATTTTTTAACTTAGTGTATGAAAATTTCAAATATACAAGCGTATCAAATAGATTCTCTAAGAAGTAAGCAAAATGAATTTAGGAATAATAATTTTGTTTATTCTTTTACGGCTTTAAATAGCGATTCTGTTTCTTTTGGCGCAAAGGAATTGAATTCTTCTAATAACGCGATTGTTTCGACTTTTATACAGGTAAAACCGAATATTTCCATTAGCATATTAAAACATATCCCCAAATTACCTTGTGCATATTGTGGAAAACCGATGCTTTCCATTAAAGAATATAATAATGTGGTTTCTAAAACGTCATCAGCCAAAGGAAAAGAGTTGGTTAAAGTTTTGAATTCTAATAGACAATATTTAAGGAGGTTTAAAAGTAATTTGGCGGATAATTTAATTTTATACGCTAAAAATAATCCAAAAGATGATTTGCAACAGCTGTTGATAAAAATGGTGCCGGAATATTTATCAACTTTGGAAAATGAACAGTTAGAGGTGTTGAAGTTTATTCAGAAAAAGTATGCCGGTTCATTTAAGTCCGAAGAAGAACAGAAGGTATTTGGGTTGCTGATGCAGGAAACAATAGCTTGGATAAAAAATGAATCAGGTGGGCCTCCATTTAAGTGTAAGCAGTTTTATGCAGAGTTGGAAAATGTTTTAAAATTGCCTATTTTCAGAAACAGGAGTGCTGTCAAGAAAATTTTAAAAGCAGCAAAAAAAATGCCTCAGTCTACAGAAAGTGAAAGTGCTTTTGTTGTTAAATATTCCAGAAGAGCTCCGCATGAAATAGCTTGTCAACTATATAGAGAACCATTGGTTACAACAGAGCATGTTAAACCTCAATGTGTAGGTGGTAAAACAGAAATGCCTAATTTAGTTATGGCTTGTTCTAATTGTAATAATGCAGAAAGAAGCAGTATTCCGATGGATATTTTTGTCAAAAGAAATCCAAAGATTGAGAAAAACATAAAAAATCAGTTTCATGCTTTGTTGGAGTTAGGTAATAATTCATCCAAAAGATTATTAAATACGGATAATTCACTTAAAAAGGATGCTCTGGCATCATATGTTAGTGATGTTGCAAAAACTTTTATGAAAGAATCAAAAAATGCACTTGATTTAAATGAATTTATTATTAATTAAAAAAGAAGTTTTTGTATAATACGAAAGCTGTCTTTTAAAAGTTTTATGATATCTTGTTTTTTATCATTTTTTAGATGAGTTTGTTTATATTTTTCGTAGGCTTTTTTATAAGATTCTGAATAGTGCATTAAAAAATCAACGTAGTTACCTTGTTCAAATATTTTTTGAACTTTTTGGGGTATATTTGCATATTGTAAAAAAGATTTGTTACAAGTTTTAAATTCTTTTTGAAGCATCTTAAATTCTTTTTGGGAAATGAAAAGTTTAAAAAAGTCGGTATTTTTAATGTTATATATTGGTTGTTTACTTAGTTCTGCGGCTGTTTGACAATAGTTGTCAAAAGCTTGACGCGTTTCAAAAATATCATTTGTTATGACATCAATTGATGGAATATATGCGGCGACAATTAGGTGGGCAATTCCAAAAATATCGTGGTTTTGAAATTCTTTTTCTGCAAAAAATGTAAATGTAGGAATGTCAAAAATATGCGGTAGTGTTAAAAGAGCGGAAGAAAACATTGAAACAACTGCAAACGGTTTAAGTAATACAACCAATTCTTCTACGGGTAATACATTGTAATCTCCGATATTAATTAAATTGGGGTTGTTAAGATTTTTTTGAAGATTTTTATAAAACATGTTAGGAGTTTTTGGGTGTTCTTTAAAATAAACACAGTAACCTTTTTCAAGGAGTTTTTTTACGTTATTTTCGTATAGTTTTAATTCTGTTTCATATGTCATGGCCGCTTTGTTTAAGGAAATATTTTGTGTACAGAAAATAATTGCTTTTTCTTTTTTTTCCAACTGAAAATTAATTTTGCCAGCTAATTGTTTAAATGTAGTTTTTAGTATATCCTTTTTTATTGTTTCTGTTTTTACTTTTTCTTTAAGTGTTATAAACGGTTTAATTTTATCAAAATAATTAAGCGTGTATATTTTTTTAGCTCTGTTATTTATCCTCTCGGCATTTTCCATTTTTAAATATGCGGCAACCCCATCTTCCATAAAGTATAAATCTGCTTGAGGATATTGGTTGAATAAGTAATTTGCGGCGCCATGAATGTATACCGAGTAAATTTCATCAAATTGTACGTTATTTGTAGCTTCTCTGAATTTTTTAACGTTGAAGCTTAGTATATGTGTTTTTTCATTTTTAAATTCAGATTTAGGACGACAAAAGTCAAAATAGAACAAAATTTGCTTAAATAGCCCCAGCTGAATGGCTTCAACTTTAATATGGTTATCAAGATTTTCATATAATAAAGGAGCAATTGACACGAGATAGTCTTCACAATCTTTTTGTCCAAGTTGTTTTATAAGCGCTGCACTTATTGCTGTTGTAAATGTTCCTGCTACTATAAAAAGTCTTTTTTTTGTTTGCTTGTTTGTCATTGTTTTATTAATGGTTGTCTTTGTGGAATCTTCGTATATTTAGCTCACAATCTAATATTTCTTTTTCTTTGTAACTAAGAAAAAGTTGTGTTCTGTTTAAGTTTTTAGTTAGTTCTTCCATCTCATTATAATCTAATGAGATTTTATGGTCTGAGCCTTTAGCCATTTTGTCGAAAGTAAAGTGTCGTTCAAAGTATGTTGCCCCCAGAGCGAGTGCTATACTATCGGCAAGTGAACCTTCATTATGTCCGGAATATCCTATTGCTAAAATGTTATCACCGTATGACTGTTTTAGGCGAGTTATTTCCATAAGAGACATATTTCTGTCTGCAACCGGATAAGAAGATACACAATGATAAAGAATGGTGTTTTTTAGTTTTGAATATTTTTTTAGAATATCTATAATTTGGTTTTCTTCGGTTTTTGTTGTCATTCCTAAAGAAATGTGTATGGTTCCGTTAAAATTTTTTGCGATATATTCCAGAACTTCTATATTATTATTTGTTGTTGAAGGGATTTTGATGTTTTTGGGGTTGATTGAAAGTATCTGTTTTGTAGAAATAATATCAAATATGCTGCAGGAATATTCTAATCCTTGCTCCTCTGCAAATAATTTCAGTTCAAAATGTTGTTCTATTGAAAATTCTAAATTTTCTCTATGTTCTCCGTATGTTTTTCCAAAAGCATTTTCTGGGTTTGGATGTGGTGCGTTATATTTTTCTTGCGTAAATTGCAATTTAGGTGTGCGTTTTTGAAATTTTACACCATCTGCCCCGCATGCTTTAGCTTTAATTATCATTTCTTTAGCTTTATTTATATCGCCCTGATGGTTACAACACAATTCTGCAATTAATTTATATTTCTTTTCCATATTATTTATTTTAATCTAAATTTGTTTTAATGAAAAGACCGTATTAAAAATACGGTCAAAGAGTTATTATTATGAATTTTAATAGTGTGCGCCTTAAATTGGCATCTCCTCCAACTCAGCTCTATTATTGAGCTTGGTTCCACAAAGCATCTTTAATTATCATCTTGCTTTTTTGGCTTTCAGATGAAAGGTTGATGTTTTGTGGGGTAAAAATGAATACAGCGTCACCAATTCTTTGTTGGTTGCCGTTCAACGCGTGAGTAGCACCGCAAAGAAAATCTACAATTCTTAAAGATTGTTCTTTATCCAAAAGATGTAGGTTTAAAATAACGGTTTTTCTTTCCTTTAGATGTTTAACAATGTTTACGGATTGATCATATGAGCGTGGCTCGCAAACCATAACTTCATAACCACGGAAGTTTGGATGTGATACAACTTTTGACTCTCTGGACTCTCTTTCACGAGAACCGTACAATGGTTCTAATGCAAGATTATCTTGAGTTTGATACTCTAAATCGTTTTGCATATCTTCGAAAATATCATCCTCTCCTCTAGATTCGAAGCCTTGTGTTAAAAACCCTACGATTGATTTAATGCCTTGTGATACGCTCACTGTTTTTCCTCCCAATATTAATTCTTAAATAGTACTCGTCCTAATCTTATCATCGTTGAACCTGCCAACGATGCCAAATCATAATCCCCGCTCATTCCCATTGAAAGTTCATCCATTTTGTATGAATATTTTGTTTCAATTTTTTGTTTTAGGCCCTTTACATCTTGGAATAACCTTAAAATTTCATCTCGATTTTCAATCAAAGGAGCCATATTCATCAGCCCTCTTATTCTTATGTTTTTAAATTTTAGAATTTCCCCAAAGTTATCTAAAATCATTTCAGGATAAAAGCCTGATTTTTGCGGTTCTTTTGCGTTGTTAACTTGAATTAAAACATCTTGAACAATCTTTTTCTTGCAAGCTTCTTCGTCAATGACCTGAGCCAACTCGATAGTATCAACGGAGTGAATTAAATCAAAATTCCCAACTGCCTTTTTGACCTTATTTTTTTGGAGATGTCCAATAAGATGGAATCTTGAATTGGCTTTTATTTCTCCATTCAGTTTTTCAATTTTAGCTATAGCGTCAAGAACTCTATTTTCCCCAAAATCCCTGAGTCCTGCAGCATATGCCGCCTCAATTGCCGTATGGTCAAAATATTTTGTTACTGCGATTATATTTGGTGTATAAGGTTCAATTTTTTGCTTTACTTTAAGCAGGTTCTGTTCGATTATATTTTTCAATTTCCTATCCTTTACAAAAAACGGTACCGAACATAATTACTTTAGTGAAGCGTCAGCATGACCTGACTTAATCATTATAAAATAAAAACTGTTATTAGTACAATTATTTGTTGAGTAAACAAATAATTGAATAATCAAAACATGTCGAAATCATGTAGTGGTGCATGTTTTGCATGAATCATATTGCCTTTACAAAACTTAACATACCTGGTTCTTTGTATTGTGCTGTGTTTACAAAATGTAATAATTAAAACAAGCTATGCTGTTCAATAGGCGGTTTAAAACCCAAATGCCTGTAGCCTTGAGGGGAGACTTTACGTCCTCTGGGAGTTCTTTGTATTAATCCTTCTTGAAGTAAATACGGCTCGTAAACATCTTCTATCGTTCTAGTGTCTTCTCCAAGTGCTGCTGCAATGGTTTCTATTCCAACCGGGCCGCCATCATATTTTTCTATAATAAGTTTTAACAATGCTCTATCAGTGTTATCCAAGCCATATTCGTCAATTTTTAACACGTCAAGTGCTTGATTTGCAATAGTTTCTGTTATGACCCCATTAGATTTTACTAAAGCATAATCGGCTACTCTTTTTACCAAACGATTAGCGATACGCGGTGTGCCTCTTGAGCGACGAGCTATTGCCTTTGCTCCTTCTTCTTTAATATCAAAATTTAATATTTTAGCTGTTCTTTTTACAACTTGGCACAATTCATCTAAAGTATAAAATTCTAATCTGTGTATAATACCAAATCGGTCTCTTAGCGGACCGGATAGAGCGCCCGCTTTCGTCGTAGCGCCAACTAATGTAAATTTAGGCACCGGTACCCTTAGTGTTTTTACAGCTTGACCTTTGCCTGTGGTCATATCTAAATAAAAGTCTTCCATTGCGGGGTATAAAATTTCTTCTGCAATTTTATTAAGACGGTGAATTTCATCGATAAACAGTACTTCTCCACCTTTAAGTGACATTAATATTCCTATGATATCCCTAGGTCTCTCCAAGGCAGGAGCAGAGGTTATTTTGATTTCTGTATTCATTTCTGCAGCAATTACACCGGCAAGAGTTGTTTTACCCAAACCCGGGGGGCCGTAAAACAGTAGGTGGTCTAACACTTGCTCTCTTTTTTTTGCTGCTTCTATGGATATACTTAGGTTCCCTTTTAAAGCACTTTGTCCGATATATTCATCAAAGCTTTTGGGGCGTATGTTGTTTTCAAATGATTTATCAAAGTCGTTTGCATTTGCCTCGACTTCTTTATTTTTTCGAGCGGATTTTTCATTTATGAAGTTTTCATCATCAGAAAAAATAGCCATTATAATTTTTCCTTATTAGCTTGTTTTTTTATTTCTGCTTTTGCTTGTTTCCATAGCTTATCATATTCTTCAAAGGAATATTCACTTAGGTCTTTTGTTGCGAGTTCTTCCATTTTCTTAAATCTGGACATAAATTTTCGATTAGCTCTTAGCAGAGCCTGTTCTGCATCAATATTATTCCATCTTGCAAGGTTTACTGCCGCAAATAAAATATCTCCAAATTCATCTTCTTTTTCATCTTGGTTTTTTGCATTTTTAAATTCTTCTATTTCGGAGAAAAAACATTCATACAAGGTTTTTTCATCAGGCCATTCAAATCCGACTTTTACTGCTTTTTTGCTGATTTTGAGCGCACTCATAAGTGCGGATTGTGCTTTTGAAATTCCATCCATTACGGATTTTCTATGAGGTTTTTCTTCTTTTTTTAATATTTCCCAATTGTTTAGAATTTCATCTGTTGAACTAACTTTTACATCACCAAAAACATGCGGATGTCTATGAATAAGTTTTTTGTTAATTCCTTCAGCTACATCTTCAAGGGTAAATTCTCCATATTCGCTGGCGATTTGTGAGTGCAAAATAACTTGTAATAGGACATCACCTAATTCTTCTTTAAGGTGTTTAGCGTCATTTGAATCAATTGCATCAACGGCTTCATATGCTTCTTCAAGCATATTTTTTTTAAGTGTAGCGTGAGTTTGTTCTCTATCCCATTGGCAACCGTTAGGACTGCGTAATATTTTAATTGTTTCAATTAAAGCTTCTAAATTTTTATGCATTTTTCACCTCTATTATGATTATAGATTAATTAAAATTTACAGCAAATAGACTTTTAAAAAAAATCTTATGTTTCGTTACATTTTTAATTTTTTAATGTAACAAAGTGTTTCAAGTTTATATATTAAAAAGATAAAAAGTGTAAATTTATCTTTGAGCGTATACAATAATGTATATAGGTTTTTATACTAAAAAATTAAGGGAGACATTAATGATACGGTTAGATTACAGGAACGTAACCAACGAAGTTATCGGATGTGAGCACGGTTTGGATATTCAGGCTGAATTTTCTGCATATGCGGACCAAATAAAGAAGATTATTGCAAATTTAAATTCTCGCAAAGATAAACCGGAACAATGGCTCCAATGGATGAATCTCGGATATAATGAAGAGACTTTGTGGTATGTTAAGGAATATGCCGCAATGGTTGAGGGGAGATTTGATAATATTTTGGTTTTAGGTATTGGCGGTTCGGCTTTGGGCGGTATGGCTGTTTGTGAAGCGCTCTTAAAGCCTTATTGGAATATGTTAACAGCGGAGCAAAGAAATAATATTCCAAGGATTTTTTTCCTTGATAATATCGACCCTGATCAAATATCATCATTGTTAGATAGTATTGATTTAACTAAGACATTGGTTAATGTTATTACTAAATCGGGTTCAACGGCTGAAACGATGACTCAGTTTATGATAGTTAAAGATAGACTGAAAAAGCTTATGGGGGATGACTATAGGCAAAATATAGTGGCAACAACTGATCGTTCGACGGGCTTTTTGAGGCAAATAGCCGGAGAAGAAGGGTATAAAACATTTGTTGTTCCTGATGATGTAGGTGGACGCTTTTCAGTGTTTTCTGCAGTGGGTTTGTTGCCGTTTGCGCTTGTTGGACTTGATGTTGATGATATTATGCAAGGTGTTAAGGATATGGACTTGGCACTTAAAAATACTGATATATGGGAAAATATTGCGGCACAAAATGCTTTAATTCACTATTTGATGGATGTAAAAAAAGGTAAGAATCTTTCTGTTATGATGCCTTATTCAAGCAGACTAAAATATGTTTCGGATTGGTATGTTCAGCTATGGGCTGAGTCTTTAGGAAAAGAATTTAATAATAAAGGTGAAAAAGTTAATATAGGACCTACTCCAATAAAAGCATTGGGTGCAACTGATCAGCATTCTCAAATTCAATTGTATAATGAGGGGCCAAATAATAAACTTATTAACTTTATTCGTGTTGGAGAATTTGATACTACTTTGGAAATTCCTCGTATATTTGAATATACAGGTATTGGCTATTTAGGTGGTAAAACAGTTAATGATTTAATAAATGCTGAGGCGGATGCTACGAAAGTTGCATTGACAGATTATCAAAGACCTAATGTAACTATTACGTTGCCTAATGTTAGTGGTTATACCGTTGCTCAGTTGCTTTATATGTTAGAGGTTCAGACCGCTATTGCGGGTGAATTGTATGATATAAATACGTTTAATCAACCGGGAGTTGAGCAAGCTAAAAACTATACTTATGCTCTTATGGGTAGAGCCGGTTATGAAGAATCAGCTAACGCTATAAAAGAAAAAATGATGAACTAATTAGGTGTTAAAAGAGGAAATAGTCTCTTTTTTAAATAAATATTCTAGACTTCTTCACTTTCTTCTATGCTGATTCCAGCTTCTTTAAGAGTTTGAATAAAACTTTCTGCGGCAGATTTTTGCACTTCCGGAGGTACCACTCTTAGCAATTCTACAGTTTTAGAGATAATCGGGTCTTTGTCATACCAGCGATTTCCATTAACCGGTTTTACCATTTCATAAAATCGGTCAATTGTTTCTTTCGAAACTTTTTCTTCAATTTTTTGAAGGAAAACGATTGCTTGAGATTTCAATTCTTCTTGATAATTTTTAAGTAATTCGATTACTTTTAACAAAACAGGATCGTGGTCGTACCATCTTTTATATTGTTGATTCATTTAAACTTCCTTTCGTTCCTGTTTCATATGCAACATCTGAAATAGTTATTCTTTCAATATTTGCACCTAGTTTGTGCAATTTTTCTTCAAAATTTTCATAACCTCTATCTATGTGTGACAGATTTTCTATTTCGCTATAGCCATCAGCCATTAATGCGGCAACAACCAACGATGCTCCGGCTCTGAGGTCACTTGCGCGGAGATTTGCGCCTGTCAATTTTTTAACACCCCTAACCAAAGAATGGTTTCTTTCTTGGTGAATATCAGCCCCCATTCTTCTAAGTTCAGGAACTTGCATAAATCTATTTTCATAGAGGCTTTCTGTAACAATGCTTACCCCGTCAGCAGTTGTTAACATAGCCATTGCAATAGCCTGTAAGTCGGTTGGGAATCCAGGGTATGGCTGGGTAACTATGTTTACTGCACTAAGCCTGTGTCTACAGTTAACTTCAATAGAAGTTGGTTCTATCAGTTTAACATTTGCTCCCATTCTTGTAAGTTTAGAGGTAAAGAATGTTAGGTGGCTAGGAAAGATATTTTTAATTATGCCTTTTCCCTTAGTGCAAACGAGCGCTGCCATATACGTCCCTGCTTCAATCCTGTCAGGAATTGTTGTGTACTCAATCGGATGTAAATCAGATTGTTTTACCCCATTGATAATAATTTCTGAAGTTCCTGCCCCTTGTATATCAGCACCTATTGTGTTAAGAAAGTTTGCCAAATCAATGATTTCTGGTTCTTGTGCCGCGTTTTGAATTCTGGTAGAGCCTTCTGCCATAACAGATGCAAGCATAAGGTTTTCAGTTGCGCCTACAGAAGGAATATCCAGATATATGTCTGTTCCTCGAAGTTTTGAGGCCTTTGCATGCACATATCCGTTCTCAATTTTTATATTTGCACCGAGTGCTTCAAGTCCTTTTATATGAAAATCAACTCTGCGTTCACCAATTGCACAACCACCGGGTAATGCCACAATGGCTTCTTTGCAGCGACCGATTAGTGCGCCTAAAACATTAAAAGATGCACGCATTTTACTAACCAGTTCATATTTAGCGGTTATGCTGGTAATATTAGTTGCATCTATTGTTACTGATTTTTCCTCTTTGTCATAGAGTGTTTTAGCACCTAATTGTTCAATAACGTTAAGCATAATGTTGACATCAGTCAGGTTTGGAACATTGTATATTTTAGATACGCCTTTAGGTAAAAGTGCGGCTGCCATAAGTTTAAGTACGGCATTTTTAGCTCCGCCTATTTCGACTTCCCCTTTTAGTGTTGTTCCGCCTTTTATTCGTAAAATCTGTGACAATTTTGCCTCCGATGTCAAACTTTTCTTCTATTATATAATAATCTATCGGATATGTAAATTTATAATTCAATTAGAGTTACAAATTTACATTGTTGGAATGATGATATTTAACGGACTGATTTGAATATCATATTCTTTTCTTTTTTGTTCTGTATTTTCAGGTGATTGAGGGATAATTAAACTTTTTTCTTGTTCATTAATTTTTGTTTCAATTTTAATATTTGTATTTTGTATTTTTTTAGAGTCTAATGTTGTGGCTTCTAAGACTGTAGGTTGAAGTTTAGTTTGTGGTGTTTTTTTGTTATTAATATTTTGAATATATTGTTCCTGTTTTTTCTTAGCATTAAATTTAACTTTTTCGTGTAAAGTCGGAGGAGTTTTCTCTTTTGCGAATATTGGATCTATAATACTTTCAACTCTATAACAGGCATCTTTTGCAATTTTATTTGATATAGTTTTGATTTTTCTTAATTGTCTTTGGTCAGGTGAATATGTCGCATTCGCCAGTGCAAATTCCGGAGATGTAATTTGGTTATGGTATGTATGTTGCCATTTGATTGTTTCTTCGTTTAAATCAACAAGGGCTACATATGTGTATAAGCGGTATTCCGTTTTTACAACATTTTCCCCCGGAATATTTAAGAAATTCCACCATGTTGGTTTAATAAAATCACTAGCTGTATCTAAATCTCCTGTTATGAGAAGAACATTTGTTGTATTAAATGTTTTTGCTATTTTTTTTAGAGCTTCGTAATTTAATTCATAGGTGTATCTGTAATTGTTTAATAATTTTTGAGAAGGACGAATTAGTTCCGATGAACGTAATTGTGTTCTAACGTTTGAAAGGCTTGGGGCTTTTATTGCGCCTGAAAGGTTTAGTTCGTTTATAATATCTGCAGAAATCATTTCACTGACTTGCGGATAGATTAAATATTTAGTATTTGCTTGTTCTACTCTATCAGACAAAACAAGTATTGTCTTTTGATTTTCTTTTGCATACACATTTGTTGTTATTGCCAAAAATATTAATACAACCCCGAATAGTTTTCTAAAAATTTTCATAGCTTCCCTAGTTTATTCATACAATAGTTATTATAGCATTTAGCGCTTAATTTATATCCATTAATCACATGATTTTTAATTATTAAAAATATATGATAATTAGGTTATGATTATGGACGAAAAATTATTAGAATTAGCTAAAGAAGTATGTGTGAATTCTTATTCACCGTATTCAAAATTTCCGGTTGGAGCTGCGGTATTGTTTGAAGATGGTTCTGTTTATACCGGAGTGAATGTAGAAAATGCAAGTTTTGGTTTGACCTTGTGCGCAGAAAGAAATGCTATTTCTACGGCGATTGCAAGCGGACAAAAAGGTGCAATTGTTGCTATTTCTGTTTATTCTCCTAAATCAAAAATGTGTGCTCCATGTGGAGCTTGTCGTCAATGGATATGGGAGTTTTCTAAGGGCAAAGAAGTAAATATTATTCTTGAGGCAGAAAATGGTGGTCTTTATACAACAACTATTCAAGAGGTTTTACCCTTAGGCTTTTTGTTAGATACTTAATTTTTTAGAGTTTGTATCATTTTTTCAAGAGAATTGATATTATTTAAAGACTCATTAAGAACTGATGTTTGCCACTTATCATATTCTATGTATTTGTTATTTATGGCAGAATTTAGTTCAATTTTTTGTAGTTCCAATTTTTTTTGTAGTTCATTTAAAAATTCATTTTGCTCATCAGAGTTTAGCATAGATATTGTTAAAAGCCTTGCGCAGAGCTGGTTGTGAAATATTGTTGGATTCTCCGATATATCTTTAAAAAATAAGTCTTTAAATACTTTTTTTCCGGTAGGTGTAATAGAATAGTACGTTGATTTTTTTCCACCTTTTGAGTATTTTTGTTCAAATTTCACTGCATCAATTTTCAGTAAGCGTTTTAGTGCCGGATGAATTGTTCCTAAAGAGGGTTTAGTGCTAAATCCGAAACGTTCAATTATATCACGTCTGAGTGAATATACTGTTTTATCCCGTAAATTTAAAGTATATAAAATAAATAATTCTATCATAATCTAAGGTTAACATAGATTTATTTTTTTGAGAAGAAGTTTAATATTTTTTCTAAAAAACCTTCTGAATTAGAATAATCTAGCGGCGTGTTTTCCATAGACTGAAGTTTTCTTTTGATTTGTTCTGTTTCTTCTCCGATTGGTGCTCTTTCAATATATTTTTGCCAAGCTTTTTTTGTGTTTTCATAATCTTTTACTTTTTCATAAGCAATGGCTAAAAGCTTTAAATATTGCATATTGCTTTTATCTGAAACGTAGAGTTTTTCAAAAAATTCAAGAGCTGTTTCGTTTTCACCATGAGATTGATAGAATTCACCTAATTTTTTAAGTGCATATGTGTTTTTATCATCAATTTTGTATAATTTTTCACAAAATTCTATGACAGAATGGTTATCATTTTGATTGTTGTAAATGTTTATAAGCGACATTATTGCTTTTTCATCAGTTGGGTTTGTGTTATGTGCGAGTAAAAGTTCATCAATAGTCAAATCTATTTGTCCTTTTAATTCATAGCACTTTGCCCAACAAAGATGTGATAAGTAATCATTTTTTTGTTCTTCGTAAATTATTGCTCGCATTTGGTATAATAAAGGCGAGTTTGGGTTAACTTTTTCTAATTCAGATAAGTTCGCAAGGGCTTCGTTGAGGTTGTTTAAATTATAGTTGTATTCTGCCCATAAAGAATAATATTTTTCTGTATTTTCTTTTGTTTTTTTCGTGTTGTTAAGAATTTCAGCGGCTCTGTCATTTTGTTGTTGTTCTAGGTAAATTTTAGCTTTAGTTAAATCACTTTGAGCAAATTTAATAGCATTTTCTAAATCACCTATTTTATAGTATAGTTTTGCAGCTTCTTCTTTAAAACTCTCTTCTTCTGGAAATTTTTCTATGGCTGTTTCAAGAATACTTAAACCGTCTTCTGCAGATTCAAGTTTGTACAATTCAATTAAACGTTGGTAAATATTTATGTTATCTTCTGTTTCAAGAAGTCTAAGATATTCTTGGATTGCTTCACTGTGTTTTTGTAGTGCTTCGTACATAACAGCAAGCATAAATCTTGCTTTCGAAGTTTGTGCGTCATCGGAGGCATTATTTATAGCTTTTTTATAATCATCTGCGGCTTGTCCGAGTTTTTGTTCTATAACTTTAATTTGTGCACGATTCATATAATAATTAAATTTATCTTTGTTTAAGTATAGGTCAATTAATTGTGAGTATGAAAGAGTGTCATTTGGGTCGAGTTTTTTGTATTCCTCCCACCATACAATAGCTTCTTCAGGATTATTTAATACCTCATAGTCCATTGCTATATTTTTAATAATTTCTATATTATTAGGATTTTGCTCATTAAGTTTTAGAAGTTCTGCGAGCGCTTTTTCATATTGTTCATTTTCTTCAAGAGATTGAATAAGTGATAATGTTTTACCTAAATTAATTGACATAATATCCTCCATATGTTTTTTATTATAGGATAAAAAATGTATGGTAACAATAAGAAAATAGGTTATAATATAGATATGAAAAGAATAATAATGTTTTTAATTACATATTTGTTTATTGGGACATTAAGTTGTTTTGCTGATGTTGTTCCAAGATATACTTATAGTATTTTAAATACCGGAATCGGTACATTTAATGCTCCGAATTCTTTTACTGTTTATGAAAAACCTGATGAATTATCCAAGAAACTGTTGGAGATAAAATGGGACGATAGTGGATTGTTGACAGATAATTTAGCAGAAAAGGAAGTATTTTCTGTATTTGTTCCGTCGAAAAATATTGCGTATTGTATTGTTGAGGACGAGATAGACGGATGGGTAAAAATATATTATTCACAAAGTAAATCATTAAGCGGATGGGTAAAAACCGATAATAAACATAGATTTGTGTCTTGGTTTGGATTTTATATGAGCTGGGGTAGGCGTAATGGTGTTTATGTGTTTAATGATATGCCTGTTATTAATAAAAGAATTATGTCTGCGGCCAGCGCAAATTCCCAAAAAATTGCGGGTTTTACTTGGCCTAAATATATCAAGTTGACGCTGGTGCGCGGTAATTGGATGTTAGTAAAAATGCTTGATTTTGGTGATGAAGCAAAAGTTGGCTGGATGCAATGGCGTGATGAAAACGGAAAATTTTTAATGTTTCCGATTATGACTCGTTAAGTTGTTGTGTTGCTTCTATTAAATCTAGGCTTTGGTTTGCAAATTCAGCGACTTGATTTAATTTTTCCAGATATTCGTTTCTGTTTTTATCGTCAGTGCTGTCTTCAACAAGTTTTAAGTTAGCCATTAAACTATATCTTATTTTTATTGTATTGCAGTTAGCGTTTATTTCATCTAACAGGCTGTCTAAACCATTATTCATTGTATCTATTGCATAATTATGGCAGATTTTAACAATATCAACCATTCTGGCGCCGATATTTGCGTTAAAGTCTATATTTTTTAGCGTTTCTTTATAGTTCTCAGCGAAAAATATAAATTTATTATTAAAATCTATTTTGTCCAGTTTTTCAATAAACACATTGAGTATTTTTTTAATAAACTCATCATCAGATTTTTCTTTGTAAATTATATCTTCGGGAATTGTTTTAATAAATTCGTTAAATTCATCTTCTATTCTTGTAATTTGTTCATTGCCTATTAAGAAATTTGAAGTTAATTTTGAAATTACTTCTTTAATGGTTTCAGGCGGGTTGTTGTTCATTGTTTCAATAAAGGTATCTACCAAGCCGGCTTGTTCTAAAAATAGCATTAGGGTTGAGTGGTTAGAGTCATTATCTGCAAGTCCCTGTATTATATATGCCATGCCGTCCGGAGACATTGCGCTGATTTCTTTACCATTTGAAAGTTTTAACATCATTTTGTTATTTTTGGTTAAATCCTTTATTTTAGAGGCAAAACCATTGCGTGCTGCTGACATCAATTCGTATTCTAAATGAGCCTTATTTGCTTTTTTGTATGCTTCTTTTAAGTATCCTTTAAGAACATTTAGCTTTGTTTCTTTTTCCTCTTCCATTTCCGGAGGTACAGGATTTGAGGCTATTTTAACGGTATAAGCAAGAAGTTGTTCAGGGTCTGTTACGATGTGTCTGTGAGATATGAAGTTTATAACATCTTCTGCTAATTTTTTATTTTCTTCTTTTGTCGGGTTTTTTGTGAATGTTTTTAAACATTCGTTTAATAGTCTTTTTGCTTCTCCTTGGTATCTTGGTAAAACATTAGTGTCTATTGATTTAATCATGTTTTTCAAGTCTGTTTTTTCAGCTAGGAATGATTCATTTAAGTTTTCTGTTGTTGCATTTTTGAAAATATTTTTACTTTCTTTATTTATTCCGGAAACATATCTTCTTATTGCCAGTTTGTTAATTTTTTCTGCATCTAGTTCGTTAAGAATTTTGTTAATTAAGATTGGTGTTTGTTTAAATTCTTTGTCTAGTTCAACAAGTTCTGTCATTTGGATTAATGTGTTTTTTATTTCATTATGAGGTAAAGCCATTCCATCTAAGGCAGTTTGATTATTTAATTTATCAAGCAATATTAAATAATTTTTTGATAAATTATAATTTCGGGCCTTAATAGCTTTTTCTATTGTTTGATTTAAGAACAGCGCTGTTGCTTGTTGCAACTCTTCAGGTGAATAAATCTTTAATTGAGGAATTGCAGGACGAACTTGGTATTTTTCGAATACACTTTCTTTATTTTCTTTTATATATTTTTCTCCGCCTATAGAGCTTAAATCTATTGAAAAGCTTCTGTATTTTCTGTTAAAATCAGCTAATTCTTTATTTATAGGGGAGATTTTATTTTTATTTGCTTTTGTAGGAATAAATTCTTCAAAGAAGTGATATCTGACTTCGTCTTCAAATAATTTTTGTTCTTGTGTGTTTCCGGCTTGAATTAATTTTATAACATTTTCGGGAGAGTCAAATTCAATACCAAAATCTTCTAAAGAAAGTGATTCAACAAATTTTTCTATATCTTTTTTAGGTGTTTCAATTAAAACACTGATTAGTTCAATAAGCGCATCATCGTTATACGGATTAAATTTGTCAAAAACTTTGATTATTTTTTCGCCATCTTCAGAGTCTTTTAAATCCTCTATTGTTTCAGGATAAATTATCTCTATTATTGTTTCTTTAATAATATCTATAATTTCTTTTTTATTTTTTCTTGGGAGAATAGAAATTTTGTCATCGTTAAGGAGATATTCTTTTATTTTATTTTCAATCTTGGGCATTAGAGTAAGCGTTGAACCGTCAAAAGGTTCTTTTAATACTTCTTTTATAACGGAAAGTATTTCGGTTGTTTTTCCTCTAAGTATAGTGTTGTGTTCTTTTTCAATGTTTTTAAGAACAGGGATAAGATTTTCTCTTACGCCGTCTAAAATGTCTTTTGAATAGGAAGAAATATCTTTTCCGAGTATATCATATATTAATTTTTTAAATTCTTTTAGTTTTTTTTCTTTAAACGAAATTAATCCTTTTTCTGTTTTGATATCACCTAATTTTAGATTATCTTCTAAATCATCAAAAGCTTTTCTGCAAATCAATTTGTTAACAATTATTTTAAGTTCATCATTGTTTGGTAATGCGTTAAATTCTTTGATTGTTATTGCCGGTTTGTCATTTTTAACAATTCTTTCTTGCAATAAGTTGTATAATTCGTAAAGACGTTCATCTGCTTTTTCAATCTTTTCCAGTTGAATTTGATTACCGGCTATTTTACTTGCTTTAATTAGGTCATCAACTTTTTTATCTATGTTATTCAAATTGAAAATACGTGCATGCATTTGTCCGATTTTTCTTAAAGCATTTTTATCAATACCTTGGAGACGAATATTTTCCATAATTGTATAAGGGGTTGAAGCTTCTTGTATTTCAAGAAGAGCACCTTCTGTAGCTTTATTTGTTCTGTCAGATGTGTCAAATCCTATTTCGTATTTGTAGTCATCCAAATATTCGCCTTGAAGCAGGCTGTCATCAAGAATAAAGCCTTGTTTGCCTCCAAGCCCATTTCCGTAATTTGTCCTTCTGATACCCAAATTGTCAGTCCAAGCAGAGAATTTTTCTGAATGTCCCCAAGTGTTATCGTGGAATATTACGTCTTTTTGTATAAGCTTATTTGTTTTAGGGTCTTTATATAAAATAGGTTTAACGTCTGCAACATATTGAGCGTGCCCTGAAAATTCATCATGAGAAACCATTGATGAAGACGTGCCTGAGCCTTCACCATTTTTAATTTTTTTGATGGCTGTGTCAAGGTTTGTTTCCTTATAATAGGGGCGTCCGGTCATTTGTTCCATAATTCTGATACTTTCAGCATCATATAATCCTGAGTGCCCTTCTTCTCCTACCCAGAAAAAGCCTTTCCTTTTTCCTATTTCTTCATATAGATTTTCTAATTTTTCTTTGATATTTTGGTTTGCTGTTTTGTAGGAGCGGTTTATATCTCTATTAAATTTGGATAAATTTCGTTTGATATTGTTTAAGGTTTCTTTTTGGGTATCAGTGAAGACATATAAGCTGTTAGGTATTGTGTATTCTTTATTTTGAAGCAACATATTTTTTTTATGTTTTTTTGCCGTATTAATAGCATCAAATTTTTCGCTTAATTCTTCAATAATTTTTCTGTTAGGGAGCTCTCCTCTTCTTTCGGCTTCTCTGAGGACAACTTCTTTTTCGTTCGGATATCCGATTTTTTTTGCAATTATTTCTACATTGTTTGCAAGTTCGCTAATTTCTTTATTTGTTTGAGTAATAACATTTGCTAATTTTTTTATGTCTTCATTTGTTATTTTTGTATTGGTAAAAGCAAAGGCTTTTTTGTTTTCACCTTTGTTGATGAACTCAGCTATTGCACTTGTTAAAATATTAACGTGGTACAATATTTGTTGGTATTGGTCTATATGTCCAAGTTGGGAGATTGCATTCGTTAATTCATCATTAGTTTTTGCTTTAGTAATATCAGACTTAACTTTATTTAGGAGTTTTTCAAAAGAGTTAGGCGTGAATCTTGTTTTTAGCCTTTCTTCAACGTCATACATATATGAATAGTCATTTTCTTTATGGGAACTGATTGTTGCGTTGATAAAATCAAGCATTACTGTTTTACGATTAGTTTTATAAATGGCAAGTTTTTCATCCATTTTTTCAGGAATTTCTGTTGTTAATTTTTTATCAAAATCATTGAGCATTTTATTAAGCTCTTTAGTTGAGATATTATTTAATGCTTCAAGTTCTTTAATTTTAGTGCTTTGAGGTTTTGTTTTTATAAGATGTATAAGCTTTCTTACTTCATTTTTTATTTGAGTTGTTCTATCCGGTAAGTTGTACTCATCATAAAAGTTTTCAACATATCCTTCAAGTTCAAGCAAGTGTTTTGCAACTTCAAATTGCGCAATTCCAAGTTTGTACAATCTTTTTGCTTCATCAGCTTTTTGGCTATTGTTAGATATATTTGCATTAAAAATTTTTGTGTATTTTATAAGATCTTTTGTTGGTGATAATATGTCTTTTATTGAGGCTTTAATTTCTCTTTGGTAATTTTGTCCCAAATTTTTTAAGAAATATTCGCTGAGTTGTTCTTTTAAAATATTATCGGTATTTCTTGTGTTTATAGAATTAGATTTCCAAAGCTTAGAGATTACACTATTTATTTCTTTTTCAGATTTATCAGGCGCGATATTTGTAATAATATTTTTAATTTCTTTATGAGCTATTGATATTTTTTTTGATAAATATTGTTTGTCTGTTGAAAACTCATGTTGTTGAATTTTTTGTTTAAGTATATGTTCGTTGTAACTTTTAAGTAATTGTTTACTTTTTATCAAGGTTCTAAGAAGATTATGTTCAGCCTGATAGTCAGCATCTAAGTCTTTTACATATCTTGTATCGTGCATAAATCCTTTGTTAAGTGCATCAAAAGCAATATAGTCTTGAAGTTCTATAGAGCCGTCTCCGACTGTTCCTGCAATTTTCATCCAGTTTAAAACTGATGCGTCTATGATACGGTAGCCTTCTTTTTCTGCTCTATCATAATTTATACGAGCTTTATTAACTTTTATTTTTGGAGCACGTTCTTTTTGATATTTTTCTTCATCGTTTTTGTATTCTAATAGTCTTGTTACGTCATATATTTCCATATATGGTTTATTATCAATTTCGCTTAAAATAGTGTCAATGTAAGCTTTTTTGTCTTCGTAAACAAGTGCTTTTCTTGCAACAGAAATTGCTGCGCAACTACCGTGTTGCTCTTGTGAACAATTTTTTGTCGTAAATTCAGCAAGGTTAGGGTTTTTAACAATCAAATCATTGATAATTTCTGAAAAAGCTTGGAATTTCTTATTTTTTAGTTGGGCATTGATTTTATATTTATCACTCATAAATCGTGCAAGTTTAGACATAATATATGTTTTTTCTTGCATCGAAGTTTCTGAAGAGGCAATAAAAAAGTCCATATGCATAAGGGCTTTGGTTGCTTCTTCTTTATTTGAAGTATATGCATTTTTAAAATCTTTTGTGTTTATAATATATTCTCTGTATTTTATAAGATTTTTTTCTGCTTTTGTAAGATTTTTTTCTTGAATAAAAATTCTGTTAAATTTTCGTTGGTGTAATTCTTGTTTATTTTTTGGTAGTTTTTTAATAATAATTTCTGTTGCGCTTTTTAATGCATTGTCCCAGTTATTGTTTTCCATCAAGGATCCGGCTATTGGTGAATTTTTTTCAAGATATTTTCTTAGTCCAGAGTTAGTATTTATGCCATATTTGTTATTTTCCGCAATTGAAAATAAATAATCAAGGTTACGTTGCGAATGGTCTTTTGATAATTCTGAAATGGCGTTATGTAAAACCCTTGCATGGGGTAATGTTATTGCTTTTTGTCCGTCAGTTAAAAATCTTAATCTGTTATATTCTTCTCGTCTGGAGCCAAATGTTACTTTCAAAGCTAGTTCCTTATTGCAAATTTACTACTGATAAAATAAATGAACAAAAAAATAATTTCCTTATTTTTGTAAAATATTACAATTTTTTTACAAAATATACTTTTTTTGTAATAATAGATATGTGGAGAATTTTATGAGAAAAATTTTAACTTTATTAATACTTTGTATATTTAGTTTTGCGACGATGGCATGTTTAAGAGAGAAAAAGCCTGAATCGTTGATGGAAAAAATAATTAAAAATGATAAACTTGTAGTTGGTGTTAAAATTGATGCT
Organism: Candidatus Gastranaerophilaceae bacterium; assembly: GCA_045636305.1. Taxonomy (GTDB): domain Bacteria; phylum Cyanobacteriota; class Vampirovibrionia; order Gastranaerophilales; family Gastranaerophilaceae; genus RGIG2134. The sequence goes on along the minus strand of JAZTXF010000103.1, from coordinate 6,324 downwards.
AAGCCGTTTGGGTTTGAAGATAAGGAGGGGACTTTACAAGGTTTTGATGTTGAGTTAGCAAGAAAAATCGCTGAGAATTTACTTGGAGATTCTTCAAAGATTGAATTTGTTCCCGTTACTTCGTCAAACAGAATAATAACTTTGACCTCAGGTAAAGTTGATATGGTGATAGCTACAATGTCTATAACCTCACAAAGAGAACAAATTGTTGATTTTTCAGATCCTTATTTTATAGCAGGACAAGCATTAATGATACCTAAAAATTCGTCTATTCAAGGCGTGACGGATTTAGCTGATAAAAAAGTTATAGTTATATTAGGGACAACAGGAGAACGAAATATAAAAAGGTTTGTTCCTAAAGCGATACTTAGAGGCTTTAAAACAAATCGAGAAGCCTATAATGCTCTTAAAACCGGTATTGGTGATGCTTTAACTACAGATGATACTATTTTAGCCGGCTTTTTGATGGATGATGATTCAATGAAAATTTTATCTAAACGATATACTCAGGAACCATATGCGGTTGCTTTTCGTAAAGACGAAGAAAGCCAAAGTCTAAAACATAATGTTAATCATATCTTAGAACATTTGAAGGATTCAGGTGAAATTAACAGACTTAAAAATAAGTGGCTTAATTTCAATTAGTTGAAAGTGAATATGATTCAGAAAGTTCTTTTTGAATATCCTTGACATCAACATGTACGATTGGTGAGTTTTCGTTTTTTTGCAAATATACATCTTTAATTCCGGCCTGGACAATAAATCTTTTGCATAAAATGCATATAAAGTCGTGCCCGTATATGTACATTGTTGCATTTTGGCAACGGTCTTGTCCTGCTTGAATTATAGCGTTTTGTTCAGCGTGAATTGAACGACAAGTTTCATAACAAGTTCCTGAAGGTATATTGTTTTTTATCCTGTAGCATTCACCTAATTCATAACAGGATAAAACTTTTGTTGGAGTCCCGTTATAACCGGTTGCTTTGATTTTTTTGTCTTCACCTACAATCACAGCTCCAACATGGGCTCTTAAACAGTTAGAGCGCGTTGCACATGTTTTTGCCATATCCAAAAAATATTCTGTCCAAGGTTTTATCATTTTAAATTATCCTTAATTGTTTAAACTATGAATTGGGGCAGGAACTCGTCCGCCTCGTCTAACAAATCCGCTGGATGAAAGACTGTTCACTTTTATAATAGGCGCTTCTCCCAGCAAGCCTCCGTAAACTGCCATGTCACCTACTTTTTTATTTGGAACGGGTATGACGCGAACGGCTGTAGTTTTTTTGTTAATCATACCTATTGCCATTTCGTCCGCTATAATCCCCGCAATTGTATCTGCCGGAGTTTCACCGGGAATACAAATCATATCTAATCCGACAGAGCAAACAGAGGTCATTGCTTCCAGTTTGTCAAATGTAAGAACCCCTTTTTTTGTTGCTTCAATCATTCCTGCATCTTCAGAAACAGGGATAAATGCGCCGCTTAACCCACCTACATGTGAACTTGCCATAATTCCACCTTTTTTAACGGCATCATTGAGCATTGCTAGTGCCGCAGTTGTTCCATGAGCGCCTGCGTGTTCTAACCCCATCGCTTGGAAGATACCGGCAACACTGTCTCCTGGGGTTGGTGTGGGTGCAAGAGATAAATCTATTACACCAAAAGGAACTCCTAATTTTTGTGCCATTTCTCGTCCGATGAGCTCACCGGTCGTTGTTATTTTAAATGCGATTTGTTTGATTTTGTTTGCAAGGGTTCCTAAGTCTGCATCTTTTGGTAATGCCGCAACTGCAGCGGCAACAACTCCGGGGCCGGAAACTCCGACATTAAGCGCGCATTCCGGTTCACCTATTCCGTGAAAGGCTCCTGCCATAAATGGGTTGTCTTGAGGTGCATTACAGAAACAAACCAATTTTGCTGCACCAATTCCATCAGCGTCTGCTGTTAGATTGGCTGTTTTTTTGACGATTTCAGACATCTTTAGAATAGCATCCATATTGATTCCGGATTTTGATGATGCAACATTTATCGATGAGCAAATTCTTTCTGTAACTTTTAGCGCTTCCGGAATACTTTCGATAAGTGCTAAATCTCCACGAGTGAAACCTTTTTCAACCATTGCGCCGAAACCGCCGATAAAGTTTACCCCGACATCTTTTGCGGCTTTATCAAGTATTTTTGCAAGATATACGTAATCATAGTTTTTACAAGATTCTCCGATTAACGATATTGGGGTCACTGCAATCCTTCTGTTTATGATAGGAATAGAATATGTTGCTTCCAATTCATCTGCATAAGCATTTAAGTTTTTTGCGTATTTGATAATTTTATTGTAAATATTTTCTCCGACTTTTTTTACATCGCTATCGCAACAGTCTCTCAATGAGAGAGCTAAAGTTACCGTTCTTATATCAAGGTGATATAGCTTTATCATGTTTATTGTTTCGAGTATAGATTCTGTATGAAATAATGTCATTGTAAATATCCTTAAATAGAGTGCATTTTATCAAATATATCTTTCTTTTGGACCCAAATTTCCATTTTGAGTTTTGCTCCTACTTCATCGAGTGCTTCTTTTATTTCTTTAAAAGAGTAGGAAGAGTTTTTTAAGTCTCCAAGTAAAAACATAACAAAGTAGTCTTGCATAATAGTTTGTTTAATATCTTCAATATTTACCCCATATTTCGCAAGTGCTGTTGTCAATTCAGCAACTATACCAACTCTGTCTGCACCTAATAGGGTTACAATTATTTTTTCTTCTTTCATTTTTATATCCTATTTACGTAGTATTCTATATCTTGTTTTGAGTTCAATTCTGTCACTGTAACAAGAATTCTTTCCTTATCGAGTTTAATGCCTGCTAATATGTTTTCTTTTTTCATTTTGTTTATAAAGTCTTCGCTATTATTAACTTTAATAACAAATTCGTTAAAGAATTCTTTATTTAATATTTTGATATTTTTTTTAGCAAGTTTTGTTGCTAGTTCATGAGCATTTTTTGCACTTAAAAATGCAACTTGTTTTATACCTTCTTTTCCCATAACTGTCATATAAACAGAAGAGCAAAGCGCAATCAATCCTTGATTTGAACAAATGTTACTTGTAGCTTTTTCTCTTCTAATATGTTGTTCTCTCGTTTGAAGCGTTAGGGTGAAAGCTTGTTGACCGTCTGCATCAACGGTTCTACCCACAATACGACCGGGTAATTGCCTTTTGTATTTATCTAAACAAGCTACAAAACCTCCGTAAGGTCCTCCAAAATTAACCGGACTACCAAAATTTTGAACATCTCCGACAACAATGTCCGCCCCATATTTTGAAGGGGCTTCAAGTAAAGCCAGTGATAAAATATTTGAGCAAACAATCATTAATGTTTTTTTACCATTTAGAATATGTTTAATTTCAGAGTAGTCTCCAATTTCACCTGTGAAATCAGGATTTTGCACTAAAACTCCGGCAAAATCTTGATTTTGTTTTTTTAATTCTTCAATGGTGAGAAAATATTGGATTTTTATATTTTGAGCAGTAAGATACGTTTCAATTACTTTTTTGTATTCCGGGTTTATTGTATCAGAAATCAAAACTTGTTGTATATTGGTTATCCTTACTGCCATCAATAACGCTTCAGCGCATGCTTCTGCCCCATCATAAACGGAGGCATTAGCAACATCCATTCCTGTCAGATTGCATATCATTGATTGAAATTCATAAATCATTTGAAGTGTGCCTTGTGAAATTTCAGGTTGATATGGGGTATATGCCGTATTAAACTCAAATCTTTGTGCAATTTGAGATACACACGCAGGAATAAAGTGTTTTTCAGCACCACCACCAATAAAACTAATATAATCAGTTTTATTTTTTTGTGCCATTTTTTTGAGTTCTTGTTGAACTTCCAACTCGCTCAAACCTTCAGGTAGGTTAAGTCCGTTTGTTTTTGCGTTTTGCGGTATTTTAGAAAACAATTCTTCAACAGAATTTAATCCAATTTCTTTGAGCATTTCAGCTCTGTCATTTTGTGAATGTGCCGTAAAGTTTTTCATTATGCTATTTCTTCTTTATAGTCTTCGTATTCTAACAAATCACTTGAATCAACATCAAAGCTGTCGCTTTTGATTTTTACTAGCCATCCTTCTGTGTATGGTTCATTGTTAAGTGTTTCAGGTGCATCCATCAGTTTTTCATTAACTTCAACAACTGAACCGCCAACAGGGGCATATATTTCAGATGCAGCTTTAACAGATTCAACTGTTGAGAATACTTCTCCTTTAGAAAAAGTTGTACCAACTTCAGGAAGTTCAACAAATACTATGTCGCCGAGTTGTTCTACTGCGTAATCTGTTAAGCCTATTATATATGTGTCGTTTTCTTTTACGACGTATTCATGTGTTTTAGAACATAAAATTCCTTCAGGTGCTGTCATTTATTATTCTCCTTTTCTTACTTACCGGTATTTTTAGCTACGAATGGTCTTTTTATGACTTGTGCATCGTAGAGTTTATTTCTGATCATAACTTGTATGATTGTTCCTATATTAATATTACAAGATGTTTTTACATATGCAAGACCTATGTTTTCGTTTAAAGTGGGAGAAGGGGCGCCACTGGTTACTCTGCCTGCTTTTTCACCATTGTAATAAATTTCGTAATCGTGTCTTGCCGGAATTTTGCTTAACATTTTGAAACCAATTAATTTTTTATCAGTTCCGTTTTGTATTTGTTCAAGAATTACCTTTTTACCGTTATAATTGTCTTTTTTATCTTTTGGAACAGACCAAGAGAGTCCTGCCTCAATAGGAGTCGTGTTTGTATCTAAATCGTTTCCGTATAAATGTAATGCAGCCTCAAGTCTTAGTGTGTCTCGTGCGCCCAGCCCAATTGGTTTAATTCCATATTCCTTACCTTCTTCTAATAATAGATTCCAGAAGAATACGGCATCTTCATTTTTCATAACAATTTCAAATCCGTCTTCACCTGTATATCCTGTTCTTGATAACAGAATATTTATACCTTTTAAGGTTGTCGGTTTTAAAGAGAAAAATGCGGGTTGTTCGTCTTTTTCTATTTCCAGTTTTGCCATTAATGCTGATGCCTTTGGACCTTGTAAAGCGAGCATTGAATAGTTCTCTGATTGGTTGTCAATTTCAATGTTATAACCTTCTTTGTTTTTAATCATCCATTCTACATCTTCATTTATGCGAGATGCATTGATGACTAAGAAGTACGTATTTTCTTCTAATTTGTATATTATTAAATCATCAACAATTCCGCCATTTTCTAATGTTAGTTGGCAGTATACAGCTTTGTGTTGTGTTAGCTTTTCTATATTTTGAGGAACAATTTTTTGTAAAAATTTCAATGAATCAGGACCACTTATAAAGACTTCGCCCATATGTGATACATCAAATAATCCAACGTTGTTTCTCACGCAGTTATGTTCTTCAATAATGTTAGAAAAAGAGACAGGCATTTCCCAGCCTGCAAATGGCACCATTTTGGCACCGAGTTTAACTTGTTCTTCGTGTAGAAATGTTTTTTTACACATTTTTCCCCCAGTCTGCTTTTAAATCATTTGTTTTGCTTGTTCCATGCAGTTGTCCAGCGATGAAATCATTGCGTTTTCATAATTTTTGCATTTTTCTTCTGTTGATGCTTCAAATCTAAGTGTGAACACAGGTTCTGTATTACTTTGCCTGATTAGAGCAAACCCATCTTCAAAGATGACTCTCATACCATCCAAAGTAACGATATCTGTTATTTTTGCTCCAAATAGATTTGGATGTTCATTAACTTTATTTTTTAATAAATCTAATACGGTTTTCTTTTTATCATTAGGACATTGGTATCTAACTTCTTGTGAAGTATGAACTTTATCAAAAGCTGTTAATAACTGCTCTAATTTGAATTTAGGATTTTGTTTTTTATGTTTAGAAACAATTTCTATAAGTCTGCAGCCGGCATAAACAGCATCATCAAAGCCGTAATATCTGTCTTTGAAGAAGGTGTGTCCAGACATTTCACCGGCAAGAAGCGCACCGGTTTCTTTCATTTTAGCTTTAATATAGCCGTGTCCGGTTTTGTACATGATTGCTTCCCCGCCTGAATCGTTTATTGTGTCATATAAAACTTGAGAGCATTTTACTTCGGATACAATTACAGGTCTTTCGCCATGTGGTTTTAATTGTTCAATAACATCTAATGCATAAATGAGTAAAAGTTTGTCTCCTGAAAGACTTCTGCCTTGTGAGTCAATTGCACCGATTCTGTCTGAATCTCCATCAAAGGCTATACCAAAATCAGCGCCGGTTTCAACAACTTTTGC
>JAZTXF010000102.1:0-7302 GCA_045636305.1 Candidatus Gastranaerophilaceae bacterium | reverse complement strand
TTCCATATTAATCTCCTTAAATAATTTATTAAGATACTATTATATTACAATTTTTCGCATTTTTTGTCAATATGTATAAGAAAAAATTTAAGTCCGTTTTATCGTACACGCCTTTTGTTATAATATAAAAAAACAAAGGAGCAACGCTATGAGTAAAAAAATTATATCTCGCCCAGGTCTTTTTGGAACTACATACCATTATGACGAAAACGGAAAATATCTCGGTAAATCACGTCCAGGTCTTTTCGGAAACACACAGATTCACTTCGACCAAAATGGAAACCACACCGCAACCACACGCCCGGGATTTTTTGCAAAGCAGGTTACTACGGATTATAGTACGGGAAAACGGATAACCACCCGCCCTGGATTTTTCGGCAAAACTTATACTACTTTTGAAGATGAATTATAACTATACGAAGCACATAATAACTCTAAACTTGCAGGCGGCAATAATAACCACATGCTACTTGTGGCGCAGTACGCAAAAAGGGGGAAATGTTTAATTTTTATCTTGTATTTGTTCTTCATTGGTTTTTTATTTTGCTTTTGAAAAACTGGAATTAAGTATTTTATTGGTAAAATAAAACAAAGTTTTACTGTCCAATAACACATCTGCCACATTAACCAAAAAATATCATAAATCATCCACAAGCAAAGTTTTAGTGGCCAAACAATTAAATTTGTAATACAACCAGAACCACCAGATTTATCACTAACATGAGAAATGCCAGTCCCAGGAATTGAAAAAGTCGTTCGTGTTCCGCCACCAGCTTTTTTTACACGAAAACCTTTCATTCCCCAACTAAAACCAACACCGGATTTGCTGAAAGTGGTTCTAAAACCACCCCCTAAATTAACACTTTTTCTAAATCTAAAACCCACAAAATTCGTCCTCTTATTTGCTTCATTATAACAAACTTCGATAATTGATTCAGTAATTATGCAGGTGCAATTTTAATACATCATCTTCATAATAACTTTGCTCTAAAGCCAACCAACTATAATAAAAACATCCTTCTTTCTTTATTCAAATATTTCTCTCTTCTGCAAAGAAAAATTGATCACATTTTACGGCTCTTGTTACTATAATCTCGTAATTTTAAAATAATTTATCTGCTCTTATAATTTCAATTTGATATAATTACTTCATTAGAATCATTTGACCAAACTAACACACAACCGTCCACAACGGGAGAATCGGGGCAGATAGAAAAGCTTTTTTTGTTACTCATAACAAACCTCACCTCACAAAAGGTTTCTTCTGTTGCCTCCAGCTCTTCCTCCCACGTGTTATATTTGCCTTTAACAACATCCGCTTCAACTCTTGTAAGCTCTCCGTATTCTAAAGAGCAAATCTCTCTACTAACAATCGATTGACCTTTTCCGTCATAAACATCATCAATACTGTTAAAAAAATCAATACTCTTCTCTTGGTCGTATACATTTGAATAAACAATCCATTCCTTTTCGGTCAATTCCCTAAATTCAACCTTCATGCGGTTTATAAAGCCATACGATATAACAAAGCACATTTTGTTTTCGAACATAATGCACACACCGCTTTCACTGCTATAACATCGATGTCCGACTTGGGTGTAATCATAATTAGAAGGATATATACTGAATACCCCTCTAATTTTTATTCCTTCAAGAGTTTTTATATGATTTTTAAAATATTCTTCCATCTCTGATCTTTTTGAAAAATCTGTCATTTCTTCCACCTCTTAAGCTTTATATAAAAATACTCTATATCATCAGCACAAATACCAAAATCAACACCGTTTTCCAGATAAAAATGTACGCCGTTGGGTAAACGTTTTTCGTGTGCAGCGACGTCAGCCTTCTCTTCGTCATACCCGTCCAAAGAAAAAACATAATATGCCGTTTTATCAACCAAAACACTAACTATTTCCAATCCCTCATATGATAATTCAAAATCTGTCGACAAATCGTAATAATAGGTCTCCCTTGCAAGCACCAAATTGCTGGGTGGGTAATCCTTAGTGTTTTTTATTTTTATGTCTTGAAAATCAATTATCCTATATTGAATCATTCCCTCGCCGTGAATGCACAGTTCAATCGCCGCGTTATCAAGAACAATAAGGGTGTCAGAGCGAATATCAAAATTGCAATAATTACCGTCATAATGTTCACAAGCCAAATAATTTTCAAGCCTAACATAAACCTTTTCGAGTTTGTGGTTTTTACAAAGAGAGTCTAATTCCTTTTGCAATTCTTGATAGGAATAACACCACGAGAGTTCTTCGTTAGGGATTGTTATGACAGAATATTGAATTCTTCCGTAACCGTGGTTAGACATTTTTCAGCACCTCTTTACAGTATTGCAACAACAGTTTCTGTTTCTTTATCGATTATTTGTAATTCATAATCGTTTTTCTCGTAAGTAAGGCGATAACCAAACCTTTCAAACTCCTTGAAAATGCAGGGGTCATTGTTTTGGCACATAGTAACAGGAAGTTTCCCACCCTTGATTACCCCGCCGAATCCAATCAGTACTAACCAAAAACGAAAGGCTTTTTCAAACTGCCGCTCATCCGAATACAGCCCCATTTGAATATCCATTGTGAAATTTGCATCAACTTCCTCAAAAAGAGAAGTGCCTCCAATCATAATATTGGAATTTCCGTTTTTAAATAATATGTTTCTTAATATCCTCGCACCAAGGTCGCCGTCATCAAAATATTGAAGCGCCTGAAGAACGTTATCATAATTTATCCCGTCATCACAAATCACAAGATTAGGGTCCAAACCGTTTTCAACAAGAATATCAAACAGTTTTTCCCAGTTATACGTTGACAACTCATGCGGTTGCGGTTCTTTTTCATATCTATAAAGATAATCACAGTAAGAAAACATACCGTGGTCACATAATTTCAAAACCGCTCGAGTTACTTCTTCTTCCGTCATTTGATTTTTTGAAATACATTCCTTTATTTTTTGAGTATCAAAGGGCTGTTATTTGCATAATTCAAATAAAAAATCTATATGATTTGACATATTTTCACCTCGTTCAACAGTTTAACACTGTAACGTAATCCCGTGCCCTGCGGTACACAATTTAGCAAGCGCAACGTACTTATCAGCGTGATTGTCGTATTTTTTTAAACACTCAAGTTTGTTAATGAATTCAAATGGATCAATATTATGCTTTTTAAATACGTATGCCGCTTGCTCACAGCTCATACGATGCAATAATTCGGTTTTTACAATCCCGTCTTTGATATATCCAATTCTATCGGCAGATTTTCTCCATGCTTCAAGATAATAAAAAACTTCGTAATCATAAGAAACAATCCTGAAAAACGTTCCTTCTGTTAGCAGTGTTTCACTTTCATTTAACATTCCCTTGCATTTGTTATAAAAAATTTCAACAATTTCTTCCAAAGTACTGTACTCTTTTGTGAGAGAAACACTATATGCATAAACTATTTTATTTTCAAAAAACGATAAACCTATTTTACGGAGTCTGAAAATAGTTTTTATATTTTTTAACAAAAAATTATTCATTTCATAAACTCGCCTCAATGTTTTTGGCTTATCAAACTTCATTTTTTCTTCACCTCTTAAATTCATTATATCACAACTGATGTACAATAAAAAGGACTTTATATAAAAATCTTCCATGTGTCAAAAAAATGTTGGTGCAACAATTAAGTTGCACCAACAATCAGACGTCTGTTCGGCTTCGTCCGCGTCTTCCTATCCCCAACCAACCACCCTACGCTTCGGGTCCACAACGGCGTCTAAATATATTATAACACAAATATAAGTTGATTTCAACAATCACAATTCCGACGAAATTCCCATAAACCCCAAAAAACAAGTTTAGAAAAAGCCTTCGGCTTTCGTTATGATATGATTACCCGACCACGTTAGCATTGCCGACGGCAACTCATAACTCTAAGTTTGTCAACGGCAATCATAACTTCAATTACCGCCTATGGTGCAGTATGCCAAAAGAGGGGATTATTTAATTTGCGGAGCATTATTGATTGCTTGGACTCCCGACTGCTCTAAAAAATCTATCAACTCTTCTAAATATTTTATTCTTGCCACATTTATAGGCGGGTTATCGAGATATCCTTCGTCACCGCCCACGCGTTCATAATTCACCTCCCAATAACACGTATGCAAAAGTTCGCTCCACTTTTCTAAACCCTTATCTTTATCCCATAACGATTTAAATATGTCTATGCTTGCACGATCAAACATCATATCGATTAAATCATACTCATCAAAGTTTTCTAATATTTCCATTTTGCTCACCTCTTAATATTATTAAAACGCATTTTATATTCAATAAAAAGTACTTTGCAAGAAGATTCCCAAATTATTCTATCCCATACTTTTCTTTCAATCGTTTCAAAAATGCTGATGCGTCATCTCTTTCTTCTTGAGTGTTGCCCCACCAACCTTCACAAAACTCAAAATCGGACATTATATCTAATACTTTCGGCGTATATACTCTTGTAATTCTTAAATTTTCAATCAATTCAATTGGAACGCTATCCACATAAAATCTTCCGCCACGACTAAGTCCCAAAACGGAAATTTCCGTTTTATTTTCGTCTGGCAATCTTTCATCCCATAGGCGACCACAAAGATATACCTTTGTATTTCCTTTAAATGCAACCGTTCCATATCTCAAAACACCGTTTTCATCAATTCTTGTTTTCTTTATGTTTCCCGTAACGGCATATCTCCACAAAATTTTCATTTAACTCACCTTTTGATTACATTATAACACACTATCTACACAATAAAAAGTAATTTGAATAAATATCTGTTTCAAGACAAAGCCTTAAAGAATTCAAATCATTGTACTTTTTTCTTCAAATTCATAAGTTGAGCCTAAAATATCACCGCAAATTGCACCAAGCATAAAAAACCTTCTTTTAGCAACTTAAAATAAATTAAAATTCTTCCTCATGCCCCTTGAAAAAATCATAATACGCCCTCACGTTTTCAAGCTCTGTCCATTTTCTTTCTTTCACCGGAACGCTATCAAGGTCATATATTTTTGCACCTTCTATCGAAAGAAGTATCGGGGAATGAGTTGATATTATAAACTGACAGTTATAAAACCTTGCAGAATCGCTTATGTATTTTGCGAGGTCAATCTGAAATTTTATTGAAAGACTATTTTCAGGCTCATCAAGAAGATATATAGCCTCACGATCAATATGCTCTGTAAAATATCTCATAGCCGTTTCACCATTAGAAAACATATCTACGTTTCTTGCAAGGCGTTCTTTTACAAATTTTGATTGACTTTTAAGCCTTGCATCAGTCACCTCTTTGTATCTGTCGTAGTCCTCAAGACCGTGAAGCTGCCTATATCCTTCGTCAACACAATTTCTTTGGTTTATCAAACCGTAGCCCTTGAAAAGCTCTTCCCTGTGAAAATCCACGTTACTATTCAGATATCTCATATTCATAACGTAGTCGAAAACATCATCACTGGAAAGAATTTGACTGCTTTCGGGAATTTCACCGCGAGTTCTTTTACAAAGGTTTGTATAAGCTTCAAAAAACGCACTTTTGTTGAACTCCGAATGTCTTATAACATTAATCTTTTCCGCTATTACGTTAAGCAGCGTAGTTTTCCCCGAGCCATTTCCCCCGTAAAAAAACGTCACTGGCTCAAAGTCAATATATTCAAACTGTTTTTGCGGAAAAACCTTAAATGGATATTTCGTTCCAAAGCAGGTACGTTGCTCAAATCGCATAAAGCCAAACTCTTCATCTTCAGAGGGTAGCTTAAATTTTTTTAAATAAACCATACCAAATTCCTCTCCTTTTATGTACTACAAATATTTTACAGCATTAATTGTACAATAAAACGGACTTTGAATAAATATTTGTTTCAATTCCAACGAATTTCCCGTAAAACAAAAACAAGTTTAGAATTTAGAAAAAGTATTCGTCTTTTAGTTTTAAAATCTTTTCTTCGATTTTTTTAATTATTATCTTAAATTCCTCATCCGTTTTTCCTGTGGGATCTGTTAGTTCCCAATTATCATCAAATGTTCTGCTAACAAAAGGACAACCAACATTACACCCCATTGAAATTGCTATATCGGGATTTGGAATATCTGTAATCAATTTTGAATACTGTGTACGTTCCATATCAATCCCATAAAGCTCTTTCATAATTCTAACGGCATCTTGATTGATTTGGGGTTTTATTTCTGTTCCGGCAGAATATGATTCAAATACATCCGATGCCAAATGTTTCCCCAGAGCTTCTGCAATCTGACTGCGACACGAATTATGAACACAAATAAAGGCCACTTTTTTCTTTGCTTTTATATAAAAAGGACATTCTTCCGCTATGCACTGGTTGTTCATATGAGAACGAGAACAGCTTACTTGATTAAGTTCCATTCTTACCCCTAACTTCTCGTTTGTAAATTTGACCGCTTCGATAACGGCAAGATAAGAATCTCTTTTGCAACAACGAGGGCCGCCATTTTCTCCTATTGCTTTCAAGGCTCTTGCTGTTATTTGATTAGAAAGCCCCCACGCCTCTTTTGCAAGTGGTGTTGATTTTAATACAACTGAAATATACATACCTGTGCTAACACCTGCTCCACAGGCGCCCCAAAATCCACAAGCACCGCCAGGAACTTGCTTTCCCCTCTTTTGCATCTCATAAAGTGCAGTTTTTAAGTCTATATCTCCGCCCGCATTTTTATATGCGGTTAAAAGTGCCGCGCCAACCATAGTGTGATGTTCGGGACCGTGCATATGGCAAGATGGCATACACATCATTTCTTCAATAATCTCAATTGGGTTTGTGGAATTACTGTTAATGCATATCGAAACAATTTCATTCATTCCACTTGTATGAGATTCATCACAAACGAAATGTCCGTTTATACACCTTGTTTTACTGCTTTGCCTTTTATGGCAAAGTTCACATTCCATCACTTCGTCGGTGTCAAGATACGTTAGTGGTGCTTTGCAAATTAAGCATTCTTCGTTCATACAAATTGCCTCACCAAATCATTATTTATTGTTTTGCTGAACTTTATTATATCACATAGTGCTTAAAAGAGAAAGGGCTTTACATAAAAATCCCCACCGATATTTTGAGTTTAGAACTTAGAGCTATGAGAAAGCCTTCGGCTTTCGTTATGATATGATTGCCGGGCGGCGTCAGCGTTGCCGAAGACAGCTCATAACACGGCGAAGCCGTTCATAACTCTAAACTTGCCTTGGCAATCATAACTGCAATTGCAGAGGGAAATTCCAATAAAAAATCCTCTCGGATTT
>JAZTXF010000101.1:0-32562 GCA_045636305.1 Candidatus Gastranaerophilaceae bacterium | reverse complement strand
TACGTCCAGCAGGGCTATCAGAACCATTTTAATGTACTTCATCCTATCTACACCTCGCTCCTGCAATATAAATGCTCCTCGATTTCATATAACGAAAAGCCTGCATCCAGGAGTTCATCTATTACATCCGGGGAATATCCCTGATATGATGCGATGGATTTTAGATCCTCTATATACTCATCCCTTTTGTATTCGTTTTGAATGTTTTTGGAACTTATGTACGAGTATGAACCGTAATCCCACCATCCTCTGCCGTAATAGTAGCTATACGCAAATGTATGTCTCTCCAAAATCCCGTCAGAACGGATCTTAAGTATATCGCCCTCAGATATGTCTATCGCCTCAAATTCGCCGTTTTTCAACGCTGAAAATAATGGCGAATAATCCACTAAAGCTTTATATAGAATCTCGTCAGTTGAGGCATAGACATATATTTTCAGCTTTGGGAAATGGAGAATGGAGAGCGGACTGTCTCCCTTAACGAGCCAGATGTTATTTTTATCATCAAGGATTGAATAGCTAAAGCTACCCTCCGTTCGTTCTGCCATATATTTGATGCTTTCAAAATCTAAACACTTCTGGCTTTCGATAAGCTGTACAGCTATGTAACTATCTGTTTCAATCTTGGTTTTGGGCAGACGATGTTTCTTGCGCAGTTCCTTATCGTTCGTTAACACGCCGTTATGCGCAAGGGCAAATCTTGTGTTTCTGCACCTGCCTAAGAACGGGTGGTTGTTAAAGTTTCGTTTTTCACTGCCTTGTGTAGAATGCCTTGTGTGGCCTATCAAGGCGCAAATTCCATCGGGATGCTTAAAATCCAGTTTATAAGCCGACTTGCTTTCTTTTAAGACTTCCATTCTTGTATCATTGCAAAAAGCTATGCCCGTAGCATCTGTTCCCCTTACGGCTGACTGCTCTGCAAGAGAGTTTGTCAAATCGGAAAGGTTTTTAATTTTATTTCCGCTGTAATTCAAAAATCCATATAAACCGCACATCACATTTCCTCACTTTCTGTAACCGTTTCATTCACGTAGAGTCGTTTTTCTTTTAGGTATTCAATAAGCTCCGGCTTGTTTGGAAGAATGCGCTGCACAAAATCAAGCCAGGACATTTCTTCTATGCCGCTGTCGGTCATATTAATTGCGCAGTAACAAATTTCGTCAACCAACTGCAGTGCCGCAAGAAAGGTCTTATATCGCAGCGTACCTCTGAACAGGCGGAATTCAATCGTTTTTTCATTTTCGAGGTTAACTGCAACATATCTCCCCAAACACTTGTCCTTTGCCTTTTTATAAGTTTCACCGGTTGTGTTTGATATGGTTGCATATTTTGCCGCCCAATGATTTAAGTTTTCAAGGGTTCTGCGACTAAACTTGACGAGTTCGTTCCAGTGCTTTTCCACAAAAAACACAACCCGACCGATGGCCTCTTCCTGTTCTTCATAATTCTTTCCAAAAGCCCTCCGTGAGCAATGGATATGATAGCCACAGGTTTTTGTTTGGTGGGAGCAATATCCAAGAGCAACTGCCTTTTCAAAAATAGTGTTCCAATTCATGTTGTTGGTATGATAGTCAAGGCTCATAGGGTGTGAAACAATTTCGAAGCCGTTATGAATGGAACCATCATGTTTGCAGTAAATTCTCTCATCATTTTTGTTTGCGATGTCAAGCAGTTTTTGCGCATTGCAATCCTCTTCACCACCTTTGTCTATTTCTAATTCAACCCCATAAAATAAATTGCCTGAACCGTAGAAAATCGGCTCAGGCTTGTAGCTGTAATTTTTAATTGCGTTATGGTTCAATCTTTCAAAGCAATCTCTGCAATAAGGATAATCCTCGCCGTCCTCGTAGAGGGCATCATCATTATGTATGAGCCGGCCGCAATCCTCACAGGTAGTGTAGCTATAGTCATAGCAGCGAGAGCATAAGGTGTAATTGGAATCGCCCTCTGCATAGTCTCGCCAAATTCTTCTGCCGCAGTTATCACAAGTCGTTGTACGTTTAGCAAAGCATTCTTCACAAAACACCTGACCCTCAAATGAAAAGGTACTTATCTCGCTAATTACCGCTCCGCATTCAGAGCATGTTTTCTTTTTGTCATTCATTTAAAATTCCTCCCTTAATATTCTTCTGCTAAAAGCATCGTGGAATGTGTGCGATCATCTATCACATAGACTTTAGCCGCAATGGGCATAACGGCATCAAACACATATTCCCTGCTATACGCAGGCACTTCCTGCGTATGTTGTATCCTCTGTCTGCCGCTATCTGCAGATAAAGAAAAAACCTGCAGATAATCCTTCTTATCTACAGGCATTTGATGAATCAGCTCCCACATAATTGCTTGCAGGAGCGGCGGCACCTTTTCCTTGATGCCACATGTTATAAAATGTTTGTTGTTAAATATAAAAACCACCTCACAGATACAGATTTCATTGTTATGATATCTATTTTAGCGATGCACGGAACCGATTAAAAATGAAAAACCATGACATTTAAATATACTAAACGAAAGGAATGGTTTAAAAATGTTTCATAATGATTATGATGTTTTAACCGCTTATGAAGCGATGGACTATCTTGGGATAGGAGAAAACACCTTGTACCGACTTTTAAATAGCGGCGAACTCGGTGCATTTCGTATCGGCAGGATATGGAAAGTGCCGAGAAAAGAACTGGATAAATATATTGATAAAAGTGTGGAAAAGATGTTAAGTAAATGAACAGTTATAATTTCAAGTATAAATGGAGCAAAAAAATTAAAATTTCTGCAAAACACAAACAGCCGGTCGTATGACCGGCTGTATTTTTCTATCTTTATAAAAACATAACAAGGACAAAATTATTTATGTCCAAAAAACAACCCATCATTTGCGATATACTAGTCACAGATGATGAGTGTTTTTTTATGCACTTGAAGAAATCTAAAAATACGGAGGGAACAAAATGAATAATTTTGAAAAAGTGATCGGTTACGAGACCATAAAAAGTGAGTTGAAGCAGATTTGCGATATGTTAGGAAACAAGGAAGTCTATCAAGAGCTCGGCGCAAAATTTCCCAATGGCGTTTTACTATACGGAGAGCCGGGGCTGGGAAAAACATTAATGGCAAGATGTTTTATTGATGAGTGCAATCTTGAAACCTTTACAATAAGAAAAAACAAAAGCGAAAATTTTGTCGGACACGTAACTGAAGTATTTAAAAAAGCAAAGGAAAAAACTCCTTCGATTATTTTTCTTGACGATATGGACAAATTTGCAAACGAAGACAACAATCATAAAGACGCTGAAGAATATGTTGCAATACAAGCAGGAATTGACGATGTAAAAGGTTGTGATGTGTTTGTTTTGGCAACTGCAAATGAAATCAGAAAGTTACCAAAGTCACTTACGCGTTCAGGTAGATTTGACAGATGCATAGAGGTTTGTTCTCCAAACCGTGAAGATTGTTTGAAAATTATAAGTCATTATTTAAGCAACAAAAAGGTTTCTAACGATATTAATATTGATGACATTTCAAAAATGATAAGCTACAGTTCTTGCGCCGAGCTTGAAACTATAATGAACGAGGCTGCAATTATTGCCGGATACAAAAGAAAAAAATGTATTGAGACGTCAGATGTTGTGAATGCTGTTTTGAAAATGGAATACAATTCTCCGGATGATTTTACGAAGGTGTCAGATACAGAACTTAAAAAGATAGCGATTCATGAAGCAGGTCATCTTATTATGAGCGATATATTATGTCCCGGCAGTGTTGGTCTTGCATCCTTAAGAACGCGCGGAAGAGATTCTGTTGGTGGATTTGTAAGAAGATGCAAAAAATTACCATCTACTAAATGTCATATTTTAGTTTCGCTTGCAGGAAAAGCCGCAGTTGAACTGAATTACGGCATATGTGCAGATGGTTGTGAGTCGGACATACGAAGAGCTTATGAGTGCATAAGAGATGAAATATCAGAAAACGGCAACGTTGGCTTTGGTATGGTTGATGTGGCAACCCATCCTTTTTCTGAAACATCAGAATCAATGAACTGCCGCAACGAGGCTGTTGTACAGGCTGAACTGGAAAGATATATGTTTAAAGCAAGGGAAATTATCGCTAAAAACAAGGAATATCTTGAAAAAACAGCAAATGTGCTTTTGGAAAAAGAGACACTTTTGGCTTCTGATATTAAAAAGATAAGGGAAGAGGTGAACATAATTGCATGATTGTTTTAACAAATAAATGCTAAAAATATAAAGAAGAATTTTTAAAAATGTATCTCCTTTGGAGGCTGACTATGAAAGATAAAGAAATAAGAAATATTTTAATTGCATATTTAAAAGTAAAACATGAAGAGGTCAGGATTTATCAGGAGAAAAGTATTGGTTCAGCCATCTGTGATGTTATGGCAGTAACCGATAAACTAACAGGCTATGAGATTAAAAGCGACGGGGATAATTATCAAAGATTAGAGCGTCAGATAGAGTTTTATGATAAATTTTTTGATGAAAATTATATTGTTGTAAGCCAAAAACATATCACAAGCGCAGAATATAAAGTCCCTAAGCACTGGGGTATTATTTACATTGATGGTAATGAAGTGAAAGTTTCACGAAAAGCTACAAATAATGATAATGTGTCAAGAAGAAGTCAGCTTACCGTGTTGTGGAAACTTGAACTTAAAAATTTGCTTATAAAAAACAACCTTCCCCTATACGCTCAAAAAGAAAAAGGTTATATTTCAGACAAAATCTACCAGCAGATGGATGCAAAAATCCTTGGAGAACAAATTGCCTACGAACTTTTGCATCGCGATTATTCGGTGTATGACGCAAAAGATTATACAGTTTACAGTAAACAGGATGAATATGGAACAATGCCTGCGCTTGATATTATTGATTCGTTATCCGAACAAAATTTTGAGCAGCTGACACTGGATAAATGGATTGAGCTTTATAAAAATGCAAAGCAAATTCAAAAAGAAAAGGAAACCATTTATGTGAAAAAGGAGGTAATCAGACTTCCTCATGAAATTACATATAAAGATATAGAAGTTTCCCTTGGTGCACCATGGATAAGTAAAGATATCGTAAATGAATTTGTAAATTATATTTTGCACGGCGATAATATTGTACGGCATAATCTTGTTGAATACGAACCGGTTACAGGAGCATGGTTTATAAACGAAAAACGCCGTTTTGCTTCTTCGAGCATTGATGCAAAATTTGGAACACTTCGTTTTAATGCTTTGTGTATAATCGAATCAACACTAAATCTAAGAGAAATCAAGCTTTATGAAAACGATGGTACATTCAATGAAGGTGATACGGTTGCAGCTCTGGAAAAACAAAAGCTTATTAATGAGGAATTTAAGAGATGGGTATGGGAGGATGAAGACAGAAAGTGGCAGATTGAAGAAGCTTATAACAAAATGTTTTCTAAATATACCAATGAAGAATTCGATGGGAGTAAACTTTTATTTCCTGAAATGAATCCGGAATTTGAATTGTTTGAATATCAGAAAGATGCGGTGCAAAGAATCATTTCTACTCCCAACACATTACTTGCCTTTGATGTGGGCGCCGGAAAGACATATATTATGATTGCAGCCGCAATGAAAATGCGAGAAATGGGTATATCGCATAAAAATATGTTTGTTGTTCCAAATAATATTGTAGGTCAGTGGGAAAAGATTTTTACAACACTATACCCCAAGGCAAAGGTTCTTACGGTAGAACCCAAGACTTTTAAACCGAAAATGCGACAGAAAGTTCTGACGCAAATAAAAAATGGAAATTATGATGGTATTATTATAGCATACAGTTGCTTTGAGTTAATACCATTATCGGTTGAATATCTGACAAATGATATGCAGGAAAAGGTCGATAAAATTGATAGTGCTATATCTGTACTCAGAAACAGCAAAAGATATATATGGGGAGATGCTGCTCTTAACCGTGAAGTACAATATATCGAAAAATTGACAAACGATTTATTGACAAGTGCTAAATCGAGAACCTCCTGCATTACATTCGAATCATTGGAAATAAATACAATCTTTCTTGATGAGGCTCATAATTTCAAAAATATACCTATTCGTACAAAATTAAAAGATTTGCGCGGAATAAATACCAAAGGCTCAAAAAATTGTCTTGAAATGATGCAGAAAATCAGGTGCATTCAGCAGTTCAATAATGGTCGTGGCGCAGTGCTTGCAACAGGCACTCCGTTGTGTAATTCCATTTCGGACGCCTATACTATGCAGATGTATCTTCAGTATGATGATTTGTGCACACATAATCTAGAAAAGTTTGACAACTGGGTAAAGACCTTTGCAAAGCCTGAACAAGTATGCGAAGTAGATGTTACCGCATCTAACTATCGTTTTGTAAGGCGGTTTGCGAAATTCTTCAATTTGCCGGAACTGTCAAAGATGTTTTCGGGAATTGCTGTGTTTTACTCTATGAATACCACAGACGGAATGCCGGAACATACTGAATATGCAGATGTACCGGTGAAAAAATGCACTGAGCTCAGCGAATATATGGATGAAATATGTGAACGTACAGAGGCTATACGAAGTCATATTGTAGATCCTGGATATGACAATATGCTAAAGGTGAGCACAGATGGACGTAAAGCAGCACTTGACTTAACTTTAGTAGATAAAAGACAACCTTATGATAAACACTCAAAACTTGTTCAATGCTCTAATCAGGTTTCATCTGTGTATAATGAGTACCCTGGTTGTTCACAGCTCATATTTTGTGATTATTCAACACCAAAAACAGACGAATTTAACGTTTATTCCAAAATCAAGGAGCTTTTAATTGAGAAAGGTGTTTGTGAAAAGGAAATTGCTTTTGTTCACAGTTATAATAGCGAAAGTACAAAACTTGAACTGTATGAAGATGTGAACAGCGGCAAAATCAGGATCTTGATTGGTTCTACGTTTAAGCTGGGAATCGGTGCAAATGTTCAAACAAAATTAAAAGCAATTCACCACCTTGATGTTCCGTGGCGCCCTGCCGACATGACACAGCGTGAGGGGAGAATATTGAGAAGAGGGAACGAAAATAAAGAAGTTATGATATTCAGGTATATCACAGAAGGTAGCTTTGACTCATATTCCTGGCAAATTCTTGAAACCAAACAACGATTTATATCACAGTTTTTGAGCGGAAGTTCTTACCAAAGAAGTATAGAGGATTTGGATAATAATGTTTTGTCCTATGCTGAAGTGAAGGCTATTGCTCTTTCAAATCCGATTATGAAGCAGGTTGCAGAAAAGGAAAACGAAATTAAAACACTTCAAATTCTTTGCAATAAATATGCTGAAAATAAAAGGAAGCTTAGAGAAAGAGTTTTGGAGTTGGAAACAGATATTCCCATTGCGAAAGACAGATATAATAATACTTTGACAAATGAAAGATATTTAAATACTGTCAAGAATGAAATGTATCTGAGTGAAATAAAAGCTTCAAGAGAAATTCTAACAAAGCAGTTTATTTATGACAGTAATCCCGGAGATAGACTAATATCATTTTTGAAATTTGATGTACTATCCACAAGGCAGTTGAATGACGAAAAAACATTTGTCATATTAAAGCGTTGTGATACCGAATATATGTTGGAGGTCGGTCAATCACCTGTCGGTAACATAAAACGAATCGTAAACTTTTTAAAACGATTCAAGAAAACGGTTAAGGCAGAACTTGAAAATCTTCAGAAAAAGCAAAAAGAGTATGATGAAGCAAAAATTTCACTATCCCTTCCAAATGAACACTATGATAAGTTTTTGAAATGTAAACAGGAACTTGAGGAGCTTATGAGAGTTGCAGAAAGAAACAAGTTAGTAGAACTGTAAGAAAAATTAAATAGACAGGAAGGATTACTTATGATTGGATTATCAATGATTTTGGTTTTTTACTCTCTTATATCACTGGTGTATAAAGAGTTTATTTTTAAAACTGTTTCATATAAGGCAAATAATAGTATAATTAACACGCAAAAGTCTGTATATGAAATCGTTCAGGATATTCTTGTAAACGAAAGGCTTTGGTGCAAAGTAAAAATTGATATGTCGCCTGAACGAGAAGTATCTGAAAGCTTTTATATCGAAAAAAGCAGAACTATACAATTGTCAGATGCTGATGGGACAGCACAGGCATTTGGTGCAGCTATACATGAATGTGGACATGCAATACAGTACAATAAATCAAAAACGGCTCTTAAAATGATAAGAATAAGAGATGCCCTAAAGAAATTTTACTTGCTGGATATTGTAAGCCCTTTAGCAGTGCCGTTCTTTGCCGCATTTTGTACACCGCTATACATAGTTTTTTGCTTTTTCTTATTAAAGCTTGTTTTAAGAGTTATAATTGAGTTTTTTGTGGAGGTAGATGCAAACTTAAGAATACTTAAATATATAAAAAGACACATTCCCAATCCGGCAGACAGAAAGGCGATAAGAAAGTTTCTAGCTGTCTGTTCGTTAACCTATTTAAGTACACTATGTTAAGATGTAGCAACTTTATCCCATCTCGAGTTGTATAATTTAGATTAATAAAAAACAAAAAAATTATACTTAAAAGGGGTGGATTATATGGCAGAGATGAATTATAAAATACGATGCGGTTTTTATAAAGAAGAGAAAGTGAAAGCGACAGATTTGGAAGAAGCATATCAATTACTTTTGACAGATAAGCGCTATGAATATATTAAAGTAATAAATAAAAATGGCAAAGCAAGTTTATTTCAGCATATTTTGATCTGTCCTCATTGCGGTAATCAATTTGCTGCTCGCGTACATAATACAACAAAAAGCGAGATTATAAACTCAGATATTTCATATTGGGTATCAGGGCAACTTTCTCTTTTTGAGGAAGAGGAACAGTGTGTTAATTTTTGGACGGAAGACAAAAAATACAAATATGTATGCCAATGGTGTGGTCACAGCGAATCAGCGTCAGAGAGTTTTCGGACAGTATCGGTATGTGGTGATAATTTAGTGATAAAAGTAACCTGTGAGCTTAAAACTCCCTTCGAAGCAATGTTTATGCCAGATTGTGACTCTGAGTTTCCTAAAAACTGTTTCCATTTATATGAAACAATAGAATTTGACTTGGAAAATAATGTTGTCACAGACTGTATAAAAAATACAAAAAACATCACACTTGCTTGCAGGGATATTACAAAAGAACACCAACAATATTCACGAGGAGTACTGTTTGATTTACTTACAAAAAACACAAGGATAAAAAGCGATGTCAAGCAATTATTTGAAAAATATTGGGATGTAGAATTTCCGTTTCAAGAAAATGAATTGTGTCTGGAAAAATGCATTATGATGACTACTTTTGTTGGCTATCCAAGGACTTTTTATGATGCTATACCGTATAAAATAGACTCTCCTCAAATAAGCGAAAGTTTTGAATTCGATAAGCGATTACAACATTCATCTGAAATTGTCAAGATTTATAAAGATGCAGCTCTGCCGAATGTGAAATCTGTAAGGCGTATATTTTTTAATAATCCGGGATTATTCTTTTTTGTGAAGGAATGCAAAATACTTTGGGATATTATTGCTGACGTAAATATGTTTTGTCAAATTCTGTCGGAAAATAGAATATTCGGGGTATTATACAATCTTCATACTTATCCGGGAATAGCTGTATTTTATTCAGATTATTGTAAAATTAAAGGAGTGAGAAAGCTGTGTTCAATATTAAATGAAAATTCCGAATTTTTAAGTACGAAAGCAATTAAATACTATGCCATGAATGATTGGCAAAAAGAAAAAGAACGACAAAAATGGCTTCAAAATAAAGATCGCTTCAAGCAATATAGAGAAATCGAAACTCCTGCTTTTTCCGTATTGATGAATCTTGGTGAAATACCTATAGAAAGCACTTTTGTAGATGGGTTCCGGTTTACGTTGCTTCATACGTTTAAGGAATATTTTGAATCAGGAAAAAAATTAAATAACTGTTTGACTACTTGGACCCCTTATCTAAACCCTGTCGTTGCAATATACAAAAATAATTATATAATTGCAGCTGCTGAATTAAAAGGAAATAATGTTCGACAAGTACGGTGTGCGGGAAATGAAAACATAAAAAATAATGAGGCTCTAACGAATGCATTTAAGAAATGGTGTAAAATGTATAATTTTGTTTACGAAAACCATGTGCTGGGTTAAATGACCATGTACTATTGCAAAATAAAAAAATAGGAGGCTACAATGGATATTTATGAATTTATAAACTCAAAAGATATAAGAAAGTATTTAAAAGAAATAAATCACAAATTCAAGCCGTTAGAAAGTGCTTATATTGTTTGGCAGAGCAGGAGGCGTACTCTAAAAGAAAAACACGAAGCATATCGTGAGATTATTAAAACCATGCCAAACGTAAAATTTTATATGAGGTATTATGACTACTTGCAGATTGAACTTTCTGATTTTCTGACAAAATATATTGAGATTGAAAATGAGCTGATGAAAACATTTGATACAGATAAAACGGCTGTTTTTTCTTATGCAGAAGGCTATGGTTACAACTTAGAACTATATCCATGCAAAGAGATGTGCATAGCGGCGATAATGCATCATGAAGGGTTTCATAATGTTGAAAAATTCAAGTTGATTTGCATCCCATTGATCAATAGGATAGACGAAAAAGCAAGCTTTATAACGCAATATGTAAATAGCAAGAGCGAATGTGTTTTTATCTTGGAGGATTCATTCTTAAAAGGTGAAAAGTGTAAGATTTTTAACACATTTAAACTGTTTCGCTTCAATGTTCCTCTGCCGTTTAAAAGTGGCGATAGGGTTGCTGAATTGTATTCTCGTGAACATGCATTTTCGTTTGACCCGCAATACGCGAGATTCAGTGAAGATAATATGAGTATGTGGTGTTACCTGCCAGAACAGGAAGGGGATGCATATGTAGATAATTATTTGAATTTAGAATATTCTGATGAGGAACCAAACGAAATTATTTGTAATTCATATGACCCTGATGATGTGCCGTTTTAAAAAACGAGAGATGTACCAAAAAAATCCCATATGCTATTGTATAATAAAATATAAAGTGATATAATTATCTTATTGAAAGGAAGGTTATGTTATCATCCGTCACGAAAAAGATTTAAAAACCATTTCACTGATGATGATTTCTTGAAACCAATGATGTACGAAAAATGTGACATGTGATATGCTACACTGAATTAAAATTAAAGAGGGTGGAATTGTGGGATTTATAATTGAAAATAACGAGTTAATAAATTATATAGAAGAAGATGATATAACTGAAGTTATTATACCGGATAATGTAAAAAGAATAGGTCCTTACGCGTTTGAAAAATGTGAAAAGTTGACGATATACGGGGTTGCTGGCAGTTATGTTGAAACTTTTGCAAAAAATAAAAATATTCCTTTTCAGTCTATGTGATGAATAAAATAATTTTTTAGCCTCAACTTGATACCAGCTATATGGATATGTCAAAATTTATTGAAAAAGAAAAGGAGATAAACAATGTCTAATATTCATTATTTTCAAAGATATCATAGCAAAGAGAATGTACATACAGCAAATGCTTTTTTGTTAATCAATAAATTGTATCAATATAACCCCCAATACTTTTATAATTTTCTTGATTCATTAGTAGAAGATACATCAATGGATTATCAATTTAGATTAAGTATGACTATGCAGGTGAAGAATGAAAACAAGAAGGGGAGTACGGTACCTGATGCGATGATTGTTCAAAATGGATACCGTTTATGTTTTGAAACAAAAATTGGCGATTGGTTTTATATTGAACAGTTTAAAGGTCATATAAAGTCTTTTAATCAACTTGACACAAAATACAAAATTATGCTTTCTTTATCTAATAAAAATGATTGTTCTATTGCAAAAGACATTCAAAACTTAGTAGAAAGTTTTAATAAGACAAATAATTTATTCAACGAGGAAAGATTAGTATATAAACATCTTACTTTTGAAAACTTAATAGATTGCATTGAGGATATGTTGTCAGAAAGGGATTATGAATTCAAAGATATTATTGACGATTACCGTGAATATTGTATTGAACAAGGCTTAATTGATGACAAATATCAGCTTATGAAAATTTTTGCCGCCGGTGACACATTAGAAATAAACAAAAAACTCAATCTGTATTACCGAAAATCAACAGATAATATATATACTGATATTTTGGGAATGTATAAAGAAAAAAGCGTTGTATGTGTTGGAAAGATATATAAAACGGTAAAAGCATATATGCCAGAGAATGAACTTGTTATATTAGATGAGCAACAAGTAACACAAGACGAAAAAGACCGAATAAGAAGTGCAATTTTAGATGCAGAAAAGTATGGTTATAATTTATGTACGATAGAGCATAATTTCTTTCTTGTTGAAAATTTTGAAGATTGTAATTTTGTGAAAACATCAAAAGGTGGTTTGCGTGGCGGTAAAACATTTAAATTGGAAGAAGAGTATGGAATTAAAGATATTAGAAATAAAACTATAAAAGAAATTGCAGATGAACTTTCTAAAAAGAGTTGGGTATAAATAAAAGGCGGATGATAAAAGTGGCAGAACTTAATCAAGTTTACTTGTTCGCAAAAAAATGGCGCAAGAAGTTTAGCAACGAAAATGTTGAGTACATAGAATTGGTAGATCACTATATGGCAGATGATTGTTTTGCACTTGGTTTTGAAATGGATTGCGGCAATGACTTTTCTGAAAAATATGGTAGCACTATTAATGACCACAAGGAACTTGAAAAGATA
The DNA here is from genome assembly GCA_045636305.1 of Candidatus Gastranaerophilaceae bacterium. Taxonomy (GTDB): domain Bacteria; phylum Cyanobacteriota; class Vampirovibrionia; order Gastranaerophilales; family Gastranaerophilaceae; genus RGIG2134. The sequence continues at coordinate 19,775 of JAZTXF010000101.1, read as the reverse complement.
ATAATGGAAGTTACAGATATTTATTTGCTTGGTTCGGCTATTTTTTCTCAATGGAGATATTTCAATCATTGGGCATATAGTGGTGCTGAAATATTAGAACAAAAAATCGAGAATGGTTTATAATTGCATTATCAAGATTGGAAGACCTTGCAAAACCATAATTTTTATCCTAATTCTAAACAAACTTTACTTAAAAATTGGTTGCATCTAAACCTTATGTGTCGCAATCGCCAAAAATGAGTGGAATTTAAACATTATATCCCATATGAACAGGAATATGTAAAGAAGACTTTTAAAAAATGTTTGCATGTTTGGAATTATATTCCGGAGACCGACTATGAAAGATATGACATTTGAAGAATATCTTGAAAAAAGTCCGGTTGATACAATTAACGAAATGAGTAAAAAAATTAAAGAAAATCTGTCTCTTTTCAAAGAATTGCTTGAAAAGCACGGAGTTTCATCATTTTAATAAATTGAGTTATTTAGGAGGAACTTTATATGTTAAATCAAACAGAAAAAGAAATGAGAAGAAAAAAGGAAATGGAAGTCGGAAGCGGATGGAATTCTATGATTCGAATCCTTTCCTGCAAGACAGAAGAAGGCGGACAGGATGAAATCTTTGATGGCGAAGAATTCAAAAAGTTGTTAAAAGAAACATATGAATTTATGGAGCCATGCTTTTATGCGGAAGATATTCCTAAGGATTGTATATCAATATTATGCCGAATGTATTTGTTTAGCGAAATTACAGTTGATGCAGATAAAGTCACCTGTGCTTGCGGTTTAATTGCAGGTCGTTTTGTTAAGCAGATAAGTATGATCGCAGGATTAGACGAACCTTTTCTCATTAAAATACCGTCTTATATTGACGATAATGGTAATATTATTACATCAAAAGATAAATATTATTACGATATCAACACGGGCAATTTAAGCGACGTTATCAAGATGCTCGAAGAACTTGAAGAAAAAGGCGAAAAGATTAATTAGGAGGAATTTATTATGTACAACGAAAAAATATTTGAAACATCTGATAATTGGGAGTTATTGAATGCACAAATCTGGGAAGACAATTTTGATTATGAATTTTTTAAAGATGTAGCAAAAGATACTTTTGAAATTCTTTTTGAACTTAAAGACGAAGACAATATTTCAAAAGATTTGCTGGTATTGCTTTTGAAGGTAAATACTTTCGGTGTTAACCCTGTAAGTGGTATATCAGCTGAGGCTGATGCGGCAAAGTTGATTGCACAAGAGCTGTGTGGGCAGTTTTCTGATTGCTGGGTAGGAACAGAAAACGGCGTAGAAAAAAGCGTTTTCATTGCTTGTGCAGAAAATGGTGTTGATTGTTTTATAGATACGAACACCTTTGATTTGACAGAATTGATTGAAAACAGATTAGAATAGATCAATACCTGATTGGAGTGAACTGCTTATGTACACAATCCCACCTAAAAAAATGGTTATTATTAATATTTTAGACATTTTAAAAAAGTATTCCGATATGGACCACAGGCTGACACAACAGGATATTGTAGAAATTCTTAAAAAAGAATATTACATGGATGTGGACCGCAAAACGGTAAAGCGAAATCTTATGAATCTTTTAGACTTGGACTGCGGCATTGATTATACTGAAATTACAAGAAAGGACGAGAAGGGCAACGAAACCTCCATTTGCACCGATTGGTATATGATGAGAGAGTTCGACGATTCTGAGCTTCGCCTTTTAATAGATAGCCTGCTTTTTTCAAAGCACATCCCCTACTCCCAGTGTAAAACCCTGATTGAAAAGCTTAAGGGATTGTCAAATATATATTTTGACAAAAAGGTTAAGCATATTTGCAATCTGCCTGAAAATCAGCCGGTTAACCGCGAACTTTTTTATACCATTGATGTCTTGGATGATGCAATTTCGCAAAACAAAAAGGTTGCATTTACATATAACAGTTATGGGGTTGACAAAAAACTGCACCCTAAAAGAGAAGCAGAATATATTGTAAATCCCTATCAGATGGTTGCAACAAACGGAAGATATTATCTTATCTGCAACTATGACAAATATGATAATCTGGCAAATTACAGAGTAGACCGTATAACAAATATAAGAATGCTCGATGAAGACGCAAAGCCTATTAGTAAACTTAAAGAGGGCGAGTTAAACTTACCAAAACATATGGCTGAGCATTTATATATGTTTGCAGGTGAATCGGTTCGTGTGAAATTCAAGGCAAAAAATTATATAATAGATCAGGTAATAGATTGGTATGGAAAAGATGTCGAAATTGCACCCGAAAACGATGAGGAGTGCACAGTATGCGTTACTGTTAATAAAGAAGCATTTTTTCATTGGGCACTCCAGTACGGTATGCATATTGAAGTTTTGGAGCCGGCTGATATAAGGCAGAAGGTAATTGATTCAATCAATATGATAGGAGAAAAATATAATGAGTAATTTGGATGACCTTTTTAAAAACTGGAGAAGCAGGCATATAAATGATACAGAATGGAAAAACAATTTTCCCATGGACCCGATTTCAAAAGAGCCGCCCCCGGAAATCTTTAAAAGTAGTTTTACTATTGATGGTAAGTTTGATGATAAAGTTTCTGACATTAAAATTTTATTCATCTGCCGGGAATCAAATGTAAATGGCAAAGCTGAAAAAACCGACAATTTTTGGATGAAAAAGGTTGTCGAAACGATGCAGGAAAACAAAAACAACGGCACCCATAATTATTATGTGAACGATGACTGTCAACTTGCCCTCAAAGAGAAACGTGTGGCTAAGCGTGTGCAAACAGTCTATTATAATTACCTGATAAAAATATGCGAATTGAAAAAAACCGAATTATCAAGCTGCGCCTATATGAATCTCAATAAAAGGGGCGGTTACGGCAGATGTTGTTTTGCTCGATTAGAAAAATATATTGATAATTACAGTGACCTTATACAAAACGAAATAGAGATTCTGAGTCCCGAAACAGTAGTATTTTTAGGGTATAGAGAAGGATATGGCAAAAAAGTTTTAAAATTGATAAAAAATGTAAACCCTAATATAAAATGCTATACTGTGTATCATCCGTCATCACCAGGAAAAGAGAAAGTTTTAAAAAGTAAACTGGGAGAGGAAATTAAATTATAATATATGAGAACACGAACATAAGGGGAACACAAGAGAACACTTCTCTTGTGTTCTCTGTCCCCTACGATTTATGGTCTGTCAAGGGGATGGTTCTCCTGACACCCTAATAAAGGCGAGAAAAAAATTATAGAATCATTAAAACACAAACAGCCGTAAATCCAGATATAATGTAGGTTTGCGGCTATTTCCTTAAATGACTCATTTCGGCGAAGCCTTGGACCGCATTCAGACAAAATGCGGCAAACCTTTGCACGACAAGATGCAAGACCGTTTCTGCTAAACTAATGTAACAAAAAAGCGACCGCCTGCAGGCGGGCGCTTTTTCTGTTTTATTGTTATTATTCTTTTTCTAAAGCCAGAGTTCTGGTTGTTAAATCGCAAACCTCACTGGGGCCGTAATACTGAATTGCACCGGGATACATATAAGCTGTATCAACCGCCCAGGCTTCTCTGTTTGCTTCAAAGAATTTAAAGGGCTTACCATCAAGCTCCACTAAAGCTTTTTTAATAACCGGCTTATCTTCGCCGTGTCTTCTTTCAATGTTCATCATCTTTGTGATGGGCATACCGCCTGCAACCCACTCTGTTGCCGGTTTTGAAAGGTTAGAAATCTTAGATAAATAACCATTATAACCATACTGAATCAGCATAAATGCATTATAGCCAAGAGAATAGCAATAGTCAGCATCAAAGTTAGAGGGGAATGCACATCTGCCTTCATAACCGAAGAAATGATGAATGGGCGAGAATTTTCCGTTATAGGTGCCGGCCTTTTTGCGAGCGGCAAGTTTATCTGCAACCAGGGCAGAAAACAGTTTTTCAGATTCAATTAAGGAAACCTGTACGTTACCATGGGGGTCTCTTTCCAAAAACAGCTGCTGCTGAATGCCCTGGGGAAGAATTGCAAAGACATCCATAGAGTTTTTTGTCAGGCCGTTTTCGATAAATGCATATTTTTCTTCCCAGGTAGGAAGTGCATTAAATGCATCTGCCTTGCTGCCTGCCAAAAGCTCATTGATTTCGGCAATCAACACAGAAAATTCAGGAACAAATTCAACTACGCCTTCAGGAATCAGTGCTACACCAAAGTTCATACCATTAGCGGCTCTGTTTGCAACGGAATCTGCAATATAATCTGCAATCTGAGACAGGGACATTTTCTTTGCTGCCACCTCTTCAGAGATAAGGCAGATATTGGGCTGGGTTTCCAGAGCACACTCAAGAGCAACGTGAGAAGCAGAACGACCCATAACCTTTACAAAATGCCAGTATTTCTTTGCAGAGTTAGCATCTCTTTCAATGTTACCAATTAATTCACTATAGGTTTTGGTAGCAGTATCAAAACCGAAAGAACATTCAATGTCTTCATTCTTAAGGTCACCATCAATGGTCTTCGGGCAACCGATTACCTGCACGCCTGTGTTATTCGCTGCAAAATATTCAGCCAATACAGCCGCATTTGTGTTTGAATCGTCACCACCGATGATAACAATAGCGGTAATACCATGCTTTTTGCAAACATCTGCAACAATGGCAAACTGTTCGCCCGTTTCAAGCTTTGTTCTGCCAGAACCAATGATATCAAAACCGCCGGTATTTCTGTACTGGTCAATATAGGCATCATCAAAGATTAAATAGTCATCTTCAATCAGGCCAATAGGGCCGTTTGTAAAGCCATAGAGTACATTTTCGGAATTGGTAGATTTTAAAGCATCATACAAGCCACAGATAACATTGTGTCCGCCGGGGGCCTGTCCACCTGACAAGATAACACCAACAACCTGCTTTTTGGGTGCAGAGGTGTTCTGCCCTTTCTGGAATACAATCTCCTTTTTACCATAGGTATTGGGGAAAAGTGCCTGAATTTTTTCGCAATCTGCTACACTTTTCGTTTCAGCACCTTCCAAAACACTGATTTCAGCGATACCGCCTCTTAACATCTGAGGCAGCTTCGGTGCATAGGCATATCTGGCCTTTTGTAATGCTGTAAGTTTCATAACTCGACTCCTGTTCCTTAAAATTTTAACATATCAATCAACATTATATCATATTATGTCAAAAAGGTAAAGGACAAAAGACAAAAATTATCCTATTTATTTACATTATTTATAACACAAGCAAAAAAATTGGCCAGCCTTTCAGCAATCAATGCTTCTTTATAGATTTGATCGGCAAAGACTACAAAATCTTTGTTGAATCGCTCCTGTATAACAGAATGAGATACGCAATGTACTTTCAACCACAAAAACTCTTCTAGTAAAAGTTAAGACAGCAAAACGCTGTAAAAAAACCGATAAAAACAGTTTCTGTTTTTATCGGTTCATTTTACATAGATATGGTATTTTCTTCACCAAACGGTTTTCCTCGTCGCTGATACTGATACGTAGGAACAATGCTGGAAATAACAACTCTAAGCTCATCTTCGTCAGCTTGTGCTGCCTGCTGTAGTGTTTCAATCATTTCTGCTAAACGTTCTAGGGTAATATCAAGGGGTTGTCCCACAAAAATTTTGTTGTGATTGGTCGTTGTAAGCCCTTCTTCATTCATCAAAAGTTCTTCATATAACTTTTCGCCGGGACGAAGACCTGTAATTTTAATATCGATGTCTTTTCCAAGACGAAGACCCGATAAATTAATCATTTTTTTAGCAAGGTCATAAATTTTCACCGGCTGACCCATATCCAAAACAAAAATTTCACCACCATGAGCATAAGATGCAGCCTGCAAAACCAACTGAGCCGCTTCAGGAATGGTCATAAAGAAACGTGTAATATCTTTATGAGTGACTGTAACGGGGCCGCCGTTATCAATCTGTTTCTTAAATAACGGAATGACCGAACCATTAGAACCCAAAACGTTACCAAAACGCACCGCAGCAAAATCGGTATCCCCGCTTTGGCTCATAGCCTGAACCACCATTTCACACATACGCTTGCTGGCACCCATAACATTCGTCGGATTCACTGCCTTATCCGTCGAGATTAAAACAAACTTTCCAACGCCATATTTCTTTGCACAAGTTGCGGTGTTATAAGTACCAAAAACATTATTCTTAATGGCCTCATAGGGACTGTCCTCCATCAATGGTACATGTTTATGTGCCGCCGCATGGAATACAATATCGATAGGATAGGTTGAAAAAATTTCTTCCAGTCTTGCCTTGTCACGCACAGAACCAATTAAAACAGTAATGTTTAAATCAGCAAAGCTATATAAAAGCTCATTTTGTAAGTCAAATGCATTATTCTCATAAATATCAAACACAATCAGTTGCTTCGGAGAAAAACGGGCAATCTGGCGACAAAGTTCGGAACCAATAGACCCGCCACCGCCGGTAACTAATACAACGTGATTTCTGATTTCTTTTTCAATCAGTTGGTTATTTAAAACAATGGGTTCTCTCTCCAGCAAATCTTCAACGGCAATCTCACGAATTTTATCTGAATCAACACCATGCAGCGCAGCCTCAATACCTGGCATAATCATAACCTTACAACCAGTTTGGCTGCAAATATCCAAAATTTCTGTCTTATCCTCTGGCTTAATCTGATAAATCGCAAAAATAATTTCTTCAATATTTTTTTCGCGACAAATACGGACGATATCCTCTCTACCACCCAAAACCATAGAACCGCAAATACGCATTTTTTTCTTCGCAGGGTCGTCATCGATTAAACCGACAACATTATACTCCAGGTGGGAATTATCCCAAATGTCACGCAGCAAAGTAATTGCCAGCTTTCCGCCACCAATGATAAGTACACGTTTCCCGCCGCCTTGATGAGAAACCATCATCATACGATGCAGAACCCGAACTCCAATACGAAAGCCGCTCATGCAAATAACTGTTCCGGCATTTGCTGCAAGATTCACTTTTAAGTAGGCATAAGGACTCTTAACCAAAAAACTGATTCCAAGGCCGGCAAGCATAATCAAAAGGCTTGACACAGCAAACATGCAGTACTCCACGCCGCCCGCATACAACCAATCTATAAAATAAATTTTAAACAAGGTTGTAATCATAACGCAAACAAAGGACATGGAAATAATAATGCCCATGTTACTGATATAAATGTCTAAAACAGATTCAAGTGGGAAAACAATAACCGTTATTAAAAAATATGACAAAAAGCAAGAGAAAATATCCAGTAACAGAAAAAATCTGTTTCTCATGAACGCCTCACACCTTCACATCATTAATTGTTGACTTAATTATAGCAAAAAAGTTTATATTTTGCAACAATTATATAAAATATATATTTTTACCGTAATCCTAGTTGCTTTAAAATCTTCGTTGCTTCACTTAGTGTCTCATCATTAAGATTGTTAAAACTTTTAAGTTCCTCACCAGCATTGTGAATCTTTGTCGGCTTCATCAAACTAAACAAACGGATTACATAATAAAACGGCAGCAAGGCAGGATGTTTAATTAATACAGGATACAGATAACGCATAGACCGTAGCGAAGGAAAAATTCTGGATAGTAAATGCAATACCATTGTTTTTCCCATCTTTTGATTGATAAAAAGTCGATTCTCTCGATTCCCATAAACGCCACCGTTAACAATAAAGGTCAAAAGGTTCTCCTGCTGTTCTGTCAAGGCCTCACCTGTCATCCAAGTTGACAAAAGTGCAGAAACGTTTTCATAAAATTTAAGCAAACCATTGTCTGAAAGCTTTTGTTTAAGAATCTCACGGTTATATAACAGATTTTTTTCAAGGTACCACAAATCAATCAATGTTCTAATGCCGCATCCACCTAAAATAAAGTGTTTTGCCATATGACTTATATGGTGCATAACGAATAATTCAGGAGAAAAAACAAACTGATATTGTCCTTTATATAAAACAGCCGTTTTCCATACATCATCAAGAGATAAGCCTTTTTCATCCAAGTCAAAATGCAATTCTAAATGCACTCCATTAGGAGCAACCAACATCACATCGTGGTTTGTTTTGTTTTCTCTTCTGTAGCCCAACTCTGAAACAAGGAATTTTTCTGCCTCCTTGAGCTGTTCTTCGTGAATCAGAATATCAATATCACAACTTGTCCGCATCCAGGGTTCAGGATAATAATTTCTAATCACAGAACCTTTTAAGAGAACATTTACAACTTTATATTTTTCAAACAACTCTGTTATTCTAGAAAGCTCTGCTTCTTGCTGTTGCCACCTGACAAAGGCTTTATAAGAAAACTGACGATATAGGTCTGCTACACCTCGGTCCTGTAAAAGACCATGACGAGACAAACCCTCGGCTACAATAGGCGTTACAGAATGCCTAGCACACAGAGTTAATAACTCCGATAAAGTTTCCGGATTCACCATTTCAAGTTTAACTATTTCTCCAAATAAAACGCTACGAAGTTGCGACAAAAACAATGTTTCGACTGCAGTCATGCGGTCCTCCTGAAATTAAATTTAATCTCATTTAGATTTCTATATCCCCCAAAATTATCGCCTAGACAAAATACGATTCATCATACTAAACAAATCCTCCGGGTTTAAGGATTCAAGCATAATACGATTGTTCGGGCGAATTTCCGGAATGATATAACCAATAATAACGTTGGTAAAAATCTGAGTAATCAGCGAGGCAACAGCTGCACCAACCGCACCCCATATAGGAATTAAAACGAAATTTAAAATAACATTTGCCAAAGCTCCTGTTCCATTAATAAAAGGCAAATACTTTTGTTTATCTTCAGCAAGTATCCACACATTTCTAACTGTCCCAAGATAGGAAAAGGTCGTGTACCAAACCACAATCTGTAAAACAGGGATCGCACCAAGGTAACCATTTCCAAACAAAATACGAATAATTATCGGTGCAAAAATAGTGGATAGCAGACTTTGCAGTAAAGAGAAATATATAATAATCGTATATAACTGACGAAGACGTGTTTCAAACAGTTCATGACTATGTTTCGCCCCTTCAAAAATTCCCGGTCTCATCGAATCAATAATTGCCGCAAAAATAAAAGCCGTCATATTAGCACAGGTTGTTGCTGCCGAATAAATTCCGGTAGCTTCGTTACCTATCATCAGTTTTAACATAATTCTATCCGTCTGAGCAAATATTGTAATCATAAGTCCGGAAACGATATAAAATTTCCCAACGGAAAGTAATTGCTTACCACGCCGAAAAGAAAAAGAAAGTCGTCCCCCGCCCTTTTTCTTATACATTGTAAATAAAATAACCGTTATAACCAAAAAATCTATAGAATGCGACAGAGCAAAAGCAAATACTTCGGCATTTATCAAAACCATTACACCTTGTACTGCCGCCACAACTACATAGGCAACCAACATTGCAATGGCAGAGTATTTTGCCAGCATTTTAGCATGAAACCAATAATAAATCATCTCTGTTGCCTGAAACAAGAGCATTAAGCTGTATAAAAAACAGACTAAAATTGCATCAGGTTCATTTCTGTTAACAAAAAAGGCAAAGCACGTAATACCAATAACACAAAGAAAACCAGATAAAAGGTTTAAAACCATTGTTGTTCCGACAATTTCTCCATCTGATTCCGGATTAACAACAAATTCCTTAACTATGATATTGTCAATTCCCAGTTTCATAATCGGTGTCGCAAAGGAAACCAAACCGGCTGCATAGCTCAAAAGACCATAATTTGCTACGCCTAAGTGTCTCGAAATCAGCGCGGTTGTTAGGATAACCAGAACAGCCTTACACAGTTTACAGCCAATAATCCAACCTGCATTATTCACAATTTTGTTAGCAAAGATTTTTTTTAATATGTTCATTTAATTCTGCTGTAGAGCCACATCAAGCTATAAAGCCGATATCGTAATGCAATTGCAGCAAACCTTCCCTTCCCGGATTTAAAACGGCACTTAGAAATTGCCGCTACATATACTGGATTTTTTAAATTTTCTTTAATATCTTTTACGATTTTCCAATAACATTCTTTTCTGTAAAACTGAGAAACAACCACACGGAACAGCGCATGAACTGTTGCACGGTATTGTTGCTGTCGAAAATCAAATTGACCTAAATCAACACGGCTACTTCTATGAATTTCACGCAGCAACGGTTCGTCCCAGTTAAAAGCTTTCTTTACTTTCGTCATTGATGTATTTATCTGACGATAGAAATATAGATCATCATCTAAAATATATAATGAATGTGCACGATAAATGCATGGTATAGTACATGCACTATCCTCACCGATTTGAATTTTCAATGGCACCGTTAACTGTTCTTGTACATATAAGTCACGCTTAAACGCCTTACCGCAAACAGAAGGCAGAAAATTCTTTGAATTTTCATTCTCTATCAAAAATGGAAAAATCTCAGTTTCAATCGCCTTTCGGTTATAAAAGCCCGTTCGATATGCCAGCGGTTTCAATGGTAACCGCGGATCATTTTCATCGTCCAGCCAACGAATTCTAAAGCACACAATATCTGCTTTTGTTTTCGTTATAATATCATAGAGCTTTTCAAGACAATCCTTTCGAAACCAGTCATCACTATCAATGCAACAAATATAATCCCCAACCGCTATCAAACAGCCTTCATTGCGAGCACTAACTGAGCCACCGTTTTCTTTATGTATAACCCGAATTCTGGCATCTTTCTTAGCATATTCATCACAAATGGCAGGACAACGGTCAGGTGAACCATCATCAACCAAAATCAGTTCAAAGTTCTGATATGTTTGTGACAAAATACTTTCAATACAGCGAGGGAGATATTTTTCCACCTTGTAAATCGGAACAATAACGCTAAATAATGGTTGCATTAAAAACCTCCAACAAATTTATATGGTATAATATCCGAAAATCCATATACATAGAAATTTACAATAAACATTATGGTTACATATAGAAATACCAGCGTTTTCAATATAAACTTATCATTTTCATGAAAAACATAAGGTATTTGAAAAAGTAAAAATGTTCTTGAAAATGAAAAATATAACGAAATTCTATTAACAGCAGGTGAGTAAAAGCCACTTACACCTAATATCTGGCTTATAATAACCAACGTAATGAGAAGATCGTTTCGAAAATCGTATGCTACAAATTTTTTTCTCATTATTAAGAAAAAAATAGTCCAAACAAAATTTAAATAAAAGCTTTTATTTGAAATATTTTCAACAGAATCAGCATAATTAGCATACCGTCCACCTAACATCGTCAATATCTTTGGAGCAAAGATTAAAAGAATAACAAAACAGCCAATCAAAAATACTCTCTTAAAGCTTACTAAAACACTTTCTGGTTTCCATAAAAAGTAGATAGAAATCGCAATAATAGCTGTTAGATGAAAACAAGCAGCCAGTAAAAGCATCAAAAGATATTTCCAAAATTTTCTTTCATATATAAAATCAAGAGCAAGAATAATAATACTAATTGCAGCATACTGTTTAATGCCATTAAATCCATTTGTAAAACTAGATGCCAAAAACGCAAAGGTAGCGTAAAACGTAATTTCATTCGGATATCGTTTCTTTATAGCAAGTGCCGTCGGAAGGTAAATAGCCAGGGACAGCAAACCAAAAAACATATTCCTGGAGTGAAACGTCGCTGCAATACGCCCGATTACCCAAAGAGCAAACGGTGTACCCTCTAAACCAAATTCACGATTCAGCCAGGTTATAAAACGATATCTGCTCATTTTCATATATATATAAATATAGTTTTCAAAATCCGTACCTACATAATACCGATGTGCTGCTAAAATTACCGGTAAAAGTATAGAAAAAATAAAGTATAAATCTATTCTTTTTGTTTCCATAATACGGCTCCGCTTCAAAAGCAGAGCAGATATTATATAAACAATCAAATATAAAAACATACTTCCGACATTGCTCATTGTAATTACAGTATTAGACATCTTGTTCTCCCCGTTTTACATTTCATCTTCATATATTGCACGCATAATGGGTAATACATTTTGTATATCATATTTTTTAACAAATTCACGGTTGTAAGCACCCATAATAGAACTAGCCTCAGGGTCAGAAATTATTTTACTGATACCCTCAGCAAATCCATCTGCATCCAGAGGCGAATATTTATAACCCGTCTTACCGTTAATGCTATAATCATTAATCCCATGAATATTAGACGTTAAAAGCGGTAAACCATACACCATTGCCTCAAGTGACGCAAGACCAAGCCCCTCTCGTTTTGAAGGAAAGCAAAAAATATCAGAGGCAATACACAATTCCGGAATATCATTTCGAAAACCTAAAAGATGTACCTTGTCACTAAGCCCCAAAGAATCTGCAAGAGCTTGTAGTGCGACGGATTGATTCCCTTTTCCTGCAATTAAGTAGTGAATATTTTTCTCTGGAACCTGTGACATTGCCTGAATAATAACCTGATGATTTTTATTAGTATTTAATTCGCCAACAGATAAAAGAACTGTTGCCTCTTCCGGGATACCTAATTCCTGCCTTTTTTTGTTTTTATCACACTGTGGTACGCTAAATTTATCCATATCAACTCCCACACCCGGAACGTAAGCAACCTCTTTTGCCTTCATTTTCTTTTTAGCTCTATGGTAGTCCTCTTGATTGATGGTAATTAACACATCCGTAAAATGAGCACATAATTTTTCTACAGGATAGTATATCAACCAATTTATAAGAGGAGCACCCTTAAAGAAATGAAAGCCGTGAGCAGTATATAGAAGTTTTGTGCCTTTTTTTCTCGCTTTTCGTGCCACAAGTCGGGTAATCATTGACGCAACTGGAGTATGACAATGAATGATATCATAATGATTTTCAGAAATAATCTTCTTCAATTGCTTGCAAGCATAGATATTATTTTTATTAAAAGGAGAACGTTCAAAAGGAACGTTATATGTATGATATTCCTCCGGCAATGCCACAGTTTCTTTTGCCGCAACATCAACTTGAAATCCTCTTTCTTTAAACATCTTTAAATACGGCAGATGAAACGCCTTGATATGCCCCGTAACCGATGCAACAAATAAAACTTTTTTCAAATCAAATCACCCTAAAAATATTTTCCCTCACAAAATTTCAGAATTCTCTGATAGTCTTCAATATAATCTACTTCAGCCCAAAAGTTTCCGGCAATATCGTGTACAAATATATCACGTTCCCCAATCATGGAATACAATACATTTTCCCACCATACAGAATGCTGTTGTGTTTGTATCATTTCTTCAAGCTTATTGACAAATGTAGGAACAAAATTCTTTGCAAGTTTTGCAATTCCCACATATTCCCCGGTAATGTCATCACCCGTCAACTCTTTGCCGTATTTGATAAGTCTGTCATTTTCGTAATAAAACTTATAATCCGCATCTTCTTTACGCGTACTATCAGAAAGCATTACAGGATTTTTCTTTAACGCCAACAACTCATCATAAATTGCTTCCTCGCAAAAAACGTCTGCATTCATGATCATAACATCATCATTCTGCAAGAACTCTTTTGCAAACCAGGCTGATGCAATACTATTTGTAACATCATAAAATGGGTTATAAAAGATTTTCACGTTTTCTTCAGCAACAAGTTCTTCTATAACCTCGTGACGGTATCCGGTCACAATAGCAACATCTGTGATTCCTTTTTTCTTGAGCATATTGATTGTGTAAATTACAAGCGGTTGCCCAACAATATCCACTGTACACTTGGGATTACCCTGTAAATATCTGCTTATTCTCGTTCCACGTCCTGCAGCTAACAATAATGCTTTCATATCATTTTTCTCCTTTGCATATCTTTCAACGCATTTATTAACGCATCATTATCCTCTGTTGTCAAAGCTCCAATATGTCCCACCCTGAATACTTTGTCGGCAAGCTCACCACCGTTTGGGCAAACAAAGATATTGTATTCATCTTTCAAAATTTCAAAAATCATTCGTGCAGAAACGCCTTGTTTGTGGGTTAAGGATGTAACTGCATTTGACATGGATTCAGAGAAAAATTCAAAGGGCAATTCTTTTATTTTTTCACGAAAATCTTTTGCAATTGTTTCTATTCTATCTTGCTCTGCTTGAAGACCGTCATTTTCAATTTGCTTTAAACGTTTATTCATCTGGATTAAAACAGAGACCGCCGGAGTGAAGGGAGTCTGACCACGCTCTCCATTTTTTAGGTAATCTGAAATGTCAAAATACATAGATTTTACCTGATTAGTCTCTACCCGCTTGATAGCCGCTTCATCCAACGCAATTACAGAAACCCCGGGCGGAAGTGCCAACGCTTTCTGAGAACCTGTTATCATAACATTGATACCAAGCTCGTGCATGCTGAGTTTGTCTGCCAAAAAGGAACTGATGGCATCTACAATAAGAATAAGATTGTTTCTTTTGCAAAACTCACTGATCATTTTGATATCATATAAAACACCGGTTGATGTTTCATGGACATTAACCACAAAAGCAGTGTATCCTTTGTTCTCATAGGCGGAAAGCATCTCTTGTATCAGCTTTTTTCCAGAAGAAATTTTAATTTCTGTATGGGGCACATTATAAATTTCACAAAGCTTTACAAAGCGTGCTCCAAAGCCACCACCATTGACAACGAGAGCCTTATCTTTTTCGTTCAGAACATTCATAACAGAAGCTTCCATTGCTGCAGTTCCTGAGCCTGTCAAAAAAACAACTCTTGAGGAATCTGCAGCACCAAAGAAATTCTTTATCAACATCTCATTTTCTTTCATGAGCGATGAAAATTCATCCGTTCTGAAATACGGAATTTGTTCTGAACCAACATTTCTGATTTCCTCGTTCATTTGAACGGGACCTACTGTAAAATTAAGCATTTATATCATCCTTAAATAAATATTTAAACCCGGTAGTACGGAACATTCACTTTGCCAATTCGTAAAAAATATCTAGTGCACAATTCTGTCCCGCCAATTCTTTTGTATGCTTTTCTTGCAGAAAGATTGTTTATTCTTACTGCTAATTTTACATTTTGCACATCACTATTTAATCGGAACAATTCAGAAAAAAGTTTTGAGACAATTCTTTTTCCTCTAAATTCTTCATAGACATAAACGAACTGAACAAAGAACTGGCAGTCTCGAATGCGATAATGATAAGTATTGCTTGTGGGCTTTAAACCACACAAATACCCGGCTACTTTTCCATCCAAATACGCCACAATTCCAAAAAATTCTTGTGGATATTGAGCTTTTAGTTTTTTGATATAGTCAATACTGTATTCGCTATCTATACAGTCTTTCATTGAATCATCCGACATAATTTTTATATCAACATTTTGCGTTGTGCAATAGTCTGGTGAGTTAGGAATTTGCATTATAATGTGTTTATAATAGGTTAATAAATTACGATTCAGAATACTGATTGAAAAATTGTTTTTCCTAGTAATCGATAAAAAACTCATGATTTATTAGCACCTTCTTGTAAAAGTTTCAGATAGTAATCCTCAAGCCACTTTGCCTGATGCTCAATATCATAGCAATTTTTTCTGATTTCCTCAAGCACATTGGGGCGTTCGTGAGCTTCGCTTGCATATTCAAGAATTTTTTCTGCCCAGGTCTGCGGGGACAGATCAATATCTAAAAACTCAATTAAGTCCGTAACTTTTACTTCTTTCGTAATCCCCAGAGATACAAAGCACATAAGTCCTGCTGTTTGTGCTTCAACCGCAACAACTGGAAGACCTTCATAAAGAGACGGAAACAAGAAAACATCAAACATCTGATAAAGTTTATTAACATCGCTTCTATTTTCTAAGAACAAAACACTGTCTGTAAGACCGAGTGCTGCTACTTTATTTTTTATATCATTCTTTAGCGATCCATCGCCTATCAAAACAAGAAAGGCATCCATGCGTTTTTGTTTTATTTGACTAAATATATCTATAAGATAATCATGATTCTTTTGTTTTTCAAATCTGCCAATGTGTCCAATGACAAATTTATCCTCTAAAGCAAAATCCTTTCTCATTGTAGTTCTCGTTTCTAAATCAAAAGCAAATTTTGATGCCTGTATTGCATTATTACAAACAGTGGCCTTTTTTTTCCCATAAAGCCACTCAGCCGCAAGCTTGGAGCAAGCAAATCTATCAGTCAGCAATCCACACAAAAACGGCTTAAACAGATAATGTTGAAGCTTAAATTTACATGAGGTATTGTGGCTATGTCCTATGACATATGGTATTTTATGCAATCTCGCAATTAATGCTTCCATAACTACACTTGCACTATTTGTATGTAAATGGACAATGTCGTATTTATTCTCTTTCATAATTTTAGAGATTTCTCTTAAATAAAAAATGGGGTTTAATAAGCGATTGTATTTAATTCTATATACCCTACCTCCATGTTGTAAAATTTCATCATCATACCTTTGTTTTTCCGTGCCTTCTGCAATAAAATCAAACTGCACCTTTGATTTATCAATATTTCTGTAATAATTCATCACAACTGCTTCAAGGCCAGCATTTCCAAGGGAACCAACTCTGTGTAAAACGCGGATTGGGGTATTCATCATTAACTTCTCCTCCCATTTTTAATCTTCTAAAATCAAAATTTCAGGCGGATGATTCTGCCTCTTTTCTTCAGGCGGCAGTATCATATAATCACCATACAACGAAGTCAATGCTTCATGGTAATTTTTTTGAATATACACAGTACCATTTTCAAAAGGAATTTCTTTTACGGGAAACATATCATCATATTTGCAAAACAATTGTTTTATTTCTTTTGAATAACTTACTTCGTAACTTGTAACATACGCACCATCTTCATCGCCAATGTTTTTCAAAAACAATCTATGAATTTGATTTGGAGTAAACTTGAGAAGATGCAAAACGTAGTGTGTGTATCTTTTGATGGCACATAGTAATTTAATAAGCAATGCATCTCCTCTTACAGAAGCAAACTTACATTTTGAATAAAAGTACAGTTTTCCCAATAACCATTTTCTCATCATCTTCTTTTTTAATGACACCTGGGAAGCCACTCTGTCAAAAACGAAAATATCAATCCAAACAGGAGTTTGTTCTCCTTCTTGTTTATAAACATCAATACAATGTGTACTTAAAAATTCAGTTTCAAAAACTGTGTTTTTCTTGTATAATTTCGGAAAAATCATTCTGTGAATTCCATTTTCATCCGAAGGATCCCCTAAAAACAAATCTCCCCATTCCTCGGTCGGAACTTGTCTTAATTTTTCATAATCTTCACGCATCATGCCTACATCAATATCATCATCCCAAGGAATAAAACCATTGTGCCGCACAGCACCTATCGCTGTGCCAAAGGCTACAAAATAAGTTATATTATATTTTCTGCAAACGGCATCAAATGTTTTTAACACCTCAAGTTCCGTTTTTTGCAATCTTTTAAGAAGTTCCTCATCATACTGATACATCACACAAACCTGCCAAATCAAATATTTTTTTTATAAACTTATTTTCTCTTATACCATCCAAATAATCACCATCTTTATATATCCCATTGGATAAAACTCGTACTGTGGTTATTGGATAAATGCTGCCAATATAAAAATCCTTCTTCGGGTTATCACCAACATACATCATTTCATCAAACTCAACACCCAAAGCCTCTCTCATCAGTTCAAATGCTTTCGAGTTTGGTTTGCGGAATGTTTCACCGCCGAGCTCATCGGTGACTATAGTGAAATCCATAATCTTATCCAGTCCCAGAGCCTTTATTTTGTTGCGTTGGCCTTCAGGTCGGCCATCAGTTATTATACCGAGCTTATAATTCTTTTTCTTTAACGCTATAAGAGTTTCTTCCGTGCCTTTGCTAAGCTTTATATCCGGAAAATGACTGCGGTATATGTCAATGCAACGATTACACATATCATTAGAAAACCCGGCACGCTGATAGACGTTTTTCTTATCCTCACAAAAAAGCTTCCAAAGCTTATCGTAAAGTTCGCTTCCAAACTCTTTTGCAATGGCTCGAAAACCACTTTTCACATATTCTATTTCAGGAATGAGTGTATCATCAAGATCAAAAACAACCGCTTTAATCATTTTACAAGCTCCATATCGCCATCCAACATTATACTTTTATCAAATCTTACAAACATAGCGTTATCCTGATAGTTTTCGTTATATTCCAAAGTTTCCCCACAGAGCAAACGATATAAATTCTCGCAGGAATCAGCACCGGCATCAATGCTCATAGGTGCACCACCGCCAAAACGCGGATTAATCTCAATGTACATAATGCCCCGGTTGGTTTTCATACACTGAATGGTTATATGTCCTATCGGTTTAAGAATGGAAAGCAATCTTTTAATATCGTTAATAATCTCACGATCTTTTTCTACTTTGCCCTTTGCAATTTCTCCGCTTCTTGTTGCAAGTCTCACTCTTGGTACAATCGTGATTGGATTGCATTCAAAATCACAGAATACATCAACAGAATATTCCGTACCTTCAATAAATTCCTGAACCATTGGTTTATTTACATAACTGAGAAAAAAGTCCAATTCCGCCTTGTTGTTTACTTTAAATGTATTGATGCTTGAGCTTCCGTCTTCGGGTTTGATAAACAAGGGAAAAGTATAGTTTTCTTCCTCATAGTCAGATTTACCAATCAGTCTCGGCACACCAAAATTATGTTCTTCAAAGAATTTTTGTGTTTGTTTTTTATCTCTGCAAATCTCAATAACATTGTCAGAAGAAAGTAACACTTTCGCATTTGTATTCTTCTCAATCTCTTTTCGATGCTTCATAAGTTTAAGTAGTTCCGTATCAATTGTAGGAACAATAACAGAAATATTTTCTTTATTACAAACGTGAATAAGCGACGGGATATAATCATCTGCCGATATTCTCGGTATCAAATAATATTCATCCGCAAAATAGATAGCCGGTGCCGTGTTAGAAATATCCACCGCTACAATTTTACTGGGAATATTCAAACGATTAGAAGCACGTTTAAATCGTTCAATCAGCTCTACTCTACGACCGGCACTGAGAATTAATATATTCTTTTCCTTCAATTGATTGCCTCCTAAAAGTTTTCCTTTGTTCCGGTAAATATCTCCATTGTCACATGATTGTTACTACTGATTCCATCTTGCTTTACAAAAGCACACCAAACAGTTTTAAAAATAATTTTTATGTCTCCAACAAAAGAAATATGATCAACATAAAACACATCTGCATAAAACTTTTCTTCCCAGGTGATGGCGTTCCGTCCACTTATTTGTGCAAATCCCGTAAGCCCAGGACGCACCTCATGGCGACGACGTTGATGCTCATTATAAAGCGGTAGATATTCAACCAGCAAAGGCCGCGGACCAACAACACTCATATCGCCCTTTAAAATATTAAACGCCTCAGGCAGCTCATCTAAGCTTGTGCTGCGTAAAAATTTACCGAACTTCGTTAACCGAATTTCATCAGGAAGCAAGTTTCCCTCTTCATCCCGTGCATCTGTCATTGTTCTGAACTTATATAATTTAAAGATTTTTTCATCTTTTCCCGGCCGTTCCTGTTTAAAAAGCACTGGGCTTCCCAGTTTGACCTTTACTAAGATTGCAACAATAATATATAACCAGGAAAACACGATAATCGCCGCTAACGCACAGCAAATATCCATCGGACGTTTTATGTACTTGTTATACATTAAAATATCTCCTTAATGATTTCAATGATCCTATC
>JAZTXF010000100.1:0-13230 GCA_045636305.1 Candidatus Gastranaerophilaceae bacterium | reverse complement strand
TACATTAATTATTCTTATGAAAGATGTTTTTCTATATTTGAAGTTAGTGCACTTTTTTGCATCAGTCCAACCATTCTCTCGACAGGTTGACCGTTTTTAAAAACTAATATAGTTGGCAATCCGCTAATAGAGTATTCTTTTGCGCTTTTAAAATTTTCATCGGTGTTTAGTTTAACGATTTTAATTTTATCAGCCATTTCGTTTGCAACTTCATCTAAAACAGGGCCTAATTTTCGGCAAGGGCCACACCAAGGTGCCCAAAAATCTACGACTGTAAGTTTGTCAGAATTTAGAACTTCTTGTTCAAATGAATTATCTGTAATTTCAATAGCGTTTGACATAGTACCCTCCTTTTTTGTTCTATTATATCATATTTTTTTAGATAACGAATAGGACACTTTTCTATAAATAAAATGTCTATAAATATAAATTGTGATATGATGATTTTGAGAGAGAAAAATTATGAATAATAACATAATAATTAGAAAAGCCAATCAACATAACTTAAAAAATATTGATTTAGAATTACCAAAAAACGAATTAATTGTATTTACCGGTGTTTCCGGCTCAGGCAAAAGTTCTCTTGCTTTTGATACAATTTTTGCTGAAGGACAAAGACGATACGTAGAAAGTCTTTCAACTTATGCAAGACAATTTTTGGGACAGATGGACAAGCCTGATGTTGAAAGTATTGAAGGTCTTTCTCCTTCTATTTCAATTGACCAAAAATCAACATCTAACAATCCTCGTTCTACAGTAGGGACAGTTACTGAAATTTATGATTTTTTAAGGTTACTTTATGCAAGAGTTGGTATTCCCTATTGTCCCGAATGTGGTGAGCCTATTAAACCTCAGTCTTTGGATGAGATTGTTGATAAAATTATGCAACTACCGGAAGGTACAAAAATCCAAGTTATTGCTCCTGTCGTAAGAGGCAAAAAAGGTGAGTATAGTTCGCTTATTGAGGAATTTATCCAAGAAGGATTTATAAGGGTAAGAGTTGATGGCAAAATTTATAATTTGGATGAAGAAGAAGTTGAACTAACGAAAACAAAAAAACACAATATAGATGTTGTTGTTGATAGACTTGTAATAAAAGAATCAGTAAAATCAAGATTATCAGAAAGTATCCAGATGGCTTTAGAAAAAGCTAATGGTTTAGTAATTATTGATGTTATAGGTGATAAAGAAATTCTTTTTAGTGAAAAGTTAGCTTGTGCAAAATGTAACCTTAGTTTTTCAGAATTAGCACCGCGTATTTTTAGCTTTAATAGTCCTTATGGTGCTTGTGAAAAATGTTCTGGGTTGGGAGCGGATTTTAAAATTTCACCAGATTTGATTGTTCCTGATAAAAAGAAATCACTTAGAGAAGGTGCTATTTATCCTTGGTCTAAAACCACAACTGATTATTATACAGATTTAATTAAATCTGTAGCAAATGCATATGATATGGATTTAGACAAACCTTTTGAAGAATTAAGTGAAGAACAACAAAATATTATTCTTTACGGCTCGGATAAGGCAATAAAACTTACTGTCAAGCAATTTGGTACAAATCGTTATAAAACAAGTCTTGCTTATTATCCCGGTGTAATTCCATATTTAGAAAAACGTTATAATGAGGCTAGCGGGGAGTATTGGCTTGAAGAAATTCAAAAATATATGATAACAACCCCTTGCACGGCCTGCAATGGTGCTAGATTAAAACCTTTTGCGTTGAGTGTTAAAATTAAAGGTTTGAATATTCATGAGTTTTGCCTTTTGTCTATCGAAAAAGCCTTTAATTTCGTTTCAAGTTTGTTTTTAGAATTTTCAGATTATGAAATGAAAATTGCAAAACAAGTTTTAGAAGAAATTAGAGCAAGGTTAAAATTCCTTTTAGATGTCGGCTTGGGTTACTTAAATTTGGCGAGAATGGCGGGAACACTTTCCGGTGGGGAAGCTCAGAGAATTAGGCTTGCGACTCAAATAGGCAGCGGACTTTCAGGAGTTTTGTATGTTTTAGACGAGCCCTCGATAGGTCTGCATCAATACAACAATGAAATGTTGATAAAAACACTTATGAAACTTAGGAATTTGGGGAATACCTTAATTGTGGTCGAGCACGATGAAGACACAATTCGAAACGCCGATTACATAGTAGATATAGGACCTAAAGCAGGTCGACATGGCGGCAATATCGTCGCTCAAGGCTCTTTGGAAGATATTAAAAATGAACCAAGTTCGTTAACAGGACAATATTTAAGCGGACAAAGAAAAATAGAAGTACCTACTTTAAGAAGAGAAGGGAATGGACAATATTTGCAAATTATTAATGCTCATAAAAATAATTTAAAAAATATAAATATTGATATCCCTTTGGGTAAAATAGTAACTTTGACAGGTGTTTCAGGTTCCGGAAAGTCTACTCTTATGCAAGATTTGATTTATGAATTTGCATTACATAAATTACGAGGAAATAAACCAAAACCTCAGGGGGTTGATGATATTTTAGGATTTGAAAATATTGATAAAGTTATAGATATTGATCAATCGCCTATTGGCAGGACACCTCGTTCAAATCCTGCAACGTACACTGATGTTTTTACGCACATTCGAGATTTATTTGCTCAAACAAATGAATCAAAATTACGTGGATATAAACAAGGACGTTTCAGTTTTAACGTAAAAGGCGGACGATGTGAGGCCTGTAAAGGTGATGGTGTAATAAAAATTGAAATGAATTTTCTTTCGGATGTTTATGTAAAATGCGATGTCTGTAAAGGAAAACGCTACAATCGAGAAACTCTTGAGGTTAAATACAAGGGTAAATCTATTTATGATGTTTTAGATATGACAGTAGCTGAGGCTATGGAATTCTTTGAAAATATTCCAAAGATTTATAACAGATTAAAAACATTGAATGATGTCGGATTAGATTATATCAAGCTTGGACAAAGCGCTACAACCCTTTCAGGCGGTGAAGCTCAAAGGATTAAGCTCGCGGCGGAGCTTAATAAAAAAGCGACAGGGCGCACTTTGTATTTATTAGACGAACCGTCTGTCGGGTTGCATTGGTATGATTTGGATAAATTGATAAAAATATTGCAGCAATTGGCAGACAATGGTAATACTATAATGATAATTGAACATACACTTGATATTATTAAGATATCTGATTATATAATAGATTTGGGACCGGATGGCGGCGACAACGGAGGACAAATTCTTGTTGCAGGAACGCCGGAAGAAGTTGCAAGTTGCAAAGACTCTAAAACCGGATTATATCTAAAAAAACTGTTAAAATAATTATTTTTTGATTTTTTGGAATTTTAATCTGGAATCAAAAAGAGTTTCATTATAATATTGAACATCTTCTGTGGGTTTTTTATATGTTTTTTTAGTTAAATTTTTATCAATAAAAACTGAATTTATTTCATCCGAGTAAACTTTTTTATAAGTTTTATTTGTTTCCAGGCTTTTTTCTGCTTTATAATCATGACTAACAATAATAATATCAGGACGGAATTTTTCTATTAAAAGATTAGGATTTTTTCCTGCTTGCATGAAGAAGTTATTAAACAGAGGAAGCATATAATCAGGATAAACTTCTTCGTAACGTCCATCCATTGCTATTAAGTTATTCGGAAAAAGTTTATATGCGGCATAACTTCCGTGATGAAAATCTACCAACAAATTACCTTTTAATTCATTTTGTTTAATAAACTCTATTGCTTTTATCGGATATTTTTCATTACTAACTGTTATCTGTTGTTTTGTTGTAGCAAAATATCCAAATGTTGCAAATGCAACCAAAATTAAAAGAGAAACTTCTTTAATTTTTGCAATTTTTTCTCTGATTTGCGCTGATTTTATTAGTTTTTCGCTAATGGCTAAAATTATTTTATAAAAATCATTATATAAAAATACTATCGTGCAAATAACAAAAAATGGTTGATGACGAGTGTATTTTAATGACAAATAAGTCATTGTCAGCATAATTAATGCTTTTGTATAATCAATATTTTTAATCGTTTTTATTTTTGAAATTAATCTAATAATTGCAAGTAGGATTGTTGTTATAAAAAATGTTTTAAACAACATAAAACTTCCGACATTTTGCACTCCGAATGTAGGTTGCCACTCGCCTATTAAAGGACGAGGCATTGTTGTTGCCATTAATAAAAATTTTACATATTCAAGGCCCCAAGGGTTTGCAAAAGTAATTAAAGCACATGCTAATATTGCGAATAAATAATATTTAAACGGCTTCTTATTTATTGCTTCACCTATCGCATACAAAATAAGCAAACCAAAACCTGCCATGCAGCCACCATGTATATTTGACCAGAACAACATCATTGGAACAAAACTAACAAGCAAATAATGTTCCTTTTTTATCCTGACTCGTTCCAGCAAATATAACCAAATTACAAAGAATAAATATGTAAACAGTTGGCAGCGAATAGTGCTTGAGAAGCCTGAAAATTCTGCGGCATGATATGCCAAAAAATAAAATAAAAAGTTATATGGGGTTGAAAATTTAACTCCTCGAATTTTTAAAGTTTCTATTGCAAAGAAAAACACGCCAAAAACTATAAGGGCTTTAAGCCATAAAAGTCCGATTGCGCCAAATTTATTAAAAACCCAATAAAAAATTACACTGGCACCCCATTCATGGTCATACCAAGTATGGGTTGGTGTGTATGAAAAAATGTCGTGATGTAAAATATTCCCTAAATTCCAAAAAGCTTGCCCTTGCAATAATCTTGCGAACAAATCATAATCTGCGGAATTAGTTTGAAAACTTACAAGGATTATAAACAAAAACAATGTTATATAAAAAATTATAGATTTTAGTTTTTCATTCATATCAATTCGACTTTCAATGGTAATTTTTCAACTTCTAATTTATATATTGCCTCTGCGCCTAACTCTTCAAAAGCAATAACTTCGCATGATTTTATGCAATTTTGTAAAAGTGAGGCAATGCCGCCTTGAGTAGAAAAATAAATCGCTTTATTTTCTTTTATACTTTTTTCAACATTTTTATCTCTGTTCCCTTTGCCAATTGTAGCTAATACGCCATTATCATACAAAATTGGGGCAAACTTATCCATTCTTTTAGCAGTTGTCGGTCCAATCGGCCCAATTAGTTCACTTTCTTTTTTCGGACAAGGACCGGCATAGAAAATTATCGAATTTTTAAGCTCAAACGGCAAAGACTTTTTTTGTTCAAGCAATTCACACAATCTTTTGTGAGCCATATCACGAGCAGTATAAATAATACCGCTTAGCAAGATTTCCTCACCTTTATTCAATGTTTTAAATTTTTCTATCTCATTTGAATATATTGCTTGTAAATTTTGTGACGCAATTTCTTCTTGAATATTTTGCGCAAATTCTGTTGTAATCTTATAATCATTCTCACTAATAACTATACTTGCATGTCTTGAACTATGACAATTTACTGTTACGCAAACAGGAAGGCAAGCGATGTGTGTTTGAGCACTTAGAATTTTTATATCTGCAACTTTGGTGGATAACTTTTGATTGAGTTTATTTTTAATTTTTTGCGCCAAATCAGAGTGCTCATTTGTGAAAAATGCTTTTTTAGAAAGCACTCCCGCATAATCAATTGTACCACCTATCCCTACTCCCAAAAACAATGGCGGACAAGCATTTTCACCGGCCGACTCAACAGCATTCCGTATTGTGTTATAAATATCTTCTTCAGTCGCAGAAGGGTTTAGCATCTTGACTGTTGACATGTTTTCCGCGCCACCGCCCTTTATTAGCAAATCAATTTTAATATCTTTTCTGTCAGTTATTTCCGTATAAATAATTGCAGGAGTATTTGTTTGTGTATTTTGTCTGTCAAAAAAAGCATCTTTCACGACAGATTTTCTAAAAAAATTTTCTTTATAACAATCTGAAATTGCTTTATTTATTATCTGTGCAGGAGAATTTTTAAAAACTAAGTTTTTACCAATTTCTAAAAATACAATTACTTGTCCGGTATCTTGACAAAGTGGACGTTGCTTTTTGTTTGCTAATTCACAGTTTTTGATAATTTTGTTTATTTTGCCTTTAGTTTCTTGTTCATTTTTTTCCAGTACAAGTATTGCATTATAAACCTCTTTCGGCAAATAAATATTAGCTTTCAAACAAGCCTCATAAACGGCATTATAAAGATTGACTTCTTTAACTTCAATAATCTCACTCATATATGATATTTTACACTAAAAGCGGGTTTTTAAAAAGAGAAAATTAGAAGATTGTGATTATTATTTTATTAAGTTAAATCATCAAAGTATAATTTTTTTGTTTTATAATCAACTTTCCAATTATCTGAAAGTTCATAAACATCAAAATCACCATCAGGATGCTCATCAAGCCATTTCATATTACCTGTGTGATCACTCATTTCTTGTCCCAAACCATTAGTAATTGCAATGTGTCCGGGGAGTGTTTTGTGGGAATATACAATTATTCTTCCGGCCGGTAGTTGTTTAAGTTCGTCTTTATCTATTTCTACTTGTTTGAATTTTTCCGGATTCTTTTCAAAGTAATTTTTTGCTTCTTTTGCATTTCCTTTAGGCATATCTTTATAGTTATCGATTACTCCCGCAGAAAGAAATGCATGTTTTACTCCTGTGTAGCAATAACTCATCGTTTCAAGATAATCAGCTATTTCTTTGGAATATTTTGCAAGATATATATCTGCATCTGAGGCCCTGTCATCTTCCTCGTTTATACCTTCATTTGTTTCAGTTTTATATTCTGAATCATTAAACACATTTAAATAATAAAGCCCTCTTCCTTCAAGCATTGCAGTTGAAAAATCACCATAATTTTTAGTATTTATTGTTATAGGCGCAAGCTCTTTTGGATATGAGTCACGTTTCTTTTCTTGATTTATTTTGTGTGAAAGAGCTAGCACACTACCCATAATAAGCGCGGCTCTTCCTGTTTCAGCGGCGCCTTTTTTTATTTTTTCTATAGCTTTTTGAGTTTTTGTTTTTTTAGAAGAGCTTGGTCGTTCGTAGTAAAAATTAGTTCCGTTTTGTAAGTTAAATCCTGAACCGAATGTCGAAACTTTGCCGTTAGGTGTTTTAGGCTTGTAACTTATGTATGAGATTGAATTTATTTGCATATTAATGTTCCCTTTTGCTTATTTAATGTTTGGAAAGGTTTAATTTTGATATTTTAGGTCGTTTTTTGTTACAAATCTTAAATTAGCAGTTATTTGTCGTCTATAACAATTTCTTGTTCATTTTTATAAGTTACATAACCTGCTGGGGTATTTGGAGGGCGTTTTAGATATTTTCGTTTTGTATAAATGATAGAGGCTTTGATTGCGTTTGCTTGTTTGGAATATTTTTTTGCAAGTTTTGCAACTTGTAAAAGTGTATTGTCATCTATTTCTTTTTTTTCATCTAGTTTTACCAAAATATGTGCCCCCGGAGAGTTTAAAGCATGAAACCATATATCTTCAGGTGAAGAAATTTTAGAAAAAATGTAATCATTTTGTTTATTATTTCTACCTATAAATACTCTAAAACCATTAATTTTTATTTCTTCAATCACAGATGTGTCTTTTTTCTTTTCTTTTTGAGTTTTAGGATTTAATTCTTCTTCTATTTCTATAAGTGTTTCATAATTTTGAGATGATTCAATTTGAAATAAAATGTTTTCTAAATATTTTATTTTTTCTTCTGTGTTTTTTTGCATTTCAGAAGCTATTTCAAAAGCTTTTTTAGCCTTATTATACAATTTATAATAACGATTAGCATTCTCAATTGGAGTTAAAGCTTCATCCATATCAATTTCAACGGTTTCACCCGTTTCAAAATCATTTAACGTAACTTTTGCAACTCCCTGTTTTAATTGATACAAATTAGCCATTATTATATCAGCTTTACGTCTTTGGTATTGTGCTTTTTCCAATTTTGCAGTTTGAAGATTTTGTTTATCCAAAGTGTTTTGATTTTTCTTTAATTCCTTATTTGTAAAATTAAGCAAAGATTGTTTAAGATTTGATATGATAGATTTTTCTACATAATATGTATAATAATCATCCAACATTTCATTTATTGTCGCTTTGAAAATTCTATTTTCTTTCACAAAAGAAAATAGAGAAAAATCATTAAAATCTTCACTTACAGAAGGATTAAGGCTTCTAGATTTAACAGCTTGTATGAGATTTTCTTCAACATTATTACTTTTAATAATTTCTTGCATTAGAGCTTGAGAAATATATTGAAAATAACTTGAGAATGATTTTGCTAAACAATTTTTATCTATATTGAGCCGAGCTTGAATGACTTGTGGATTTGTTTCAAGTAAATTTTCACGTTTATTTTTTGGCGGATAAACATACGGTAAGCCGCCCGACATTTCTCTCATTCTGCTTTTTTCAGAACCAATATTATGCATACAACCTAAAATTATATTTGTATCATAGTTGTACAAAATGACATTACTATGCTTTCCCATTAATTCTACGGCAAGACAAAGTGGAATAATTTCTCCTATTTCAGAATATGTTTCAAAATATATTTCAAAAATTCGCTCATCTTCCGGAACGTTTATTTTGACTATTCTGGAACCCACCATATATTTGCGCAAAAGCATGCAAAACATAGGCGGTTGCTTAGGCATTGTTATATGGCGTCTTATCAGATTTTCAGAAGACAAAAAACATATATGATAAATAGCCGGATTTATATTTATATATAATTTTTTT
This sequence comes from Candidatus Gastranaerophilaceae bacterium, assembly GCA_045636305.1. Classification (GTDB taxonomy): domain Bacteria; phylum Cyanobacteriota; class Vampirovibrionia; order Gastranaerophilales; family Gastranaerophilaceae; genus RGIG2134. Next base: position 4,502 of record JAZTXF010000100.1, on the reverse strand, counting down.
GTTTCACCCGCACTGTGAAGTTGGATAATTAAATCCCGTCGTGTCGGTTGTTGAATTTTTTGAATTCTGGCATCTTCAAAATATCCGGCATTTTCTTGCGCAAAAAGTTTTAATGTTAAGCTATCTATGTTTATCATTTTTTTATTATAAACAAAAGTCGTTAATTAAACAAAGCGCTTTTAATTCTTTCCACACAAGCGGTTGGACTATAGTACCATTCTCTATATGTTATACGAACAATTTTAATACCGCAACGTTCAAGGATAGCGTGTTTTTTCATGTTTGTATTATAAGTATGAATATTATCCTCAACACCATCAGCTTCAACAAGTATTGAATGACCTTCACCGTCATCTACGGTCAAATCTGTTGAAAATCCGGCTGTTTCAACTCCGGCTACAACATTAAGCCCCTCTGCTCGTAACGTTTTTGCTATTTCTTTTTCAAAAGCGTTTTTGTAGACATTTTCGTCAAACTTTTCTGTTGGATTTGTTTTGTTAATATAATTTTGAATATATTCTATATAATCACGTAACAGACCTTCGGGCAAAGATTTTGGATTCTTTGAAAGGAAACAAATCAGTTTTTTGCGTGCTCTTGTAATAGCTACGTTAAACAAGTTCGGTTTTTGCATGAAGGTTAAACTTTGAGCAAAACTATTATCTGCCACGCACCAAGATAAAATCATTATATCTTTTTCATCGCCTTGGAAGGTATGAGCAGTACCAACTTCAATTTTATGTTTACGAATTATATTCTCAGAAAGGACTTGCATAAGTGCCTTTTTGATTAAATCAACTTGTCCCCTAAATGGTGAAACAATACCAATTGAAACCGGCTCTCCTTCATTTTTTTCATCTTCCAGAATAAGCTCATGAACTCGTTTTATTACTGCTTCAGTTTCCGGCATGTTTCTTGTTGTTTCATAATCAACTTTACCATCCGGAACAAGACACAATTCCAAAACATCATTTTTATCTGAATTTTTTTTCATTATGCGTATTCTTCCGCCATAAAATTCTTGATTTGAAAAGTCAATAATAGGCGGTAAACTTCTAAAATGTTCGTCAAGCATTATTGGGCTTGTTGAGTAATAATTTGCTAAATCAAACATTGAATTTGTTCTAAATCGCCACATAAGTTGATATTTGTCAGGAATATTGTATTGCGACAAGAAGGATTGTTCTTTTGCTTTTTCCAAGAAAGACAAATGAGGTAATTGCTTATCATCACCAACAATTACAGCTTTTTTAGCTCGGAACATAATCGGAAAACAACTTGCAATATCACATTGAGAAGCCTCATCAATAATTGCAACGTCAAAAAGACCTGGTTTCATGGGTAGAGAACCAGAAACAGCATATGTTGTCACACACCAACAAGGGAATGCTTCTAAAAGAGGTTTGAAGTCCTCTGTTTCAAGCAATCTTGTTTGTTGTTGGCGTTTACGTGCAACAAGTGATTTCGAATGAACAAATAATCTTTGTCTTTTTGTTTGGTCGCGCAAAAGTCCTTTTAGCGCTTCTCTTCGTTTGCCTCGCAATATTTCTACTGCTAATTTTGCTTGTTTTCGTTTTAGGTTACGAATGTTTTCTAATAATTGGTGTAAATTTCCAATTTTGTGAATTTTAGCTTCAGTAAGGCGAGCTTTGCAAGCTAATTCCTCTAAATATAATTCTCTTTTTAATCTTTCTAAATCTTCAAAACAAACATCAAATTCTGAAATTTTTAATGTTTTTTTGAGTTTTGAAGCACGGAACTTATTGAATAAATTAGCAAAGAAGTTAGATTTTTCCATATCTTTTTCAAGTTTTGAAATGAGACTTTGAACACAATCTAGTTCATCTTTTTTAAGTTTTTTGTTAATAAATTGAGCCGCACCTATTTCTTTTGAGGTTTGCTCTTTTTCTTCAATTAATGCACGCCACTCGTTTTCTAAATCAATAATTTCTTCACATTTTTTTTCATTTTCACGAATTGTAGAAACCAAATCATACATATCATCAACATCTACTAAAATAGCATTGTCATAGCCTTTATCAAGTTCGACTTTACCATTTAACAGGTCTTGAAGTTGGAAATTAAGTTGTTTTTGATAATTCGCACGACCAGCTCTAAGTGCTAAAAATGGTGCGCCTAATTCATTCAATCTTTCTGCTACAACATCAGTTGCTTTGTCCATCCTTGATGCGACTAAAACTGTTTTTCCGTTTGCAATTAAGTGGGCAACAAGGTTTACAATCGTTTGTGATTTTCCTGTCCCCGGAGGTCCTGCAACAGACACGATGGTGTTTTCTTCAATGCTTTTTATTACACTTTCTTGGCTGTCACTCAATGAAAGCGGAGTAGTCGCAACAAAATCCTCAAGTGATTTTTTAGGTTTTGTTGTTTTATCACTCATTTTCCCGTTTGTGCGCATATATTCTTCATTAATGGTCGCCAAAGAAGTCTCTCTAAAAACACCAGACGGTTTTTCTGAAATTTGAGTAAGTTCATGCAAAACCCCCGCTGTTACTTGTGGGCGTTTTGTTAAAATAATAGCACTTTGATTTGTCACACAAACTTTTTCAATTTTAACTTTTTTAGGTTTTGGTGTTTCTTCTTCATCTATTACTTCATGAAGATTGTCAAAGTTTATTTCTTCACTGTTCTCTGTGCTTTCTTCCTTAGACACGTTATTTTCAACAGCATCTTCTTCATGCTCCAGTTTTAATTCTATATCAGGAACAATTGAACGTAAGGTTGTAAGAAAAACCTCCAATTTATCATCTGTTAAAGGTAAATCGGGTACAACTTCTAATAATCCATCAAGAAGATGTTCCATTTCATCTTCGTCATCGCTTTTATTCATTAGCGCAGTTAATGCTCCAGTATTCAAAGATAAAACTTCATCTTGTAAAGTGCATTCAATGTTTTTACCTATACGTTCAAGTTTTGCGGGCATATATAAAAGTGGAGTAAGAAACTCGTTTGAACGCTTGTTTCTTCCGCCTTTTCCCACTAAAAATAAATAACCGTAAATAAGGTATTTATCTTTTTGACTCATTTCAGATTGAATCATAAGTTCTGTCAGAAGCGGGTCCCCACCATCAAGTTTCAAAGATGAACCATAATTTGTAAAAAGCTCTTCTTCACCTTGAAGGAAAATCCACTTGTTGTCTTTATCCTGTTTAAGATTTCTAAACGTCGAACTTTGAACTTCTTCTCGCACACAATCGTGCAAATATAATGACAATCTTTTTATAAAGCTGTCGTGAAAAGCAGAGCTTATTATTTTTGTCGCTTCTTGAAGCATAATATTCCTATTCTCCTATAATATCTCATTATAGCGCATATTTAGATATATAAATAATCTATTTGTCTGATATTTAAAAAAAAATATATTGCAATTTGTTACAAATCAAAATATTTGGGCAATTTTTTGTAGCAAAAATTTTTAATTTAATTAAGAGATAAAGAGTATATATGGATTCTGTAAACAACACACACTCAAATTATAATCATTTGTATTCCTTTTTGGGACGCTCAACACCGTCGAAGGGCTACAGTAAAAATAGTGTTTTTACTCCTACTGAAAAGGCGTTATCGGATAAGATTTTTGCATATACAGCAAGAGCATCTCGTGCACAAAATATTAAAAATATCCAACTTTTTATAAATAACCCTGCTTAGTTTTTTTATTGTTGTTTATGTTTATAAAGAATTTGTAAAGATGCTAAAAAATAGTGCTACAATAGGTTTATGGATTGCACAAAAGTGGGAGATTTATAAATGAGAGTACCTATTTTAGACACAAAACGTCAATACGAAGTTATTGGAAAAGAAGCAGAGGAAAAAGTTATCGAAGTTATGCGCTCAGGCAGTTATATTCTTGGGCAAAACAACAAAGCATTAGAGGCTGATTTTGCTCAATATAGTGATTGCAAATATGCGGTTGCGCTAAACTCCGGGACAGATGCTTTGCACTTGGCATTGAGAGCTCTTGATATTGGTGCAGGAGATGAAGTTATTACTGTTGCATTTACTTTTGTTGCAACAACTGAGGCAATAGGTATTGTTGGTGCGAAGCCTGTGTTTGTTGATATTGATTCAAACACATTTAATATTGATGTTAATCAAATTGAAAAACTTATAACACCAAAAACAAAAGCTATTTTGCCGGTTCACCTTTATGGACAACCTTGTGATATGGATGTAATTATGGATATTGCAAAACGTCACAACTTATATGTAATTGAAGACTGTTGTCAGGCTGTCGGAGCAACATACAAAGGCAAAAAAGTCGGTTCTTTTGGTGATGTAGGTTGTTATAGTTTCTACCCAACCAAAAACCTTGGTACTATGGGTGATGGCGGTATTGCCGTTACTAACAGTGAATACTTAAGAGACAGAATGATTGCATTGAGAAACCATGGTGGTGCTATTCGTTATTACCACGATGAAATTGGTGTAAACTCAAGACTTGATGAAATTCAAGCAGCAATTTTGAGAGTTAAACTTCC
>JAZTXF010000099.1:0-1864 GCA_045636305.1 Candidatus Gastranaerophilaceae bacterium | reverse complement strand
AGCGTTATCACGCAAGGTGTAATCCATACCTTCTCCGAATTCGTCGCCCATAATTTCTTGAGCATATTTTTCAGAAACTGCAATAATTTTGTTAGAGCAATAAATTGCACCTTTTACCCAGTTAACTCTGCCATAATGTTCCAAGCAACGGTCATTATATACATTATCCCAGCGCATATTTGCAAAATCAATGATTTTTGAGTCACAAGATCCTTGATATGCCAAATTGTGTATAGAAAAGACAGTTTTAGTGTCTTTGTAAAATTCATCATATTTATAGTTGTTTTTTATATAAACCGGAATCATAGCAGTATGCCAATCATTTGCATGAAGGACATCAGGACGAAAATTTAATAATTTTGCATATTCTAAAACAGCTAAAGAAAAGGCTACGAATCTTTGTTGTTCGTACATTGTATCTACCCATTGAGGATAAACACAGTTGAAGCAAGAATAGTATTTCGGATTGTCTATAAAAAATACATTAATGTTTGTATTAGGAAGCTTACACATTTTTAACTTAAAAATGTGTTCTGTATTTCCCATAGAAATTTTCAGTGAGGAGTTTTCAAGTTCTTTGATGCCAAATTTTTCTTGATTTATAGAGCCATAAAGTGGTGTAAATATGCATATTTCAGCATCTTTTTCGAGAGCTTTAGGCAAACTGCCAACAACATCAGCCAATCCTCCGACTTTAGAAAATGGTGCCACTTCGGCAGATGCAAATAAAACTTTCATAATAAACTCCTTAAATTCTTATTAATTTTATTTTACGACTATTGGGCCAAATATGTCAAAGCTTGTTTTAATATTTCTTCAGATGTCGGATTTTTACTAGTTTTTGCAATAGCAATTTTAATAGCAGGTTTAATTTCTTCTATAGTGTAGCCTAATGAAATTAAAACTGCTTGTGCATCTGAAATATTTCCAGCGTCTATGTTTTCAGTGTTAATATCTGATAAATCAACAGGCATTTTTTCTTGCCAGTTAATTAATTTATCTTTGAGTTCAAGTATTATTTTTTGAGCCATTTTTTGTCCAACGCCTTTAGCTCTGGAAAGTCCTTTTGCATCTTCTTTTATTACCGTTGCAATAAGTTCATATCCTGAAAATTCATCTAACAAAACTAAAGCTACTTTTACCCCAACGCCGGAAACACTTTGTAAAATGTTAAACAAATCTCTGTCTTCTCTTGTCGCAAAACCGCATAATCCCATAAAGTCTTCACGATGAGTTAGGGAGACATATATTTTTGTTTCTTTATTAACCTCGGTTAATTCTTTTAAAGTTCGAAAATTTGTTTCAATTAAATAACCGATATTATTGCTCTCGATGGTAATAAAATTACCTTTTGGAGTGTTAGTTTGTTTTTGAACGAGTATACCTTTTATGTAATCAAACATTCGCTATTGTTTTTCCTAATTTTTGTACAGAGTCTATATCCTCTTGAGGTTCTATGCCTATAGTTGTAAGATAATTGCCTATAAGTATTCCTTCGACGCAATATTTAAGGGCAAGTTCTCTGTTTTTTTCATTTAGTCTGATTTTTCTTCCGCCTGCAAATCTAATGGTTGATTTTGGGTTAGCTATTTTGAATATGGCAAGAGTTCTTAGGATATGTTCTTCATCAATTTTGTCCCAATAATTTTCAAAAGGAGTACCTTCGATTGGTGTCAAAAAGTTGACAGGAATGCTGTCCGGCGTAATTTCAGCTAATTCTAAAGCCATTTCTATTCGCTGTTCGGGCGTTTCTCCCATTCCGATTATAACCCCACAGCACAACTCCATACCATATTTTTTAACTAATTTTGTTGTATTAATTCTGTCTTCATAAGTATGAGTTGTACATATCTCAGGATGATAG
>JAZTXF010000098.1:0-5031 GCA_045636305.1 Candidatus Gastranaerophilaceae bacterium | reverse complement strand
GTTAAAGAAGTCATTGTTATTAACAAAATTGAAGTTAAAAAAGAAACACGGGGGTTTGTAAAAATAGCTAATATAATTGCAAAAGCCGGAAAAGGTATTAAATACACAGACAAACCATCCGGTAATAAAACGGCACAAATAATTACAAACAAAGACATTAATGACATTAAAAGAATATAATTTTTAGTTAAAAATATTTTTTCAAAAAATTGCAAATAATATATTAGAGCCAAAATGCCAACCGTAACTAAACAAAAAATTCCCAAAAAGCCTTGAACATTTAATTCCAAAACATGATAACCCGCTTTTGAAAGAGCATCTCTTTTTAATTTTGTAATTGGTTCACCTTCAAAAACAATTTTGTCCCCTTTATTAAATTTTACTTTGTAGGGTTGAATTGCACTTATTGCGTTTTTTCTTGCCAATTCCGTAGCATGCTCATCCACTATCATATTTGGCATAATAACTTGTTCTAATAAAGCAGATACAATTCGAACTTGTGTTCTTGTCATATCATGATTGGTATTACGCATTATTATTCTTGAAATATTTTTTTCTTCAAAATCTTTTTCCGTTATCCCTTCGTTTAAAACTTCATTTAATGTTTGTTTTGATTTAAGTTTTATGATGTCCATCCGTTGAGGAGTAGCCGTTAAAAAATAATTAACGACAAAAGCCTTTTGGATAGAATCCGACAAATCAAAAAGAATATTTAATTCTTCTTTTTTTACTACTTCTGTTGTTTGCTTATTCTTAATTTGAGAAATTGTTTCCAATAAATTAGATAAATTATTTTTAATATAATTATCCTCTGCCGGTGTTAAAATAGGTTCTATTCTCAAAGCAATTTCTTTTTTTTGTTGCTCTGTTTTAAAAGTGTCAACAACTTCTATTGTCTTTGTCGCAATAATATCGTGTTTACTTGTATTATCGTCTGCTATAATGTTTTCAAAAAGAAAATATTTTGAAGATAAAACCAAAGTAAACAAAAACGTTAAAAGGAAAAAGAATCCAATATTAACAGCTTTCAAAGAAGAAAGCTTTTCCTCGAAAATACCAATAATTTTAATTTTTTTCATATAAAAAATACCATTAATTTAATTTTGTAATAATACCATTTTATCCGCATTAAAATATATTGCAACCCCTAAAAACTTTAATTCAATTTTTGATATAAAATAATTATTATGAAACGTCTTAAAGATTATAAAAAAGAATTACAAACATGCTCAAAATGTGGATTATGCCAAGCTGTTTGTCCTATATATAAAATAACAGGAAGAGAAACTGTTGTTTCTCGCGGAAAATTTAATCTTTTATTAGGATTGATAAAAGGAGATTTAAAATATTCTAAAAATTTAGAAAAATCATTATCTCTTTGTTTAAACTGCAAAGCTTGTGAAGATTTTTGTCCAAGTTCAATTAATACAACTGAAATAATTTCATGCGCAAAAGCAGAAAAAAAAATCCATTGCTTTTTTTCAAAATATAACTTCTTTTTTAAACCAAAAATGATTATTCTGAGTTTAATTTTCAAAATATACAGATTTTCTCATTTTTCATTTTTTATATCAAAAATGACTAATTTTTTACAAAAATTTGGCGTTTTTGGCAAACTTTTTCTTCTTTTTGATAAAATTTCCAAAATAAATGTAAAAAGAAAAAAAACAACAACACTAAACCCAAAAACAAAAGTAATATATTTTGAAGGTTGTTTCACAAAATATTTAAATCCTTCAACAAAAAATGCTTTATTAAATATATTAGAAAAAAATAATATAGAAGTTATTCAAAAAAACTTTGAATGTTGTGGTTTATCTGCTCTTTATAGCGGAAATTTAAAATTATATGAAAAATTAAAAGAAAAAAATATAAAATTATTACAAGAAGATTGTGATTATATTATTTGTGATTGTGCAACCTGTTTAAGCGCTCTAAAAGAATATAATAGTGACTTTTCAGAAAAAATTATTGATATAACAGAACTTCTGCAAACAGAAAAAATAACAAACAAAAACAATACAACTTATCATCTTCCTTGTCATCTTAGAAAAGAAAAAAACAAAATAACTGAAATAATAAATAAAATTATTCCAAACTACCAACAAATGGATGATTATGATGTATGTTGCGGTTTTGCCGGAGATTTTTCTTTTAAGCATCCAAAAATATCAAAAGAAATTGCTAAAAATAAAATTCAAAATATACAAAAAACAAACACTCAAACTATTTTAACCTCCTGCCCCGGTTGTATAATCGGATTAAATAAAGGGTTAATTGAAGAAAAAATTGATAAAAATGTTTTAAATTTAGTAGAATTTGTAGAATTAAATTCATAGTTTTTTACAAAACTATTTATAAGACTTGATAATAAAAATTTACATGACTATAATAGTTTACAAACACTTTAAGAAAGGAAAAAAATAATGAAAGACGGAATACATCCAGATTATAAAAAAATGAAAATCAAATGCGTTTGTGGAAACGAAATCGAAACCGGTTCAGTTTTAGAAAACATCACAGTTGAAATTTGTAACAACTGTCACCCATTCTACACTGGTAGCCAAAAAATTATGGATACTGAAGGACGTGTTGAAAGATTCAAAAAAAGATACGAAAAAAAATAACAATTGTGAACTTTTTTATAAATTATTGCCCTTTTTATATAAAATGGGCAATAATTTTATTATGGAGGGAAAAATATGTCTGAAAATACAAACAAACCTATAGTAAAATTAATATCTAAACCGGAAAATATGCTTCGCACAATTTATACAGCGTGCAGAACTTGCTACAGTGCAGATTCGCCTATTAATATTTATGATAAAGCTGAAGACGAAGAAAAAATGCTCAATCTCATTACCAGAGTAATTTCTTCCGGTCATTATTCAACGATTGAACATATTCAAGTATCTTTTGCAATATCAAATGTTTCAAGAGCTTGTACTCACCAATTAGTAAGACACAGACATGTTTCTTTTTCTCAAAAATCTCAAAGATACGTTAAAGAAAAAGGACAATTCGATTTTCTTATTCCTCCTACAGTAGAAAGAAATTCCGAATTAAAAGCTAAATATGAAAAATTTATGGGTAAAATTTCTGAATTTTACACAGAATTAACAGAAGCTGGAATACCTGCAGAAGATGCAAGATTTGTTCTTCCAAATGCGGCATCTTCTTCTATGGTTGTAAGTATGAACTTAAGAGAACTTATCCATATTGCAAACCTTCGTCTTTGTACTCGTGCACAAGACGAAATTAGACATCTCATTCGTCTTATGTGTAATGAACTGGTAAAAGAAGAACAATGGCTTAAACCTTATCTTGTTCCAAAATGTGAAAGATTAGGATACTGTGATGAAGATAAATCTTGTGGTAGAATGCCTACAAGAAACTAATTAAAGGATAAAAAAAATGAAAGATATGTTAGATAAAATTCTTCAAATCGAAGAAAAATATAATGAACTAGGTTTAATTTTGTCAGACCCTGCGACTGCACAAGATTACAATAAATTCCGAGACCTTTCAAAACAAAGAAAAGCAATGGAAGAAACAGTAGAAGTTTATCACGCATTTAAAGATGCTGATGAAGCCGTTAAAGATGCTCAAGAACTTTTAAAAACAGAAAAAGATGAAGAAATGAGAGGATTTTTAAAAGCAGAAATTGAAGAAAACGAGAAGAAAATAGAAGAATATTCAGAAAAAATGAAAGTTCTTTTATTACCTCGTGACCCAATGGATGATAAAGATATTATGCTTGAAATTCGAGGCGGAGCTGGTGGTGACGAAGCAAATATTTTTGCTGGTGACTTAATGAGAATGTACATGCGATACGCTGATAAAAAAGGGTGGTCAACCCAAATTCTTTCAATCAATGACTGTGAAGCCGGTGGTGTTTCTGAAGTTGTTATTTCTATGAAAGGTGACAGTATTTATTCTCAATTAAAATATGAATCCGGTGTTCATCGTGTTCAACGTGTTCCTGAAACAGAAAGCCAAGGAAGAGTTCATACTTCTACAGCAACGGTCGCCGTTATGCCAGAAGTTGATGATGTAGAGATAGACATAAATCCAAATGACCTTGATATATCAACTTGTCGCTCTGGTGGTGCAGGTGGACAAAACGTAAACAAAGTTGAAACAGCTGTTCGTGTAGTGCACAAACCAACAGGTTTAATGGTTTTCTGTACAGAAGAGCGCTCTCAATTACAAAACAAAGAAAGAGCTTTGCAAATTTTAAAAGCTAAACTTTATGATTTGGAAGTTCAAAAACAAATGCAAGAAATAACCGACCTTAGACGCTCTCAAGTTGGAACAGGTGACCGATCAGAACGTATTAGAACTTATAATTTCCCACAAGGTCGCTTAACTGACCACAGAATAGGACAAAATTTAAATGTTTGGACTGTTATTGAAGGTGAATTGGATGATTTAATAGGATTACTTATTCAACACGACCAAAAAATAAAATTGGAAAAACTTGCACAAATTAAAGCATAAATTTGGAGTCCTTTTATTTTTAACAAATTCCCTTTTTTTCTGAGGATAAATAAACTGTACCCTAAAAAAGAACAACAAAAAGTCGGCTTAGATAAAGCCGACCTGTTATTTTATTTTTGATTTTTATTTAATACGTCCTTTTTTACTTAGATAATTTAAACTTGCGAAATCAACATCTTTAAACGACAACTTAGTATCATAATCTATTTCAGATGGTGCAATTCTATGTTTTTTCCACTCTTTGCCATCAAAAGCTTTTACATCTACAAAGCCATTTTTGTGCAAGAAGGCTTCTTTCTTTAAACCTTTCTCATCTGGTTTTCCTTCATATACGTTTAGAGTCTGTAAAGTACCTTTTTTTGTTTGTCTTTTTCTAATTTTAGCTTTTGATGTATTTTCAATACCATGCTCTTTTACTATATAATGTGCATTTTTATTTCCTTTGCCATCAAAAGTTCTTACTCGAACTCCAGCTTTATCAGATATTTTTGATTGAACAATAAAACCTTCTTTAAGTCTAAGTTTTTTGCC
>JAZTXF010000097.1:0-14606 GCA_045636305.1 Candidatus Gastranaerophilaceae bacterium | reverse complement strand
TTTATTGTTTTTATTTAATTTAATTAAAAAATCAGGTGTATAATAGTTATATTTGCTTGATTTTGATGTTGTTCTAAATAATGTTATGTTGTTTTCAAACTTGTCATTATATATTATCGGTTGGTAATAAAGTGTAACTAGCATGTCCTCTTTTTTTAAGTAATATGTATTGCATATATCAGTATTACTTTCATTTTTATAATCAAATTTTTCACTTTTTATAATTTCCCATCCATTTTCTATAAATATTCCAATGAGCCTCAATAAACAGTAATACTCAAATAGCTCATCTAGTGTTTTAATATTAAATAATATATTTTCACGCTCTAATGAAAAATCACCAAACTCAATCCATTTTATGATATACTCATAAGCCATTTTATATATCTTTATTTCTTGAAAAATTTTTGTACACCTTGGAATTGATGTAATTTTTAAAGTATCTATCTTAAATGCCTTATTGTATGTGTTATTTAAATTAATTAGTTGATTTTCACATTTTATGATATGGTCTATGTATTTATTAGCTAATGAAACTTGTATGCTTTTTATAGTTAAGGCACTTGAATAAAAACCATTTTTAATACCTTGAAAATGATTTAGTATTTTGTTGTTTTTTTCTAGTTCTTTTAAAAGTTTATTTTTTACTTCTGTACATTGCTGCAAAACGTACAAAAGAAATCCCTTAACAATTTGATTCTCATACGTATTAAAATCTTTATCCTGAATTTCTCCTTGTATATGTGTTGGTATATAATGATTACCCCTGTATAAAATTCCAGTAACATTATTTTTAAAAAAGGTAGAAGAATTTTGCAGCAACCATTTAATGCTATCTTGCGATATTTTCCTAACTTCGTTAAAAGATATAATTTTTTTATTTTGTTTAATTTTATGTGAGGCATTTGAAATAAAGTAATTTAAATTTTCAATATAAAATGAAATTGTTTCATCAAGTATTTTTATATAACTAACTATCGATTTTAAACTCTTTCTTTTCCATTTTCCTTCAATAATACTGTGTTTAATACTTTTATTAAGCAAGATTTTATTAAATACCCATTCATTAGGAAGTTGATATATAGCATCCAATAAATTTTGAATATTTTCATTATTATCATCATACTTACTTGCAACTATATGGTATTTTGAATAAAGAACTTTTAGAGCTCCATCTATTGTTTTTATAACAACAGAAAATAAAACAACCCCAATGTACAAATTCAATGAAAAAAACTTATCATCATTTACACAACTAAAAACAAATTCTTTATTGTAATAGCTAAAACGACCTAATAAATTATGATTAATATACAGTTCTATTTCTACAACATCATATGGTAAAGATTTCACATCAATATTAGGTTCATATCTATTTTCCTGTAAGAATATTAAGTTAGATATACCACTATCATCGTATCTTGGTTCTTTTTCATTAAATATTATACCGTCATTATATTCCTTCGAAAAATAAATATTAAGCATATAACATCCTTATCTAGCAAAAAATTGATAAAAATCCATATTTTGTTCTGCCATATGCTTAATCCTTTCAAGATGCTCATTCGTAAGAGTTAATTCACTTGTTTCATCAATTAACATATCAACAAGTCTTTTGTACACATCGCCATTACCATTTATAAGTGGTAATATTTTTTGTGAAATAGCAAAATCTAAAGGTACATACCTATTATTTCCTTGTTGCTCCATATATTTACATGCTATTTTTATATAATTATTTACCATTATTAAATTTCTTGGCATAATAGGTTTATTACATTCATTAAAAATATTTTGGATTTTTTTCCATTTCTCATTATTTTGAAAATAAATATCTGATTTTTCAATTTCTGAAGTATCATCACAAAAAGCTTTTATCAAAGAAGAATAAGAAACAATATTGTCTTGTTTTCTTACATTTATATTACTTTCTGTAATATTAAATGATGGTTTTAGTGTAATAATCCAACTTCTATCTAAAAATCTAGGAGACAGTTCTTCTGTAGTATGATCAAAATTAACTGTCGCTAAGAATCTAAGGTGATTAGGTATATTATAATTAATTATTCCACCTAAATTTAATTTACGACTTGTTACTGAATTTCTATCACATATCCTTAAAAAATTTGCCCAATAATGTTCAATAGGACTCAGATTCGCCTCATCTAATAACATTATATATGGAGCATACTCTTCATTTATATCTAGTTCTTTATTAATCACTTCCAATGTATTAAAGGCATCAGCATTACTTTGTTCTACCTTATTTGTTAATGGATTATAATATCCAATAAAATCCTTAACTGAATTCCAACCACGCTCTACAGATATCTCAGTGTAGCGATTATATTCATCTTCTCGCGATAACCCCAATGCATTGCTTAATAAACTACATAGTGACGTTTTTCCTGTTCCTGGCTCTCCTGCAAACGTAGTTATAAATCCTTGACTAATACAAATTAGATAATTAACAATATCATTATAAGATATATTTCTGTTAACGTCATAAAAATAATTTCTAACCCGTTCTATTATTTCTTCTGCCGATAAATCAACTAAAATATCCTTGTTAACTTGTGATAAACAGATATTTGATTGTTGAGAAGATATAGCATCAAGGACATTATTCAATAATTTTGTATCAATTTGTTTTGCTATTATATTTGCTTCATTCTTCAACTCTTCAACAGAATTAGTAATAGATGTTTTTATAATATTTAATTTACCTTCATATTGTTCACATTCTTTGATTAATTCCAATCTATTATTCTCCAATATTTCTTTGCGTTCCTCCAAATAAGATACCTCACCATAAAGTTCAATCATACTTTTATTTTCACTTTGTAATTTTTCAATAATTTTTTCTAATTCCGATGTGTTTTTTTCCGGAACATTTTCTCCTATTCTTTCTTTTAATAGACTATTTTCCTTTATTAACTTATCATTTTCTTCTTTCAATTCATTATTGTCATTTTGAATTTTTCTATAAGAAATATTACTTTGTATATAATCACCATCATCTGGAAGATTATTTATAAAAAGTTCTTTTAAATCACTATTTCCCAAAATATATTCCATTGATGACCGAACAAACTCTTTCGAATTTAATGCTCTATCCATTATTGATTGCAATCTTTTATATCTATCAGCCGTTATATTACTCGCAGAAATTTGTAAAAAATCACCAAACTCACTCAAAAACTGATCAGAGGAACGACAAGATGAAATAACTTCCGTAAATGCTTTTATCAACCCACTATCACTCAACCAATCAACAAGCTTAGCATTGGGCTGTATATCATCCACATATTTTACACTAACCAATGAGTAAAGAGTATTGTTATTACTATCACATATATCGTATTGTTCATCCATAATGCTGTATTTATCATATTTTTGTACGTATTTGTACAAACTACTCTCTTCTTTTATGGTAATATTTATATATGAATCTTGTTTTTTTTCATAAGAAAATGGACCATAATAACTGCCATCACAATAAACCAGAATTTCCGAAGTAAATATAGGTCCCTCGTGTTGAAATAATTTCAATCGAGATAACTCATGATATGGTCTATTGGCCGATATTAGTTGATAAAACTTATTTCTTTCTGAAAAAGCCTCTATCCATATCTGCGATTTATCCTTACCATAACGTGAACTAAACCCCATGTGGTATGAATATTTTCCATTTTTTTCTTGAGGAAAAAGATGTTCATCAGTGTTACCTTTATTAATTTTAATGGTAACCAAGCTTCCTTTTTCTTTAACAAAATTTTCAGCATCTTGCTTTTCAATCAAATGAACAGCGATGCTACCATAATCTAAGAAATCTTCTACCGATATAAGTTGCCATTGATTATTATCATCTTGATAAAAACGAGGAAAAACATAACATATGGTATTAGAAGTACCGCTATAATTTTCATTATACGATAATATTGCAATTATCTTTTTACCAATATATTTATATAAATTTTTCTGTCCAAACATAACTTCTCCAAAGATCCCATTAGGCATATTAACAATATATTATGAATAAACAAAAAAAATCAAGATAATATTTTATAAAAACAACACTTATAATTTTGATTTACTAAACATTAAAACTCTATCATATCCGTCAAAATTACCATAAATTTCCATTTTATTTTTATGATAAAACCTCTTTCAAATCCGTGTTATCTAAAAATTAATATTTGCAATATATAATTTGCTCGATTTATATAAATTAACAATATCCGGATGTTTTAAAATGAATAACAAAGTTGAAAATGAAAATTTTGCCGCAGAAGAAGAAAAATCTTGGTTCAGCAACAATCTGCATCGCTTAATGATTGTTGTCGGCGTATGTTGGTTTGCCATTGTTTTAATCTATATCACTCAATTTTTCGGTTGGTCTAATCTGTTTTTGATGATGCCGAATGAATTTGGTGTATTTTTGGCCGGTATTTCTTTGCCGTTGCCGATTATTTGGTTGGTTATGGCATTTATCGACAGGGAACGTAATTTCAAGCAAGAAGCAAAATTCTTGCGTGCATATATGAACCAGTTGGTATATCCTGAAGAAGGAAGCGCCGAAACCGCTAAAGCCATGGCTGATGCTATTCGTTCGCAAGTTGATGAACTGCAAGAAGTTACACGTCTTGCCATGCAACAAACAGATACAATTAAAAAAGAACTCGGAGAACGTGTTGAAGACTTTTCCAACTTGGTGCAAGTATTAGACAATTATTCAACAAAAAGTATTGTTGAACTTACCAATGGTGTAAAAACACTTACTCAAAGTTTTGACGGTGTTACCGACAGAGCCTTCCAAACAACCAAAGAGCTTAATCAATGTATGGGTGAGTTTTCAGAAGTTGCAAACCATTTGCAAAATGACATTAGCGGAATTATAAAAGAACTCATTCCTGGTGTTCAAGAAATGAAAACTTCGGCTGACACAATCCAGAGTGTTGCCGAAACATCTACTCAAAGAATCTTGGAAGCAAACGAAAATCTTAAAAATTACAGCTCTATTTCAGAAGAAAATTTCAACAAAGTTATTAATAAACTTCAAAGTCAGGGACAATTTTTGGAAGAGATTTCCGAAAAAGCCATTAACAGCAGTCAAAACGTGGGCGAAAAAGTTAAAGTTATTACTATGGATATTGACGAATTACTTAAATCACAAACCTTGCACGTTGATGAATATGCAGCATCTCTAGATGAAAATATTCGTGATATTTATAAGAAATTTGCCGAACACGGCGAAGTATTGAGCGGAGAAGTTGATAAAATCATCGCTCGTTCTAATGTTATTGAAGAAAGTATTTCCGTTCAAGTAAATGACCTTAAGAATGTGGCAGAAGACATTACAACAAGTTTGGATACTATCGAAACAACTCTTAAAGCTCAATTTGAAAACTTGGATAATCGTAGCGACAGTGCAATCAACAGTATTCAAAAAGTTGTTGATGCGGTTGAAGAAAAGACCGAAAAACTTAAGTCTTATACGGATAATGCAAATCAACAAACATCTATTTGTGCCGATAATGTTGAGGCTCAACACGATCGTATTCAAAAACTTACAGATACTATATTTGAAAACCTTAACGGTATCACTAATCGTTTCGGCGAAAATATGGAAAATGTTAAAAACACAGCCGATAGTGTTATGGAACAATTCAAAACACTTCGTGATGCGTTGGGCGAACAATCAGAAAAATTGTCTGAAACAAGTAATTTTGCAGTTACTCAAAGTAAAGTTGCTGAAACATCATTACAACAACAAAACAGACATATTAACAGCTCAATCAGCAAAATTGAAGAAACCAAAGCCGAACTTAAACGTCAAATTGACGAACTGTCTCGTGCTGCTAACGTTATCACCGAAGAAGCTAATGATGCAGTTAACCGTTTGAAAGAACAACTTGCGGCATCTGTTCAAGCTTCTGCCGATGTTGTTAACAAAACCAACGAAATCAATATCAGTTTGGCTCAAGGGGCTGAAAAATTTGTTGAAGTTACCGAACAAACTTTAGCTAAAGTATCCGATCTTGATGACGTTATATCTTCACAAAACAACAAATTCGGAAATCTTGTTTCCTACATTGATGAAAAAACAACTCAAGTATCCGAAGCTTTATCAATCCATGCCGATATGGTTGAACAAGCTGCAGCAAGTTCCGGTAATAAATTCAGCGAAATTTTATCTGCTTTTGAAAGTCAATCTACAATGCTTAACTCTGTTGCCGACAATACGGTGGGATATGTATCTGATGTTGTTCAAGCTTTAGATGAAAAAGCAGAAAATATTAATTTGTTATTCAAACATCAACAAAACGAATTTTTGGATGTATGCAGCAAAATCTCTGCACATACAAATAATTTAAGTGCTTCCTTAAAGGAACAAATTGCTTCTATTGAAGAAAGCTCTGACCGTGTATTTGCTAAAATGTCCGAAATGGAACAGAATATCGGTAAACATGCCGAAGATGTGGCAGAAAAATCAACCTCTTCTATCGCAAGATTGGGAGAAATTGACGATGCCATTGCAGAACGCAATCAAAAACTCGAAAACAGCATTAACGAAATTTCAGGTAAAATGGCTAAAATTTCAAGCGAATTCGGTTTAAGCGTAAACAGCTTTAACGGTATATTAAAAGATATGAAGAGCAATTCAGACACGACAACCTCTACAATTTTGTTAAACGTTGATAAAATTAAAAGTGCAAACAACGGATTTAATAAAGATGTGAAAGATTTTGTAGGTCAGGTTGACAATCACATGAACGGACTTAACGGTGTTGTTGTTAAGTTAAGAGAACATGCCGTTGACATTGAAAATGCTTTTGCAACTCAAAAAGAATTGCTTGCAGACGTAGCAAATAATGTTGCGGCACAAACTCGTTTGGGTGAAGCATCTATGTCTAAACAACATAAATATATGCAGGATATTGCTAAAGAAGTAAGCGATAAAATGAAAGAAATTTGCAATCAAATGAACGGAAATATCGATGGCATTTACGAAAAAGCAGGAAAACTTTCTTTTGAGGTAAATGCTCTCGGTGAACGTTTATTGAGTGTTGGAGAAGAAATGACTAAGACTTCTCAAAGTTCTATCGCAGATATTGAAAAAGTTCATTCTATTTTGGGTAAAAGCACCGACAGTATCATTGCTACTGCTGATGCTACCACTTCAAAAATGGAAAAGATTATGAAAGATTATGAACGTCACTTGGCAAGCTTTAATACCGTTACTGCCGAAGCAAGCACCGGTGTTGTAGAGATTAATGAATTAATTGCATCACAAAACGATAAAATGGTTCATATTTCTCAAGATACTCGTGCTTTGGTAGATTATTTCAACGGTATATTGAAAGATACATCTGACCAATTAACCGAAAAAGCCAATATGGCACATCAAAAGGTTAAAGGCTTGGGCGACGATTTGAAAGCCTTGGGTATGGAACTGGAAGATGCCGCAAATATCAGCTCTCAATATTTTGAAAAATCAGGAGACAAATTGCGTGCTACCATTATGGAAATTACTGCTAATGCGGAAAGAATTTCTAATGAGCTCAAAGTTTCCGGCGAAAACTTTATGCAACAATCTCTGTCTTTGAGCGAAACAACCGATGAGACACTTCATAAAGTTAATTCGGTTATGTCTAATATTAAAGGCAGTATCGACGATTTCAATACCCGTAGCGGTGAAATTGTAGCTAACACAAGCAACTTTAACGGTGTATTGCAAAAACAAATCGAATTACTTGACATCGGTGCTAAAAAAGCAAGTAAAGATTTGTTGGATATCGAGAAAAAATATCGTGATGCCAAAGTTGATACATTCTTGAAAAATGCGGCCGGAATCATAGAGAAAATGGAAACATTGGCTATCGATATCAATGCTGTATTTAATGCGGAAGCACAAGAAAAACTTTGGAAGAAATATTACGAAGGCGAAACAGATGCGTTTGTTCGCTACCTGGCTAAAAATATGACACGCAAACAGGTTGTGGCAATTAAAGATGAATTTGAAAGAAATGCAGAATTCAGAAGAGATGTTACTACTTATATGAGCGAATTTGAAAATCTTATCAAAAAAGCTCGCAGTTGCGAAAAGTCAAGTGTGTTACTCTCGGTTATTTCCGGAGCAGATATCGGAAAAATCTATTATATCATCGCACGTGCATTGGATAAGTTGAATTAAGATGAAAATTTTGGATTTTGACAGCCAGGTATTTTTAGCCCCAATGGCCGGCATTACGGATAAGCCATTGCGAAATTTGGTACACTCTTTCGGTGGCGGGAATATTGTTTCCGAAATGGTTGCCATCAATGCCCTGGAAAGAAAAAATCCTAAAACTTGTCGAATTGCCGATGTTAGAGATGAACCCTATCCGGTAGTCGTTCAGTTAGTGGGCGGAGATGCGGAATTGTTTGCAGATTCCGCCCGTTTGGCTGAAGAACTCGGAGCATACAGTATAGATATAAATATGGGCTGTCCGGTAAAAAAAATTGTCAACAACAATTCCGGTTCAGCTCTGACGAAAGATTTATCCCTTGCATCAAAAATCATACAATCTGTTGTTAATGCCACTCCGCTTAAAGTCAGTGTTAAATTTCGTTTAGGCTGGGACCATGAACATATTAACGTAGTTGATTTCGCTAAAATGTGTGAAGACAGCGGTGCTTCTTATGTTACGGTTCACGGCAGAACCAGAAGTGATTTTTATTCCGGCACGGCGAATTGGGATTTGATTGCAGATGTAAAATCGGCAGTTAAAATTCCGGTAGTCGGCAACGGAGATATTGTTGACGGAGCATCGGCAAAAAAAATGATAGACTATACCGGTGTTGATGCGGTTATGGTAGGACGTGCAACATTAGGTGCACCTTGGCTTGTTGCTCAAATTGACAACTATCTGAAAACAGGTATTGAAACACCCGTTGTTGATATAGAAAAAATAAAAGATATATTATTACTCCACATAAAAGGTTTAAGGGAATACTACGGTGACAAAACCGCCCTCGCCTTATCAAGAAAATATGTCTGTTGGTATTGCAAAGGATTGCACGATGCCAAACGTTTTAGAGAACAATATGTGAGAACTACCGATTTTGATACTGCATTTGCAGTAATTGATGAATATTTTTCGTCTTTGGGAGAATAATTTATGAAAATAATTGTTGGTGGAGCCAATAGCATAAGCCGAAGCATAGTCGGATATTTGAGCCGAGGAAATAATGATATTATCGTTATTGATAACGATGAAAATGCGTTAAATCAAATTGCTCAAGAATGGGATATTCTGCCAATTCACGGTTTAGTTTCGCACCCTGATATATTGAAAAAGGCCGGAGCATCTAATGCAGATTTGCTTATTGCCGCAACTGACAGCGATGAAATTAATATGGTGGCTTGTCAAGCTGCATATACTTTATTTGATATTCCCCGCAGAATTGCCCGTATTGACTCAAGGGTATATTTCAAAGCGGCTTGGGGTAATCTTTTTGACGATAACAGTATTCCGATTGATTTGGTGTTTTCTCCGGAATATGAAATTGCCTCTGCATTGATGAATGTTTTAAAAATCCCCGGTATGTCCGTCGTATATCCGTTAGCAGATAAAAAAATTCAGCTTTTATCGTTTCGTATAACAAAAAAATGTCCTTTGGTTCAAATTCCGTTGAGCCATTTAGAACGAGCTGCACCGGACTTAAATATTATGATTATCAGTATTGTTCGAGGCGGAAAAATAATCTACCCTAACGGTGATGATGAATTGCACGGCGGTGATGAAATAAGTTTGCTTGTAGAAAGCGATAAAGTCGATGATTTGGTTCACGATTTCGGTTTAGAGCATAAAGCTAATGAAAATATCGTAATTATCGGCGGAAATCAAATTGCGCTTTATTTAGCCGAAAAACTCGAAATTGATGATAATATTGTCAGCACAAAGATTATTGATGATGATGTAAAATCAGCCTCATGGCTTGCTGAACATTTAAATCAAACTGCGGTATTCAGCGGTTCAATTATGAGTGAAGCCATTTTAGAAGATACCGGAATAGATTCCGCAGATGCCTCTGTTGCCGTAAATATGGAAGATAAAGATAATTTGGTGGCTTCCATGGTCGCTAAAAAGAACGGAGTGGATAATACCATCGCCTTGGTAACGGAACGCAGTGCAAATACTCAAATTATTAACATCGGCGAAAATATTTTGGTTGACCGTACATCTATCACTATGTCTTCTATCTTAAAGGAACTTCGCAAAGCAAACATCAACAATGCTTGTTCTTTAGGCGCTAACTTAGGAGAAGTATGGGATATAACCATACATGATAACTCTACTCTTTCGGGAACAAAAATATCTGAATTACCGATGCCGGCAGAAAGCAGAATATGCGCACTTATCAGAGATAACACCGTTTATTTTGATTTATCGGATAAAGCCATTCAGATAAAAGACAGAATTATATGCTTCTGCTCTCCTTCTGCAATCAAAAAGACCGAGAGAATATTTGCATAAGACTAAAATCTTTCTTTACTATTAAAAATATGGTATTACAATCAAAGCACAAAAATAACAATAAATAATAAGGAAAAAATAAATGTCAGAAAGAAAAGTACAAGAAGATTTCTTGAACGATATCCAAAAAAACGAAATATCCGTAACTGTTTTTTTGATTAATGGTGTTAAGTTACAAGGTGTTATCACTTGGTTTGATGATGCCACTATTTTGTTACGCAGAGACGGCCATACACAACTCATCTACAAACACGCCGTTTCGACAATTATGCCAAGCTCTGCTGTTGACATTGCAAGCGAATAAGTGCATTGACAGGTTTCGAAAATAAAATAATCAGAACAAAAGCCGGCATTATCTATCCTAATGTCGGCAATTCTGATTTATTGCCTGAAGACAGATTAGCTGAAACGAAGGGTTTAGCTGCTGCCATAAGTTTAGATATTCTTTATTCCGAAATCATAAAACTCCGCTCCATCAAACCCGGAACTTTTTTCGGAAGTGGTATAATTGAAAAAGTAGCAAATATATGCAAAGAATCGCAATTAGAGCTATTAATAATAGATGCCGATTTAACACCCATACAACAGCGAAATTTGGAAAAAGCACTCAATACAAAGATAATTGACCGGACAGCCCTCATTTTAGAAATTTTCGGCGAAAGAGCGCAAACTCGTGAAGGTTGTTTGCAAGTAGAACTTGCTCATCTGACTTATCAACGAAGCAGACTTGTCCGCAGTTGGACACACTTGGAACGACAAAGAGGAGGAGCCGGTTTTTTGGGCGGCCCCGGAGAAACGCAAATTGAGCTCGACCGTCGTATAATTGACGACAAAATCGTAAAAATCAAAAAAGCTCTTGAAAAAATCAAACAAACTCGCGGTTTGCAAAGAAGTGCCCGTAAAAAAGTTCCCTACCCCATTGTCGCGCTCGTCGGATATACAAATACTGGGAAATCGACATTATTTAATTATTTAACGCAGGCCAATGTGTTTGCGGAAAATTTGTTGTTTGCAACTCTCGATACGACCATGCGTCGGCTAAAACTTCCGTCCGGCAGAGAAGTTATTTTATCCGATACGGTCGGTTTTATCTCTGATTTGCCCCACGAATTGATTATGGCTTTTCGTGCAACATTAGAAGAAGTTCTCGAAGCAGATATTGTTGTCCAAGTTCTTGATGCGGCAAATCCGGAAAACAAAAATCAACGCAAAGATGTTTTGGAAGTTTTGCACCATTTAGGACTGGATAAAATTGAACATCAACGTAATTATGTAGAAGTTTATAACAAAACCGATTTATTGTCACAAGAAACAATTAATCAACTGAAAAACAATAAAAATATTGTTCTTACTTCGGCAATAAACGGTTGCGGCTGCGATAATCTTTTGAGCAAAATCGATAATATTTTGGGCGAAGAGTATAAAACGGTAACTTTGAGCATAAATGCTTCTGACGGCAAACTTTTGGCTTGGTTGCATAAAAACGCAGAAATCATAAAATCTGATTTGCAAGAAGACAAATTTTGCATTACTGCCCGTTTGACCGATGCGGATTATTCCCGACTTCAAAAACAATTATCATAGTTGAAAACAAAAATTGAGCACATATATCTTTTCTGTCAGTTTTTAACGGAGGATAATATGCGTATATTGTTGTTGATTTTGATGCTTTCCGCTTGTTCGACAAGCACACCGGATATTGTTGAAAAACTAAACGTTATGGTAGGAACCTCACAAGATAATTTGATTGATAATTGGGGATTTCCCGATGAAAATTTTACGGTCAATCCCGAAACGCAAATATTTACTTATATCGTTTATGCTCCGAAAGGAAAAGAAAATCCCTATTCCAATCAGGTCGTTTATAAAGCAATCGATAATAATAATTACGGATTACCGCAATATAACCAAAGTTATTATTGCAAAATATCCTTCATAATCAGAGATAATATCGTTTCGTCATACAACTTCAACGGGGATAATTGCGTAGCAGATATACTTGATGATATATCCGATTAATACCCTAACCGAATTGCATATTTTTTCTTTTGATAAAGTTGTAGATTGTGCTTCTGTCAACCTTGAGTATTTTGGCAATTTGTGTTTTAGGAACACCTTGTTCAATCAGGATTTTTAAGTATTTTTGATTTTGTTCCATTTTCAATTTTTTAGATTTTGCCCCTTGAGGACGACCAAGTTTTTTACCGGTTGCTTTCAAGCGGGCAAGACTTTCTCTAACTCTTTCTTGTAAAAGGCTTTTAGACAGCTCGGCAGACAAACCGAATGCGAAAGCCAACACTTTGGACTGAATATCTGCACCGAGCCTGAAATTTTCTTTTAATGTCCATACTTGACACTCATTTTCTAAACAAACCTGTAAAATACCGATAACTTCTAACAAGTTTCTTCCCAGTCGAGATATTTCGGTTGTTATGAGAATATCTCCGGATTTTAATTTGTTGAGTAAATTGTTTAATTGTCTTTCTTTGAGTTTTTTATTGCTTGATATTTTTTCTTCAACCCAGACGTCTATTTTTATTTGATTTTTGATTGCAAATTGTTCAATGGCAAAGTGTTGATTTTCTTCATTTTGATGTGTAGTTGAAACACGACAATATCCATATATCATTTTAATTCCTCTATACATTGTTACAAACAATATCTCATTATTTTTCAATGCACTATTTTTATATTTATTGCAAACAATGTGGAAATTTAACCAAGGTTAAAAGTCAACAATCTTTCCTTATTTAAGCACATAATAAAAAATAATTAAAACAAGCTATTACCAACTTTGGGTGTTCTTATTTTAATTATGTGTAAAAACCTTGGTTTTGATACACAAAACTATGGAGAGAAAATTATACCAATATGAAAGGATTGAAAGACATGGAATTAATATTTGCTGCCTGCGCTGGTGTTTTGACAATGGTATATCTTATTTGGTATGAACATAACAATGATACACAAAAAACTACCGATAACGTTGTAAAAAATGAAGAACAATCTTCTAAAACAGAGGATGTTAAAGTGACGGATAATAACAAAAACAATATTCAACAAGAGGCTGATGATAAAAAAAATGCTTCTGTTAATATTAAGTATGAAGATTATAAAGTAAGTAAAGATAAAATGAAAGAAATGCTCATAAAAGCTGCCTCAAATTTATCTTGGTCAAGAATGTTTAGTTCTTCAGACAAACTAAGTTTTATATCTGAATTTACCGGTCGGTTTGCCATAGGAAAAATAAATATATTATTCGAAGAAAATGAATGTTCTGTGGATTGCTACAATGATACGACAGAAAAAAACGAATTAAATATAAAAGCTCTTATTATTGAATTAGAAGCTATACATGAAGGAAAAGAAAATGGAATAGGAAACGCTGTATTATCAGACTATAATAAGAAAAACTCTAAAATCGGTTCAGCTATTGTCATGATTATTATTGCTGTTTGTTTTTTTATGTCTGATTGGTCAATACCGAGTTGTTCTAGGATTTTTTCTTATATCGCATGTCCAGGTTGTGAAGATGCTATTGGAAGCTGTTTTTATGCAACAGAACGTGCAGCTTCGTGGTCAGTAAAAAATCTAGAACTACTTGATATTTCTTTAGATAACAGAAAACCAACAGCTGTAATATTACAAGGTGATTTTCAAAATGGTTTTGGAGCATGGAAACAAAATCAAAAAGTATATTGTGTCCCTAGTAAACGAGAAGATGGTTCTTGGGTTGGTGTTGTAGTAGATATATTTTAAAAGAATAGTATATATACTATTTAGATGCAGAAAAGTATAATTGAAATTTGTATTGTCTGAAACCAATACTCGATATGACCATAAAAATAAATAACCTCAAAGGGAAATGCGACTGAGGTTTCTAAGCCTCCGCAATCTACCGATGAGGTTATTTTTGTTTTAAAATAACTGATTTGTGGTGCATTTCAATTTTTTGGGATTTTTCATTTATGATTGCGTGATACAAAATAAATGCAAGATATAACAAAATCATAGAAGAACAGAAGACAAAATAAATGCCCGAGCATTGCCGTATTTTGAAGCAAAGGAGATTAGAATAGTTAA
>JAZTXF010000096.1:0-2920 GCA_045636305.1 Candidatus Gastranaerophilaceae bacterium | reverse complement strand
ATCAATTCTTCATGTTGCATATTGCAATCTCCTAAATATGTGTTATCATACAAGCAATTAAAAGATATTTAATTTTGCGTGAGGACTATAAAATGAAGAAAGCAACAAACCAAAATGGTCGCTCAATGATGGAGATGCTAGGCGTACTGGCTATTATCGGAATTTTATCTACTGCCGGTATTGCCGGTTACACTAAAGCGATGGCAAGTTATCGTGCCAACAAACTTGCGGATCAAGTACAAACCGTAGTTGCTAACTATATTTATTATAAAGAAACTACAAATAATCGTGGTGATTTCTTTAACCCGGAAGTAATAAACAAAATCCTTTTACCTCCTGAAATGATTGACAAAGATGGTAACTGTATTCACGCATTACATGGTCGATGCTTGATATCTAAAAATAGTGACGGAAGTGATGATTTTGTTGTCAGATTCGGTGATTTAGATAGAGATATGTGCGTTTATCTTCTGACTTTGCCGTATAATGGATATCAAAAATTAATGACAGTTAATAAAGTTGGTGAAAATACTGTTTTATCTTCCGGTTGGGGAACAAGATTTACAGGTGTTGTAACAACTGCTGAAGCAGCGAAACATTGCGCAGATGAACAAAATGCCGTCCGTTGGCACTTCTAAAAAATATATATTATAAATTTCATAAAAAGCGTTCCTTAAAGAACGCTTTTTGTTTTTAATAACTTTGATAAAATAAATATTCGGAGCTTCGTTATAAAAGATATAGCTTGTGAACATATCGATAAGCTTTTCTTCGGCATCTCTGTCCATATTCTCAACAGAACTGATGCCTAACTCCTTATACAAAGGTTTCAGCTTATCCCATTTACCTGCCTTTTCTAACAATCGTAAATGTATCGGCAAATAATGGTGTCCCATCTCATGAACAAGTGTAGTCGGATTTCTTCCCTTAAACAGAGTAATCATCTTCTTTGTCGGCTCATATTGTCCCAACACTTTGAGCGGATTTCTCTTATAAGGTTTTATCGGCTTCCTACCACCGCTTTCCGCCATATAACGAATACCGTTTCTTTCCAATTCTTGACTGCTGACTTTACTAAACTCCGTCATGTTATACGGATTTCTTTCCCATATTTCCGCATCTATGCCTATGCTTTTTAACGGAGTATCAGCCAAATCATACAAACTGCGAGCAAACAAAACATATCCGCTACCGTCATTATTCTTAACCGCATATCCGTATTTATATTCATCATACGGAATATTCTCATCCAAAAGCTTCTGTAAATCATTTTCATCAATAAAATTATGAGCCTTAAATCTGACTAAATACTCGTCATCAGCATTATAGTTTTCGTCAAAATATTGTTGAGCTTCATAACTGTTTCTAAATTCCGGATATAATCCCTGTTCAAAAGCCTTTGTAATCATATCTTGATGAACATAGTTTTGAGCATCAATAGCAAACCAATAGCCTTTATTCTTATCAAACATCAATCGGACTTCTTCATCCGGAGACAAACCTCTCAAAAGCTTTTTAACATCGCTAACACTCTTTGTGCTTTTCAAATCCTCATATTCTTGTATTTGATAAAACTTTTGTATTACCTTAACATCTTTAGGATTAAAGATAACAAAGCATCTTCCGTCTTGTTGTCCATTGTAGGTAATACCTTTTATGCCAACTTTCTCTAATGTTTGACTTGCTAATTTTTGTGCTTGATTTGTTTTGCTTTGCAAATCATCAGCTTCTACTTTTTTAGAAAAATAGTTTACCAATTCGCCGTATATATCCGCTCCTGTCGTTTCATTATCGAGAATATCATTAACATCTTCATTATTTAGCTTTCTTATCGCATCCTTTACAAAATCGCTTTGCTCTTCAAAAGTCTTTTGCTCATCCAATAGATACGGATTTTCAGGCAAATCAACTTCATGAACTTGACCTTGGTCAATAGTAATATCATCAGCTCTTAAAGAGGCGATAAAATCTCTTTTTTCTTCAGCCAGCTCTGCCAATCTCAAATCCTCAGGATTGTGGTAAACTTCTTTTGTAAATAAATTTTGACGGCCATCTTTATATTTTTTATGATACATTCTTGATATATCATACAAAGAATGCAACAAATTATCTCTAGCCTCTTGAGAATTTTTTGATTGAACTTTATTTTTAACCCTATCTAAAAGGTCAAATGTTTCTTGATTATACAAATCTCCTAAAAATTCCTTCAATGGAACTCCATCAATTTTCCAAAATGTATTATAAGCATCTGACATAAATGTTTCTCTATACTTTTCCGCAACATCCCTACTCAAAGCATAATACAGCCCCCAACCATGAACTTGAGCTCCTTCTCCCGTACCGATAGCTTCAAGACTTGGCTTGTCATAATCAACCCTACTTCCTGCATAAGCAGTCTGATAATATGCACTTGGTTTTCTTATGTATTTTCCATTTTCACGCACAAAATCTCTGGCATCATCGCTTTTTTCTTCCTTATTGAGAGTGTATATATCCCTCATACCCTCATCATATAGTTTTTGGCGCTTAAATCCTAACTTCTTAAATTTGCTTTTCTCAAATTTATTAACTGGTATAGATATTTGTTCTGCATAGCGATACAATATAATATTGCTATTCTTTTCCAATTTCTTGGGAATCCATATATTTGTAATATCTTTTTGGCCGTCATACTCAAAATAAAAAGGATCGTGCAAAGCTGTACTAACAGAGGCATCAGCTATGTTATACATAAAGAAATCTTTATATTTCTTTTGTATCTTTTTAGCATCTTCAAATTTTCCTTTTTTACTATAATACTCTTTATTTTCCTCGGCAAAGCTATCTAATATTTTATCAAACTCCGCTAAATCAGCCTCAAGCTGCTCATCATATTCTTCTGTTTGATAACGAGGACTATTGACATCTCTGCCGGAAGATG
>JAZTXF010000095.1:0-3245 GCA_045636305.1 Candidatus Gastranaerophilaceae bacterium | reverse complement strand
ATTGGCAGGGGTAGAAGGACTCGAACCCTCAAGAACGGTTTTGGAGACCGGCATGTTACCATTACATCATACCCCTAAAGAGCGCCATATTAAGTTTTTATTATGCAGTATTTGCAACATAGGGACACGGCTTTGGAGGTCGTGTCAGATTAAAAAGACCGTCCAAATTGTTCCCACTGTTGAGCCGTTTGTGGCACACGGCCTTTTGAACCTTATGCCTTTTGATGCTTTATTGATGCTATTGAAAATTCTCCTCTGTAAAACTGATGCTCAACTGCCAAAAACGACGCACTTAACTTTATTTTAGTATAACATAAATTCTATGAAATTGCAAATAGAATCAAACGAAATTACCCGATTTGAGAATGGCAGAATTAAATTAGCAGAATTACTCAACTAACAAAATCAAACGCAATACAAAGCGTTTTTGAGCCAATTACGGAAACCTATTCCATAAACGCTATATCAAAAAATGATATACCTTAATCAAAGAAAAACGGCATTGTGAATAATATACCTTAAATTGCTAAAAATAAAAACAGAAATCGCAATTGGAGGTAATATTATGTTTAAACATGAAAAAATGCTTTTTCATCCAGTAGAAGTTGAAAGACCAAATCCACAGTATGCCGTATTGCTTCAGGAACAGCTCGGCGGCGGAAACGGTGAACTGAAAGCAGCTATGCAATATATGTCGCAGAGTTTTCGTATCAAGGATCCCGAAATTAAGGATTTATTTTTGGATATAGCTGCAGAAGAGCTTGGACATATGGAAATGGTTGCACAAACCATCAATTTACTCAACGGTCATGATGTAGATGCAACTAAGGTACAAGCAGGAGAAATACAATCTCATGTTCTTTTGGGACTAAATC
The DNA here is from genome assembly GCA_045636305.1 of Candidatus Gastranaerophilaceae bacterium. Lineage (GTDB taxonomy): Bacteria > Cyanobacteriota > Vampirovibrionia > Gastranaerophilales > Gastranaerophilaceae > RGIG2134. The sequence continues at coordinate 2,370 of JAZTXF010000095.1, read as the reverse complement.
CCGGTCTTATAAACGCATCAGGCTATTCCTGGACAGGAGATTATGTTACTGTAACAGGAGATTTGTGTGCTGACCTTTTAAGTAACATTGCGTCCGAACAGCGTGCAAAGGTTGTATATGAATATCTGTATCGCCAGATTGATGATAAAAAAGTAAGAGAAACCATAGATTTTCTTTTAAACCGTGAAGAAGCACACAATCAGATGTTCCGTGATGCTTTTAACAAAGTACAAAATAGCGGCTCTAACAGAGATTTCGGAACAACAAAAGCTGCCCGAATGTATTTTTCAATGTCTGATCCGGGGCCTAATGCTTTTGCAAATAACGAAACGACAGCACCTTCTTTTAATAAATAGTATCTTAATAAAGAAATTGTGCAGACACTGTTTGCACAATTTAACCATGCCCCCCATGTCAAAATTTGCAATGCATAAACAAAGAAAAAGGCTTATGAGGTTTATGCACGAAATCACGATTATGAAAACCGTATATTAACACGAAATCAAGATTATCGGATGCAAAATAATGTTTAAAGGGATATAAATACACAAAACCAATAATTTTATCCCCTTAACCTGTATTTAACTAAATTTAATTATCTGATATGTAGCAAAGCGTATGAAATTACCATACCAAAATATGATACACATTAAACGAAGAAAAGGCGAGATTGAGATTTATAAATCAATCTCGCTTGCTTTATGTCCAAAATATAGTATTATTGAAAATATATTTATTCAAAATGGAGAAAATTGCATTTTGGTATTGCTTTTATTCTAGTTTTAGAATATAATAGAATTATCAAAACAAGGAGTGAAAAACCATGAACTATATGACTGCAAGAGAAGCGGCTGATAAATGGGGCATATCTCAAAGACGTGTTGCTGTGCTGTGTTCTGAGAATAGAATAGAAAATGCTGCACGGCTGGGAAATATGTGGGTTATCCCTAATAACGCCGAAAAGCCAATCGATGCAAGAAGTACTAGATATAACATGAATGCCGATAAATGCGTTAAGCCATTTCTAAAATGGGCAGGCGGAAAAGGTCAGTTGATTAGGGAAATCGAAAAATATTATCCCTTTGGCACAACAATAACTAAGTATGCCGAACCCTTCGTAGGTGGTGGTGCTGTTCTCTTCGATATACTAAACAAGCACAAAGTTAATGAAATATATATTAGTGATACAAATGCTGAACTAATAAATGCATATAAAATAGTGAGAGATAATATTGAGGAACTAATTGAGTTACTTCAAACATATCAGTCAGAGTATATCCCCCTTGAAACTGAGGACAGAAAAGAATACTATATGAGCAAAAGAGAATCCTTCAACGAACTAAAGGTAAATGGAAACGAGAAAACCAACATTGAAAAAGCAGCGCTGATGATATTCCTCAATAAGACCTGCTTTAATGGATTGTATCGAGTGAACAAAAAAGGATTATTCAATGTGCCAATGGGCTCATATAAAAACCCTATGATATGTGACGAAGACAATCTAAGAAGAGTATCTTATAAACTGCAAAATGTAATGATAGTATGTGGAGATTACAGAGAGTCAAGAGACTTCATTGATGAGAATACATTCGTGTACTTCGATCCGCCATATAGACCGATAACGGATACAGCAAGCTTTACGGCCTACACCGAGAACTTGTTTAACGATGAAGAGCAAATAGAACTTGCAAGATTTGTAGATGAAATGCATAAAAAAGGAGCTAAGATAGTCGTAAGTAATTCTGATCCTAAAAATTCAAATACAGAAGATGACTTCTTCGATAATATCTATAAAGCACATAAAATCAAAAGGGTTGAAGCTACGAGGATGATAAATTGTAACAGTGAAGCTCGTGGTAGGATTAGAGAATTGCTGATATCAAACTACTATAGTAGATAGATTTGAAGGCGATTTCGCAGTCGTTGAATTGCCAAGCGGACAAATGTTAGATTGTCCGAAAGCATTACTCCCTGCTAATGCAAAAGAAGGCAGTATATTAAATATTACTGTTGACGGAGATTCAACAAATGAAAAATTGCAAAAGGTTACAGAACGGATGAATAAATTATTTAGGGATTAAGGTGAATATATAAAAGATATCACTCACGATATAGTAGAGCTAATAATAAATTTAGGAATTTTACATACCAAAATTTGTTATACATTAACCAAAGAAAAGCACTTTCAATATTTATACAAGCCAAATCATTGACAAAGCAAGAAATTTATGGTAATATATATTCAGCACTGTGTGTGCTGAATAAGGAGGTGCTCCTATGCCAAACATAAACGAAGAATTGATTGTTGATGAAATGTCACAGAAAATAATTGATGTTACATCATATCTTGCTACAACCGAGGGAGCACAC
>JAZTXF010000094.1:0-10419 GCA_045636305.1 Candidatus Gastranaerophilaceae bacterium | reverse complement strand
AAAGTTTATGTCCATCTGCCTCTCGACAGATATTCGACTCATTACTTCGCTCGCTTTCGCTACGCGTCTTTTCGTTATCCGTTCATTTCTCAATCAACAGGTATTTCTTCGTCGTTTTCAGCTATTCTCTTGTCAATGTGCAGAAGGTACAGCGACCCTTACTCGGGGGTTATTTTGCGCGGAGCTATATAACCTTTTCCGCCATCCCTTTTAATTTGTTAACCGAACTTAACAAGTCCAGTGTTGTTATGCTAACACCAGCATTTTGCAATGTCAAGTGTTTAAAATCTTTTTTGTTAAAATTGCTTAATATATTATAAATAAATTTTATATTCGGCTATCTAACTTGGGTTTTCAATGTTCTTTTCCAGTGCATTTAAAATCTTTTCGATTTCCACTTTAATTAATATACTACATCAATTTTGAAATGCAAGCACTTTGTTAAATAGGCATGCTTTCAGGTATTTTAGACTAATCATTTCAATTTGCATGCCACATAAAAATTGATGAGCATGTGTTAAAATTAAAACACATGCTCATCAATATATCTTACTAGATTAAAACTAATAATACGGATAATACATTGGTGTCGGTCCAACATGAATAACTTGCTGAACTTCGCCTGTTCCGATATCTCTTTTTATATAATTAACACTAGTTGTTATAATTCTTGGTCGTCTATAATAATGCGGTCTATAGTGTCCATGCATATGAGACCCATGAGCATGCCTTACATGATGTCCATGTCCCAAATGCGGATGAACATGACCACCTACACCGACTGACACATGTGCACGCATTGCAGCATCTGCTGCTTGAACATTAACTAATACAATAAAACTAACTGACAAGACAAATAAAAACACTAATTTTTTCATAATACGTCCTTAATCTTCACAACAACCATTGTTCTTATTATAAAACATTTTAGAAAAAATTTGCCATTTTTATCAAAAAATTTTACAAAGATTTACATTGTTATAATTATAACAACTGGCAAACATTGGATTTTGGAATCATAAGTTTTTTCAATCCTAGCACTAAATACATCCATTACACGCTATTTTATTAGCAAATAGCATCCCACAAAATATGCCTCTGGTTAAGAAATTAACAAAAGATAAATTTAAACAAATAAAATCTAACAAAAAAGCCCACAAATGTGGGCTTTTTTGCTATTCTTGAACAAACGGGGGGGGGAAACTACATCATTCCGCCCATACCGCCCATTGCGCTCATATCAGGCATTGCAGGAGCAGTTTTTGGTTCAGGGATATCTATAACTGCAGCTTCTGTTGTCAACAACATTGAAGCAACTGAAACTGCGTTTTCTAATGCAGAACGAGTAACTTTTGCAGGGTCAACGATTCCTGCTTCAAGCATATCAACATATTTATCGTTCATTGCATCATAGCCCATTGCACCTTGAAGTTTTTTAACTTCTTCAACAACAACTTCACCTTTTACACCGCTATTGTTAGCAATGAGGTAAAGAGGAATATGCAATGATTCCATAAGAATTTTAACACCAATTCTTTCATCATCAGACATTTTTTCGCACTCTGTGCATGTCTTTTGTTTTTCAATCATTGATTGAAGAACTCTAACCAAAGCTACACCACCGCCAGGAACAATGCCTTCTTCTTTTGCGGCACGAGTAGCGTTAAGAGCATCTTCTATTCTCAATTTTCTTTCTTTCAATTCAACTTCAGAAGCTGCACCAACTTCAATAACAGCAACGCCGCCTGAAAGCTTAGCAAGGCGTTCTTGAAGTTTTTCTTTATCATATTCAGAGTCTGACATTTCAATTTGTTTTTTAATCAATTTAACTCTTTCTTCAACCGCTGTTTTAGTATCATCACCAACAACGATTGTTGTTTCTTCTTTAGTAACAGTTACACGTTTTGCTTTACCCATCATTTGAACTGTAACATTTTCTAATTTAATGCCCAATTCTTCAGTAAACATTTGTCCACCTGTCAAAATAGCGATATCTTCAAGCATTGCTTTTCTTCTATCGCCAAAACCAGGAGCTTTAACAGCAACCGCTCTAAGAACTTTTCTCATTGTATTAACAACTAAAGTAGCCAAAGCTTCACCTTCAACATCTTCAGCAATAATTAACAATGAACGACCATCTCTTGCAACTTGTTCCAAAACAGGAACCAAATCAGCAATAAGATTGATTTTTTTGTTTACACAAAGAACGTACGCATCTTCTAAAACAGCTTCCATTCTTTCAGGGTCAGTAACGAAATAAGGTGAAATATATCCTTTATCAAACTGCATACCTTCAACAACTTTTAAAGTTGTACCTGTTGATTTAGATTCTTCAACAGTGATAACTCCGTCATGACCAACTTTATCCATCGCATCAGCAATCAAACCACCGATTTGTGAGTCGTTACCTGCTGAAATTGCAGCAACTTGTGCCAAAGATTCTTTTGAATTAACTGGTTTTGACATTTTTTTAATTTCTTCAACTGCAACAGCAACTGCTTTATCCATACCACGTTTAATTCCGATTGGATTAGCTCCTGCAGTAAGGTTTCTTAAACCTTCACGCACTAATGCTTGAGCCAATACAGAGGCTGTAGTAGTACCATCACCTGCAACGTCATTTGTTTTAGAAGAAACTTCTTTCAACAACTGTGCGCCTGCATTTTCCAAGCCATTTTCCAATTCAATTTCTTTAGCAATAGTAACACCGTCATTAACGATTTGAGGTGCTCCAAATTTTTTTTCTAATATTACGTTACGTCCTTTTGGACCAATTGTAACTTTAACAGCATCAGCTACCGCATCAATACCTTTCATTAGGCTTTTGCGCGCTTCTTCATTAAATACAATTCTTTTAGCCATTTTTTATAATCTCCTTTAAGTTATTAGTTTTCCAAAATGCCCAAAACATCTTTTTCAGCAAGAATTTTAAGCATTTCATCATTTAATTTAACATCTGTTCCTGCATATTTAGCAAAAAGAACGATATCTCCAACTTTTACTTCCATCTCTTCTTTTTTACCATCTTCTAAAGATTTTCCAGGTCCTACTGCGATAACTTCACCTTTTTGAGGTTTTTCTTTTGCAGAATCTGGAATAAAAATTCCACCAGAAGTTTGTTCAGTATCATCAATAACTTTGATAACCAATTTGTCTGAAAGTGGTCTGATTGCCATAATTTAATCTCCCTATAAAATCACTTATAACATTACAATATATTTATACAATAAAATTGTAAAAAAAATAAAAATATTAATGAAAAATTAATTTTTTAAAATTAATCTCTACGACAAGCTATAAAACCAATGTTGTATGGTCGAGCTTCTGTTACGCCATTTTGGTATACTTCAGAAACCCTTGACGCATCAAAATACAACAAATTTCCGTCATAATCACCACCACGAGCCACACCGCCGGAAGTCGAATAAAAAGCACCCTCATTCGTTACACGACCTGATTGTTCTCCGTTTGTCATGCCCGTAATATTAGGGACGGCAGAATTTTCCACACTGCCTTTTTCTCTTGCCGTTCCGCTTATGTTTCTTATAAATGCATTTGCCGCTTCGGGATGAGTCTCAGTCAATGGAGACCATCCATTAGGACAAGACTCCAAGTCAAAATACATAATAGCTCCGGATGGTATAATAAGACTGGCCTCTAATGCAAAATTACTGTTGGCCCTTTTACTAAACAAAGGTGCACACATTGCCAAAATACAACTCACTATTAAAAGGGTCATTAAAGCTTCGGCGACAGAGAAAGCCTTCAAAACACCCCACCCCTTAAAACCCTTTGGGGACAAGGCTTTTTGCCTTGTATTCTTTCTTTTTTGTAAACTAAAATCTATCATCCTAACTCCGTTTATATCACACTACGCACAAAACGTCAAACAAACATACATAATTTTACCTTATTTGAAACGGGCATTTTGGGCAATGGGCTTTTGGATGCAACTGCAAAACATCTTCCAAGTCATACATTTGAGCAATTCTTGTAACTAATTTTTCACCACAAACCGGACAAAAACACTCATCCCCCTCACCTGCTAAAATTTTTATCTTTAAATCATCAATATATTTAGCATCTGACACAAGTGAAACATCAAACGTTTTTTCATATTTTTTTATCTCAGAAGGTTCAACTTTCAAGCCTTTTGCCAGCTTCTGTCTAACAGATGTTGCCAAAAAAAGCTCATTACCTGATTCAATATCTTCTATCATTTTTACGGGAATATTGCATTTTTTAGACAAGCCCGTTTGCGATAAACCAATAGCTTCACGTCTTTCACTAACAAATAATGCCAAGCTTTTTTCACTCATAATTTTACCCAATTTCTTCTTGTTTAATTTTACTACACTAACTCACAATATTCAAAATATATTTAAAATAATCACTATTTTTATATTTTAAAGCACGTTCTTTAATGGATGATGTGTCCAAATAGCCCAAACGATAAGCAATCTCTTCCAAACATGCTATTTTTATTCCTTGATTTTCTTCAATAGTTTGCACATATTGAGATGCTCTCAACAAAGAAGCATGCGTACCCGTATCAAGCCACGCAAAGCCTCTACCTAAAAGTTCCAATCTTAATTTGTTTTCCCTTAAATAAATATTATTCAAATCTGTTATTTCAAACTCTCCTCTAGAGGACGGAGAAAGCTGTTTCGCATATTCAACAACTTTATTATCATAAAAATACAAACCGGTCACAGCACAATCTGACTTAGGCATCTGCGGTTTTTCCTCAATAGAAAGAACATTACCGCTCTTATCATATTCAACAACCCCAAATCTATGTGGGTCTTTCACTTGATAACCAAAAATTGTTGCACCACCACTCTCATTTATATTATTTACAACATTTTTCAAAGTTTCTGAAAACCCTTTACCATAAAAAATATTATCGCCCAAAACCATTGCAACGCTATCTTGTCCGATAAAATCTTCGCCCAATATAAAAGCTTGAGCCAACCCTTCGGGTTTTGGCTGCACCTTATAAGCGAAATTTAGTCCAAATTGTGAACCATCACCCAACAATTTTTCAAAATTTGCTATATCTTCAGGAGTTGAAATAATAAGAATATCTCTAATACCTGCCAACATCAACACAGAAATCGGATGATAAATCATTGGCTTGTCATAAACAGGCAACAACTGTTTTGATACCGCCATTGTTGACGGATAAAGTCTTGTGCCGGCTCCTCCGGCAAGTACAATTCCTTTCATTTTCACTCCTTAATCACATCTTAATGCAAAATAATCTTTTAATGCCAACTTCCAATCTCGGCAAATTTTATCGTTTTCCATAACACTATATGTAGGACGTTTTGCTAATCGTGAATATTGTTCTGTAGTACAAGGCTTTAAATTGACCTTTAATCCTGCTTGCTCAAAAATCTCCTTTGCAAACTCATACCATGATGCAGAACCACTTCCACAAATATGATAAGTTCCAAAAGGCTTTTGTCCGCCCAACAACTTCAAAATACCGTTCGCTAATTCAACCGTCCAAGTCGGGCAACCAACTTGATCATTAACAACCTTAATTTCCGCTTTCTCCGCCATTGACAACATTGTTTCAACAAAGTTTTTTCCATGATGACCATAAAGCCAACTTGTTCTAACTATATAATATTTTTCACAATATTTTTTTACTGCCTCTTCCCCTTTTAGTTTTGTTAAACCGTAATTATTAATCGGATTGGTTTTATCATTTGGTAAATATGGTTCTTTTTTCGTACCGTCAAAAACATAATCCGTTGATATATAAATCATCAAACAATTATTTTTAGCACATGCCTTAGCAATATTTTCACTTCCTCGTTCATTTACAGCAAGAGCTACATCAAGCTCTTCTTCTGCCTTATCGACATTTGTATATGCTGCTGTGTGTATAACTACATCAGGTTTTATTGTTGCAATTGCAACAGACACACTTTCTTCATCCGTTACATCCAAAGTGTCAATATCACTTTCATAAACAAAGCAGCCCATATCCTCTAAAATCGGGCACAAATCCTGCCCTAACATACCATTTGCACCTGTTACAAGTACTTTCATACCAATGTCCTTTTTTCTTCTATTTCTTTAATCCAAGTTTGATTTGTTAAATACCAATCTATAGTTAACTTTATACCTTCTTCAAATGTTAAAGAGGGTTGCCAACCAAGCTCTGTTGAAACCTTTGTATTATCTATAGCATAACGTTTATCATGCCCCAACCTGTCTTGTACATACTCAATACACGACTCATCCTTACCCATGGCATCTAATATAATCTTTGTAATTTCAAGATTCGTTTTTTCATTATGCCCGCCAATATTATAGATCTCACCTTCTTTACCCTTATGCAGCACAATATCCAAAGCCTCACAATGGTCATAGACATACAACCAATCTCGAACATTCATTCCGTCACCATACACCGGAACCTTTTGCCCGTTCAACAATCTGGAAATAAAAAACGGAATCAACTTTTCAGGATATTGATAAGGTCCGTAATTGTTAGAACAACGAGTATTTAAAACAGGCATTTTATATGTTTCATAATAAGCTCTAACCAACAAATCAGCACTGGCTTTTGATGCAGAATATGGTGAGTTTGGCGCTAAAGGAGTTTTCTCCGTAAAATAACCGGTTTTACCCAACGACCCATAAACTTCATCCGTTGAAACCTGCAAAAATCTCTGAATTTTATTTTCTTTTGCAGTCTGCAACAAATTTAATGTTCCTTGCACATTTGTTTCCACAAATATTTCAGGGTTATTTATTGATCTGTCAACATGACTTTCTGCCGCAAAATTCACAACAGCATCAGTTTGAGAGATTATTTCCCGAACCAATTTTTTATCACAAATATTTCCATGAACAAATGTATAATTCGCATTATCCTTAACATCATCCAAGTTTTTTATATTACCGGCATAAGTCAAACAGTCTAAGTTAATAACCCTATAATCAGGATGTTTTCCCAATATATGCCTAATAAAACAACTTCCAATAAAACCTGCGCCGCCGGTGACCAATATATTCATAGAACTTCCTCTAAATTTATGTCTTTAAATCTTGGCTGGTTCATATCCTTTTCATTTAAAATAGGTTCAAAATCTATCCCCCAATCAATTCCTATTTTTTCATCATTCCACAAAATGCCCCTATCATGATTAACTGAATACTCAGAACTTGCTTTATATATTAACTCTGCCTCATCAGATAAAACCACAAAACCATGCGCAAATCCCACAGGAATATAAAACATATGCTTATTTTCTTCACTAAGAAAAACTCCAACCCATTTGCCAAAAGTTTTTGAATTTTTTCTTATATCAACAGCAACGTCAAAAATCTTTCCTCGAGAGCAACGCACTAACTTTGCCTGAGCTTTAGGGGCAGCCTGATAATGCAACCCTCTTAAAACTCCTTTTTTGGATTTTGAATGATTATCCTGATTAAAGTCAACATTAATACCATTTGCAACAAAATCCGATTTTTTATATGTTTCCATAAAAAAACCTCTATCATCACAAAAAACCTTAGGTTTTACCAATATTAAATCTTCAATTTCTAATCGTTCAAACTCAAAGGGCATAATTTTTCCTTTTTTTGAAGATTATAGCATAATTTTCATTATTTTTGCCAATTATTCATATCTCAAAGCATCTATAGGATTAAGCAAAGATGCTTTATGAGCGGGATAATAACCGAAAACAACGCCAATTAAACACGAAAAGCCCATTGATAAAAAGATAGAATACGAAGAAATTGCAATCGTCATATCTGTCAAAAATTTAATGGCATTAGCAACAAAAACACCAATAAAAACTCCTATCAATCCACCTATAACTGACAGCAACAAAGACTCAATCAAAAATTGAACTCTTATATCACTTGCTTTTGCCCCAATCGCCATTCTTATCCCTATCTCTTTTGTTCGTTCGGTAACAGAAACAAGCATTATATTCATTATACCAATTCCACCAACCAACAAAGAAACAGAAGCAATAGCGCCCAACAAAAGCCCCATAGTTTTTGTAGCTTCTTTAGCTGACTCCATCATCTGTGTAAGATTGCGCACCGTAAAATCATCATCCTGCATTTTACCAATATGATGTCTTACTCTCAACAATTCAACAATTTGTTCCTCAGCCAAATCCAACATCTCTGAACTTCTCGCTTGAACATTTATTCGTTTAATCATCCCAGGAAAATCTGTACCAAAAACTTTTTTCTGCGCCGTTGTAATCGGAATAAGAACTATATCATCCTGATCCATCCCCATCCCGTTCTCACCCTTTGCCTTAAGCAAACCAACAACCTTAAAAGGTACATTTCCAATTCTTATTGTTTTATCAATAGGATCGACATCTCCAAAAAGATTCAACGCTACTGTATTTCCAATAAGTGCAACCTTAGTAACATTTTTTATATCTTCCGGAATAATATTTCTCCCCGCAGAAAGCTCCCAATTTGCAATTCTCAAATATGACGGACCAGTTCCGCCTACTGCCGTAGACCAGTTTTGGTTTCCATAAGTTATTTGTTTTGCTTCGTTCATATAAGGAGCAACCCTCAAAACAGCATCGCAATTAGCCTCAATAGCATATGCATCTTTTAACGTCAAAGTTGGCTTTGTTCCTGCTCCCATTCTTACCCCGCCCGAGGTTGAAGAGGCTGATGTAACCATAAGTTGGTTACTGCCCATAGAGGCCATATCATCTGCTATTTTTTTACTTGCCCCACTACCCACTGCAAGCATTATAATAACCGCACTTACACCAATAATTATGCCCAAACTTGTAAGCATTGAACGCATTTTATTTACACGTAATGAAACTAAAGCCATTTTAAAAGTAGAACCAAAATCTATCATGACTTCACCTCATCAGAAACTATTTTTCCGTCTTTAAAACGAACAATACGTTTGCAATAGTCTGCTATATCAGGCTCATGAGTAACCAATACAATTGTTTTTTTATGCTCCTGATTTAATTTTACAAAAAAATCCATAACTTCATAGCTTGTTTTTGTATCCAAATTACCCGTTGGCTCATCCGCCAAAATAATAGGAGCATCATTCACAATAGCACGAGCGATTGCAACTCTTTGCTGTTGACCACCGGACATTTGATTGGGCATATGTTCGCCTCTGTTTTCAAGCCCCACAATCTTCAAAGCATATTCAGCTCTTTTTTTTCTTTCCTCCGGAGCTATACCTTTATAAATCATTGGCAATTCTACATTTTCTAATGCTGAAGTCCTTGAAATTAAATTAAAACCTTGAAAAACAAATCCCAACTTAATATTTCTAATCTCTGACAACTTATCTGACTCCAGACTCATAACGTCAATACCATCAAGATAATAACTACCTGAAGTAGGTTTATCAAGACAGCCAATCATATTCATAAATGTGGATTTTCCTGAGCCTGAAGTCCCCATAATAGCAACAAATTCACCATCATCAATTGACAAGGAAACATTATCAAGAGCATTAAATGAAGTATCTCCTGTTATATAGGTCTTTATTGCGTTTTTAACTTCTATTAATGCCATTAAAACATCCTCATACGCGGCCCTGCTCCTTTTTTAGATTTTTTTAAATTTTCAAATCCGACAATTACACTCTCTTCACCCTTAAGCTCTTTTGAAATAATCTCTGTATTAACATCATCACTTACGCCAACTACAACATTAACCCTTTTTGGGCGTCGTCCATCCATAATCCATATACCTTGCTCTTTGTATTTTTGTCCGCTACCATCAGTAATAGGCGTAAATTTCAAGGCCGAATTTGGTACTGTCATAATATTTTCTTTTTTACTTGTAATAATAGAAACATTAGCTGTCATTCCTGGAATTATAATTCCATCTTTATTGTCAACTGCAACAATAACAGTATATGTAACTACATTTTGAACCGTAGTAGGTGAAATTCTTACCTGTGTAACTTTTCCGCGAAAAACACTATCTTGATATCCATCAAGAGTATAATTAACCTCTTGACCAACTTTCACCTTTCCAATATCTGCTTCTGAAACACTAGTTTCTATCTGCATTTCAGTTAAATCCTGAGCAACCATAAACAAAGTTGGAGTTTGAAAACTTGCAGCTACAGTTTGTCCGACATCTACAGCTCTGGAAACAACTATTCCATCTACAGGAGAAATTATTCTTGTATAACGCATATTTGCAGACGCAGTTTTATAATTCGCTTCCGCTTGCGCTATCTGCGCTTTTGCTGCCTCAAGCTGCGCAACATCAGAAAAATAAGTTGACTCCGCTAAATCCAACTCGCTTTTAGATATAAAATTTCTAGCATACAAATTTTTATAACGATTATATGTTTTTTTATCATTTTCCATAATCGCCATAATCTTTTTTTGATTAGCTTTAGCATTAGCAATATTTGCAACTGAC
>JAZTXF010000093.1:0-36784 GCA_045636305.1 Candidatus Gastranaerophilaceae bacterium | reverse complement strand
AAATAGAGTTAGTTTATAATGAATGAATTGAAGAATAAGGACGAACAGTATAACGAATTTTTACGATATAAGAGCAATGAACGAAAAATCTCCGGTGTTGAACCCGTCTTAAGAGGTTTTGTTATTATTATTGTTGCTATTTTTAGTGCAATAATTTTCTATAACATTTTTATAAACCATCCGCAAGTTAATACAAACGGGATAAAAAAAATTTCTTTATCAGATAAATTAAATAAAAAAGAAAAAAAAGGGTTCAACATTCCATTATTTAGTAAAAGACAAAATTTATTGGTTTTGGGCGTCGATTCTAACGGAAAAGACACTGATAAGTTTAAAAACACCCGCTCTGACACCATATTATTAATAAATATAGATCCCTCATCACATTCTATTAACGCTATTTCTATCCCCAGAGACAGTAAAGTGTACTTGGCAGATGACAAAGGAGTTCAAAAAATAAATCACGCACATGCCATTGGCGGAGTTGATTTAACGAAAAGAACAATAGAAGATACATTAGGCATAAAAGTTGACAGATATATTGTTATCAATTCCGGTGCAATTAAGGAGTTAGTTGATATCATTGGTGGTGTTCCCGTTTATGTGGAAAAAACCTTAAATTACGATGATTATTCAGGCAAATTACATATCCACTTAACCAAAGGAAAACATGTTTTGAACGGAGAACAAGCTGAAGGATTTTTGAGATTTAGACATGACGGATTGGGAGATATCGGTCGAACATCAAGACAACAATGGTTTTTAAAAAGTTTGTTAGACACACTTCGCAGTCCTTCTATTATACCTAAAATTCCGGAAGCGTTAAAAGTTGCAATGACTCATATCCAGACAGATATGACTTTATATGAATTATCTCATTTAGTAGCATTAGTAAGAGATATAAATTCTGATTCCATAGAAGTTGCGACATTACCGGGAGGTCCGTCAACTAAAGGTTACATTAGTTACTGGATTTTAGATCCGGAAAAGACACAAGAAGTAATTGACAGAATGATATATCGAGTTAAGGCCGATTCCTTGGAAGACTTTTCCGTAGGTATTTTATATAATACAGAAAAGGAAAATCAAGCTATGGCAATTAAAACCAAATTGGAAGACTTAGGATTTAATGTGAATTGTTTAGGACATGGTAACCTGCCTCATTCGCAAATTATAGTGCACCAAAATGCAATAACTACAGAATTAATATCAAAATTAAAAAGAAAAATCCCTGAGCTTAAGAATATGCAATTTGTTTTTAGTCCAATCAAACAATATTGTACACAAAGTGATTTTACAATAATTTTATCCGAGTAAGGAGGGTATATGATAAAAGAAATAGTAGAACGTTCAAGTAAAAGAATCTATTTGGATAAAAAAATACCCGATACTGATATAAAAACAATACTCGAAGCCGGTAGGCTTGCCCCTTCTTGGATGAATGTTCAACCTTGGCATTTTATCAGTGTGAGCAATGCTGAAACAAAGGAACTATTATCACAATTGGCATTGGGACAAAAACACGTAAAAACAGCTTCTCATGTTATTCTTTGTTTAGCAGATACCACAGCCTGGGATTCTTCAAAATTTTCTAAAATATTAGAACAAAGAGGTGTTCCGCAAGAAAGCATAAACGCAATTTTTGAAAATCCAGCATTATATCCTAAGCTCAAAGGTGAAGAGAGAATTTTATTACGCACAGTAGAACAATGTACTTATGCCATGGCTTATATGACATTACAGGCTGAAGAACTAGGAGTTGGGGCCTGTGTTATAGGTGCTTTAGGAAATGAATTAACCGAAGTTAATCAGGAAATTTATATGGAACTACGTAAAAAGCTTAATATACCTGAAAGAATTTATATTATGGCAATGTTGACTTTAGGTTATGATGCCAAACCGGAGTTGCAAACAAAAAAAATTAGAAAAGAATTCTCACAAGTTGTCTCCGGTGAAGCTTACGGACAAACTTTTTAAGCTAAGGTTTGAGGCAGAGAACTTTTATATTGATTCAAAACATCTACCCAACTGTCCACAATTTTTACATCATCTTTAAGTGCAGATTGCGGAAGTCCTGCATGGTGAATTTTAGGCAATAAGTAATTAACATCATATTTTACCGGCACAGCTTTCATGTCATCCGTATCGTTACATACAAATACTTCTTTTCCGTTTTTATTTTCAATGCCTACAATTGTTATTTCATGCCCGTTTACAACTCTATTATTATGATCTGTGTGAGTGTAACCGACAATGACATTTTCTCCCGATTTAAGAGCTTCTTTAATATGTTTTAATGTATTTTCATGAGGACACTCATAGCCTATAATTTTACCTGTTTCATCCAAAATTTGATAAGTTACGGATATTTTATTACTACCCTGTGCTATTACCTCAGTAAGATTTTTTTCAATATCAGTTAACCCTCTGTTATCAGGGTTAAAAATACCAGTTCTTGTATCAGTGAGAGCATTATATGTATGCTGTGAACCAATATTCATGAAAGTAGATTGCATAAGAACATCTATTGGGCTCCGTTCTCCTATATCACGATATAAGTCTGAAGCTTGAATTCTTGCCCTGACTATAGCATTTTTATCCGGTGCCATTTGAACTACAACATTATCCCAATCCAATTGTTTATGCGGTACTTTAAATTGTTTCAAAAGCCACATTGCATCAACCATACCGGGAGCAATATCAGTAAGTTTAATATTTTTTGTTACACTAATTTTTTCTGAACTTAGCTGTTCCGCCATTCTAGCATACTCTGCAGGATGTTTGTGTGCTAAATTGAATTGAATACTTGCCGCAACACAGGAACTTGATACTACATCTAAAAGGTCTTTTGTAATAGGTTGAGGACTTGGCATTTTGCCATTATTTTTTAATGCATCTAAGTAATTTGTATATGGCGAATCAGATGTTTCATATTCAGCCGTATTTGATAAAATTTGTTTACTGATAGGTTTTGGGATATCACCAAACTTTTGTGTAACTTCATATGGATTATTCAACACAACCAAAACATCTTTTAGTATAGACTTCGCATCCAAACCGTCTACTCTTTTCTTGGAAATTATATTATGAAGATTATCAAGAGTTGTCGATTTATCATTAGAATTGTTATTAAGTAATCTTCCGTTTTTTAGTAAATTATTTAATAAATTTTTTCCTTCAAGATTTAATTGATTTGAAATATTTAAAAATTTACTTTGTTCTTCCTGCGTTCTTAAGACAGTTTGGATATTTGTATTTTGATTTGCACCAAAATAAACACCGGAATAAGCAAATGTTGATTGTCTTACAGGAATAGAAACAGACTCCGATTTTTGGTTTGCCGGAGCTAAAACTTTCTGCGATTGTGTCAATAAGACTGAATTTTTTGTATTATTGGTTAAATCAATTTGCGTAAACAAAGCACACCTTTTTATAATTAACCTGCCTATATTTTAATAAAACTATAAATATTTTTAAATTTGCCTATTTTAATGTATATTTGTATTATTATTTACATTTGTTTAACAAAAGTTTTATGGAAAATATTTGCAAATACAAAATAAAATCAATGACTCAAGATGAAATGCTGTTAGCTATAGATAGGCTTACAAGGTTTAAGACGCCTGAAGTCAAATATAATCGGGTTTTTCGCGAAATGATTTCAAAATATTTAATTGAACCCAAAATTAGCTTTAAAGAGTATGATAATTTAAGTAATAATTTGATTTGTGATATTATTGAGCAAATTTTTCAATTTTCATTAGGCAAAAATTTTATTACTAAAAATTCTTTACATCATAAAATTATAGAATTTGAAAATAATATTTTTGAAATAGATGAAAACACCAAGCAATTAATGAACGCAAAAGTACCTTATGAAACAATCCTTCAAAATTGCCCCAAAAAAGATTTATGTAAAAACTTAGAATTATTGTATCACTTAATAAACAATAACAATGCAAAGAGTATAAGAAACACATTTGCTACTAAATTTCCTATTGAAAAAATTATTTTGGCAGAAGGAATTACAGAGGAAATTTTATTACCTAAATTTTCTAAAATTTTAAATTATGATTTTGATAAAAATGGAATAGAAATTTTGGCAGCAGGCGGTAAAAACCAAGTTGCAAAAGAATATTTAAAACTTAAAGAAAAAGTTAAACTACCAATAGTTATTTTGCTTGATGCAGATGCTGACGCTGTAGCGCAAATCATTTCTGATAAAATTAGGACTCAGGACAAATTAATCTTAATAGAGAAAGGAGAATTTGAAGATATTCTTTCATTAGATTTAATAGCAGAAGCAATAAATTATAAATTTTTAAATATTTTTTCTATAGAACCTGAACATTTTTCAATGGAAAACGGACGAGTTAAAGATTTGGAAGAAATATACAGAATAAATGGCTTGGGTGAATTTAAAAAAGCTGATTTTGCACACTCCATAGAAACCGTTTTAACTCAACACTCAGACTCTTTTATTTCAAAAGAAATAAAAGATATAATTGAAATTATAAAAAAGGTTTAGATTTTAGTAACCAAAGACGGTGCTATTTGAATAAAGGTTCTCACCATTTCTTTTTCCCATTGAATTCCGGCACCCAATTTCAAAATTTCGCAAGCTTTATCTATTCCTAAGCCTTTTCTGTATGGTCTGTCACTTACAAGCGCATGGAATGCATCTGCAATTGAAACAATCCTCGCGGTATACGGAATTTCTTCACCCTTAAGTCTTTCTGGATAACCGGTGCCGTCCCAATGCTCATGATGATATTTAACCATAGGGATTAAATCGTGAAGTGATTTATTTGGCATAAGAACTTTCTCTGCACCAATAATCGGATGCTGTTTCATTATTGACCATTCATCATCACTTAATTGTGTCGGTTTTCTTAATATGTTTTCCGGAATGCCGATTTTACCTACATCATGGAGCATAGCTCCTAATTTAATTCGTTCTACTTCTTTTTCAGGAAGATTTAATGCTCTGGCTAGAGCTTCAGCGTATCTTGCAACCGATGTTGAATGGTCTTTTGTATATTCATCTTTAGCATCGATTGCTGTTGCAAGAGATGTAACAACCTCAACAAGGTGATTTTGGTTTATAATGTCTTCATTATTAAATTTATTTAACAACTCTTCTTCAAAATTCACACCGATTGAAGCATGCCTTTTAGTCAAGACTGAAGCAAATGAACTCAATGCCATATCATCCCAGAAGTCAAAATCTTGAGAAGATACGATAGTAGAAATTCCGTTTTGATATCCTTTACTTTTTGAAATATACATTGCTTGTTCCGCAAGAATAAGAAGTTTATCTTGTTCAATAGCTGAAGTTGGATAAGTAGCAATCCCGACCGAAACCTTAACTGGCCCAACATCATCAACAAGACAACAAGACAACGAATATGTTAAATATTCGGCAAGATATCTTGCATCTTCTGTGTCAGTTTCAGGAAGAATTACCGCTATTTCATCCCCGCCGTACCTTCCTGCAATATCATTTGTTCTTATGTTTTGTTTTATTTTATTGGCAACAAGTTTAATTATTTCGTCACCTTTACTATGTCCCAATTCTTTATTAATTACAGAAATATTATTCACGTCAAAAATCAATATAGATAATTTTTGATTTGATTGATTCGCCTTTTCTATTTCTTTAGAAAGATATTCCTGAAAAGTTCTGTGGTTATATAAACCGGTTAGCGAATCCTCATTACAATTCAATGAAGCCAATTCTTTCAACTCTTCATTTTGTATAACCAATGACAGAAAAGCAGACATCATTTCAAAAACAGATTTATTTTCTTCTGCCTCGTTATCACCAATCAGAAAAACACCCACAGGTTTTGATTGTGCAAACATCGGAATAATTATACATCTTGAATCAGACAAATAAGGAATATTTAAAAACTTATTACTATCCAAAATCGTAACAATATTATTGTTTATCGCCTCAACAACAGGACTGCTTGTGTCTGATAAAAATATTTTTGCAGAATAAGTTGAACCGATCTTGTCAATTAATTTAATATTTATACACTTTGACTGATTATTAAACTCACCAAAAGCTGAAAAATATGTGTTAAGTTTATTCGTAAAAATATTGTGCAAAGAATAAAATAATTCATGCACAGCTTTTTTACTGTGAATTATATCGTTTAAAAGTGAGATTAACAAAGAATAATCAACGGTAGCATGCTTTTGCAAATATTGATTATATCCCGCAAACAATCTGTTTGAAACCGCTCTGGCAGGCGCGATTGCATTCATTTTCGCAATTTTTCCTGAACCAGACAAAGGATTAGATGACCAAGTATTTTGATTTTGGTCTGTTATCATTTTTTCTTCTAATTTTTGCTTTTCGAAGTCCACAATTGTCCTTTTGAATTAAGCGGAATTTTTATTATTTGTCATAACACACAGAAAAAAATTTTTTTGCTATTAATTTTAAAATTTTTTCTTGCGCTTAAACTATACGCCTGTCATATCGGCAATATTTCCTTATTAAGTTTTTTAAACTTAACTAATTGTCTTATATTTAAGATACAACTTTTTTCAAATTTTCGCAAGGGGGCTTATTTATTTGGAATGAAAATTTAACAATTTAAAGCCACGTTTTCTATTTTCTGTTTTTATGTCAGGCAACTCCCAACAATCATAGCAACGGGCTTCATATGTTTCATCTCCACCAATCATAATAAGTGGAGAATTTTTGTCTACAGGCTTACCATTAATAAGCCTTTGTGTTCTGGTAGCTGTTTCACAACCGCATTTCAGACATACAGCACAAAGCTTATCCACTTTATCAGCCATACACAAAAGTTCCGGCATATATCCAAAAGGATCACCTTTAAAGTCTAAGTCCAAACCTGACCCAATAACTTTTTTACCTTGCATAATTAATTTTTTTACAACAGAAATTATTCCTTCATCGAAAAACTGTAATTCATCAATGGCAATAATTTCATCAGTTTCATCTACAACGTGAAGAATTTCGTGTGAACTAGCAACTTTTACCGCATCAAGCCATAATCCGTTACGAGATTCAATATAATCTCCTTTTGCCCTTGTATCAAGCTCCGGAGTAATAACTTTAACATGCTTTTTAGCAAGAATAGAACGACGAATACGTCTTAACAATTCTTCTGTTTTGCCGCACCCCATTGGGCCTGTTATCATTTCAAATCTATACACGCTCACGTCCTTTATTAATCTTTCTATTTTCATTTAAACAATTTTTGTATTAAATGTCCATACAATTTCCGTATGAAAAAAATCCCCAAAATAAGATTCACTGTTTAGTCAATTCTATCGTAAATATTTAAATAATTCCAATAGGTTTTAAACACTTTTTTAATATAATTTTGAGTTTCAGCATAAGGAATTTCTTCAACAAATTCATCAAAATCATCATAATTTAATGTAGAATGCCAATTTTTTACGGCATTATGACCGCCATTATATCCGGCAACAGCAAATAAATATTTTTTAGAAAGATGATTTAATGCAAAATCCAAATAAGCAGCCCCTAATTCTATATTTTTATCAATATTTCTATATATGTCACCATCGAATTTCAACCCATATTTAGAAGCTATAAAACTTGCCGTATCAGGCATTATTTGCATTAAACCACTTGCGCCCACACTACTTCTTGCCTTTGTGTCAAAATGACTTTCCTCTTTAATTATTGATAAAATCAAATACGGGTCCAGATTATAAATTTTAGAATACCTATTTATCTCTTCAACATAATATAATGGATATGCAAGTTTATATGCAATATTCGAAAATGCAGGTTTTGTCTTTAATTTGGTAATATAATTTCTTGCTAAAATAATAGAGGTCGTTTTATTACCGGCATTATATTCTATCCAACTTTGAATAATATCATTATTATCAATTAAGTCAGAAACCAATCTCCAATCTCCTTTTTTATACAAAAAGTCCAAAGTTTCTATATCTTTCTTACTCAAATTCAAATATTCAAACGGAAAATTAATGTTAGAATTTGTGCTTGAGATTTGTTTTTTCCCTTTTATAGTCCACGCTGTTTTTCTTCCGTCTAAAAGTAATTTTGCACGAAAAGCATAGTAATCATCAGGATAACCTTCTATGATTTTGTTGTAGTAATTTTTTGCTTTCGAAAAATGCTTTGTTTTTTCACAAGCTTTTCCAGCAAAAAACAAAACTTTTGGTGCCGCTATGGTATTCGAATATTTTTTTGAATGTTCTTCCGCTAAGTCAATAACTTTTTTATATTTTTCCTGTTTGTAATTTTTATACAAAATATTCCATAATGCATCAGATGCAAAACGACCGTCAGGATATATATTTTTTATCTTGGAATAATAAGGAATAGCCTCAGTTTTATCCAAAAAACTGATGTATTTATATAAAGCATAATCCCCGCCTGCAAGAGATTTAGCAAATAATTTTTCCGCAATTAATAAATAGCCGTTTTTTTTATCAGCATTGTATTGAGCATACAAGTCTATAACATTTTGCAATTCTTCTTCCGAAAGATTTGAACCATAATTTTCAATATTTTTTAAAATTAGTTCTTTTGCGTTTTTATAATTACCTAGTTTTTGAGCACATACTACTAAATAATACCAACTTTTTTCAAGTGGCACATTATTAAACGCAATTTCCGCATCTTTATATAAATCAGCTTTTAACAACGCAACACCTAATATATATTTTTGTTTTGATGTTAGTGGTAAATTTAAATCTTTAATATTTTCAATTATTGCTTTTGTGTATTTGCCGTTTGGGGCGTCTTCTATGTATTTAAGATAATGTTTCAGGGCTAATTTTGGGCTTGTTTGTTTCTTTATATTTCCTATAAAATAATTTGATGCTATTTTGTATTTTTCATTTCTGGCATTTTTAGATAATTCTTCAAATATAGTTAATGCTTTTTTAAATTCTTCTTGTTGAAAATATAAAACAGCTAAATTATATCGAGAATTTTCTTCAAAAATACTTTTGGCACAATTATTAATAACATCTTTATGCATTATTATAGCCGAATTTTTATCATAAAGATTTTGAGCAGCCAACGCAGCCCTATATTTAGCAGGACAATAAAACGCATTGCCTTTACTCACCATTGAAAAATTATAATATGCATTTTGGTAATCTTTTTGTTTTATAAAATTCAAACCTTGCTCATAGTAACGGGCATTATGTTTTGATTTTATATTTTCAAAACATAACTGAGCAAGTAACATCCCCGCTACCGTAAATATAACTCCCCAAAATATTTTACTTATTAACTCTTTATTAATTTTCATTTTCTGTTATTTTTTTAAACTCAATATATAGTATCCCTTAAATTTAGACAAAGAGCAAGGAAAAAAGAATTAAATTAATAAATATTTAAAAAATGGAGAGAGGCAAATGCAAAATAGTGAAACACAAATTTATATATTACTTAACAGCAAAATTTCAAATAAAAAAAATAAAAATGAATTTAAAACCTACAAAAAATTAAAAACGCCAATAATTAAAAATTATGTTTTGCTGGCAGACTCAAAAATAATGTTTTAATTTTAGTCCCCTATCTAATTTATTTTTGTTAAAAAACTTTTCATAACGTGAAATTTGGAGTATTATATCAGTATAAATTAGTAAGGGAGAAAAAACTATGACACAAGAAGAGTTTGTATTTTTAGATGGTGAATATATTGATGCGAAAACAGCCTCAATTCCGGTAAGAACACACGCATTTTTATATGGAACATCCGTTTTTGAAGGCATAAGGGCTTATTACAACCCTGAAAATGATTCTATGTTCGTATTTAGAATGAGAGAACACTTTGAAAGAATTGCCAGAAGTGCACGCATTATGTGCATGGATATGCCATACTCTATCGATGAGTTGTGTGATATAACAGTTAATCTTCTTAAGAAAAATAATTACAAAACTGATGCATATATTCGCCCGACAATTTTCAAAAAAGCACAAAAAGTTGGACCGGGGCTATATGACAATCCTGATGGAGTTTTAATTTTTACTTGTGCACTAGGTGACTATATAGATGTTTCAAAAGGCTTAAGCGTATGTGTTTCAAGCTGGAGAAGACTTGAAGACAATGCTATTCCTCCTCGTGCAAAAGTAGGCGGTAGCTATGCAAATGCTGCTTTAATTGTTACGGATGCAAGACGTGCAGGTTTTGATGATGCAATTGTTCTTTCTGAAAACGGTCATGTTACTGAAGGTTCAGCAATGAACTTATTCTTGGTAGAAAACGGAAAACTTGTTACAACCAAAACAACTGATAATATTCTTGTAGGCGTAACAAGAAATACTATTATGGAATTAGCTCGAGAAGAATTTGGTATTGAAACAATCGAACGAGACATTGACAGAACTGAACTCTATATTGCAGATGAAGCTTTTTATTGCGGAACAGGTGCTCAAGTTAGCCCAATTACAAAAATAGACAACAGATCCCTCGGCAACGGAGAAGTTGGTCCTATATCTAAAAAATTGCAAGCACTATATTTTGATGTGGTTCGCGGAAAAGTTGAAAAATACAAAAAATGGTGTACTCCCGTAAATGATTAATTTTGTCGGTTTATGCGTAAAAAATTTAGTCACATGCATTAAATATGCATTTAATCGGCAAGTTAGATTTTCTGAAATAATAGCACAAGCTGCTGCATTTAGTTATGATTCATTACCAATTTCTTTAATAATAGTAATGATAGCTGCAGCAGTTATTGCTTTACAAGTTTCACAACAGTTTTTACTTACAGGAGCTGAAGATTATGTAGGTGGTTTTATTGCAGTTGCATTAATTCGAGAAATAGCTCCGGGTTTTGCAGCGTTGGCAATTAGTGCACGCGCAGGAACAGCTATTTGCGCAGAAATTGCAAACATGAAGGTAACGGAACAGGTAGATGCCATAAAAACTATGAATGTAAATCCAGTAGGATATTACTTTACACCTAAAATTATATCAGCAGCCCTAACTACACCAATGGTTATTCTAATAGCTGAACTTTTTGGTATATTAGCAGGTATGGTAATTGCAAATGGTGCTATCGGATTGCATTTCAACAGATACTTACATACAGTATGGCTTTGGTTAAACACAAAAGACATCTACATAAGCCTTTTAAAAGCTTCAATTTTTGGAGTTGTTATTACTACTGTTACGGCAACTCAGGGGTATCAAACTACCGGCGGAGCAGTCGATGTTGGGAACGCGGTTACCAAAGGCGCTATCAGAGCAACTGTTATATTACTGATAACAGATTTTATTATAAACATCATTTTCTATTTGTAAGATTATAATGAGGTACAAATGCAAAACAACAAAATAGATGTAATAGTTGTAGGAGCTGGTCCCGCAGGTGTGTCTGCAGCAATAACATTAGCTCGTGCAGATAAAAAAGTTCTTTTAGTTGAAAGAGGTTCTTTCGCAGGAGCTAAAAATGTTTTTGGGGGCGCAATTTACGTCGAACCGACTCAAGAAATTTTTCCAAATTTTTTAGACGAAGCTCCGATTGAAAGAATTGTTAAAGAACATTGTTACTCCTTAATGACAAAAGATTCAGCTACTACCATAGCTTATAAGTCCCCAATGGCAAAAACCAATGCTTGTACCGTTATTAGAGCTAAATTTGATAAATGGTGCGTTGAACAAGCACAAAAAGAAGGGGTATATTTTGCCCCCAATACGGTTGTTAAAGAACTTCTTGTTGATAACGAAAAAGTAATTGGCATAAAAACAGACTTAGAAGAGTATTATTCCAATATCGTTATCCTTGCAGACGGTGTTAATTCGCTACTGGCAAAACAGATTGGAATGAGAAAAACAATTACTCCGAAAAATGTTGCATTATCAGTAAAAGAAGTAATAAAACTCGATAAAAAAGTAATAGAAGAAAGATTCAATTTAAGCGAAAACTCCGGTTGTGTCTATGAATTAATTGGTTATCCAATGGATAAAAATTTAGGATTAGGATTTTTATACACAAACAAAGACTCTGTTTCTATTGGTTTAGGAATTGGCTTAGAAGACTTAAGAAAACAGAAAATAAATGTAAACGATGTTTTAGAAGAATTAAAAAAACATCCTGTTATTGAGCCTTTAATAAGAGACGGGGAGTTGGTCGAATATAGCGCACATTTAATTCCCGAAGGAGGTTACAAAAAAATACCAAAACTGTATGGCAATGGTGTAATGGTTGTAGGCGATGCAGCTATGTTGGTTAATAATATACACTGGGAAGGAACCAATTTGGCACTTAAAAGTGGACAATTAGCCGCTCAAACGGCAATACAAGCGTTGAATAAAGGTGATTTCAGTGAAAAAACATTGTCCTCATACCATAAAAGCCTAAAGGACTCTTATGTTATAAAAGATTTAAAAACCTACAAAGATATTTTAGATAATATTTCGCCTAAAACAGCTTCGTTCTTTGGATATTACCCTAAAAAAATTGCAGAGTTTTTTGAAATATTTACAAACGTTAATGCAAAACCTAAAAAACAAGAATTTAGGAAATATATTCGAAGCTGGCTTGCAGAGCGGAGTTTGGGCGAATTAATATCCGATGTATGGGTAATAATTAAGTCCGTAATTGGAGTGTTAAAATGAATATTGATGACAAATTAAACAAATTAAAGTACAATTGTGATACGGTTTCTCACCTAATACCTTGCAGCGAAGATTGTCTTAAGTGTGAAAGTAAAATTTGCTCAGTAGTCTGTCCTGCCGGAGTGTATGAATGGGATGAGGTTAATCAAAAGCTTATTGTAAATTATGAAAATTGTTTAGAATGTGGTGCTTGCAGAATAGTTTGCGAAAAAAAATCACTAAAATGGGAATATCCGCGAGCAGGTAATGGCGTAACATTTAAAAACGGTTAAGGAGGCTGTATGCGTGAAGAATACTATGACAAAAGACGTTGGTACGATAGAGACCCATTGCTTTCAAAATCAATGAGAACTTTAGAGGAAACAGATGATGAAACTCAAATTAAAGTTGCATTAAATCTTATTAAAATTATAATTGAGCATAATATAGCTTCAAATGAATTTGAAGCAGTTGGAGATATTCTTTCAGCTGTGGAAGAAGGTGTTGAAGGTAGAGGTAATGCTCGTTGGTACGACATTGATAAAACCGTAAGAACAGCTATTAC
This sequence comes from Candidatus Gastranaerophilaceae bacterium, assembly GCA_045636305.1. Classification (GTDB taxonomy): domain Bacteria; phylum Cyanobacteriota; class Vampirovibrionia; order Gastranaerophilales; family Gastranaerophilaceae; genus RGIG2134. The sequence continues at coordinate 23,620 of JAZTXF010000093.1, read as the reverse complement.
AATGTTGGAAAACTCATCAGAACATATCCAAAATATAGCAGCTAAAGAAATCGCAAAAATGGTTGTTGATAAAATAAAAGAAAACAAAGACGATGAGATAAACATTGAAGAAGAATCTGAAGAATAAAAATCAAAATACAGTTATAGAAAACAAAAAAAGGAAACATTGTAGTTTCCTTTTTTATTTATAATGATACTAAAAAAAGAGCTTCAGGGACTAAAGCCACGAGCTGCAAATAATTCAAAATAACAAAACACAGTGGATTGAAGAATAAGTGAAAATTGCACAACTGAGAAAACAAATAAAAGCCAATATGGTATAAAGCTCTGCGCGGGTCGTGTTCTCGAAGAAGATACGATGAATTACTAAAAAATTAAAACCAAAAGACCCGCTAAATGCGGGTCTTTTCTATGATTTTAAACTACTACTCTTTCAAAAAACTTTCATATTGTTTTGCCAAAAGATGTGTTTTAACTTGGTTAATCAAATCCAAAGCAACTCCAACCATGATGATTAAAGATGTAGCCCCAATCCCTTGGAAAGTAGTAATATTTGTAACTTTACTTGCTAACGATGGTATCAAAGCAATAACACCAAGCGCCATTGCACCAATAAACGTAGTTTTGGACAAAATTTTATCCAAAGCTTCCGCTGTTGGCCTGCCCGGTTTTACTCCAGGGATTGATGAACCGTGCTTTTTCAAGTTATTAGCTATATCTTTTGGTTGCATATTTGGCATGATTGACGCATAAAAGAACGTCAAGAATACAATTAACAAGAAATATATAGCATAATATGTAAATCCTGTCGGACTCAAAATTTGAGTCAATTGTTCAAAGATACCTTCAAGTTGACCACCTTTAAACGCTTGTCCCAAAAATTGAAGAACAGTAGCCGGAAAGAACAATATCGCAATAGCAAAGATAATAGGCATTACACCACCCGGATTTAATTTGAATGGAATATGCGTATTAATTCCGCCATAGACCTTGTTTCCAACCTGTCTTTTGGGGTTTACAATAATAACTTTTCTTATAGCCTCTTGCATTACAACAATCAATACCATTGTTGCTGCAAAAATTGCAAGTAAAAGGAACAAGTTAGCTTGCATACCTGCATCATTGGAAACCAATTGATAAGTTTTCTCAGAATAAACAGGAATACCAGCCAAAATACCTGCAAAAATCAACAACGAACCGCCGTTTCCTATGCCTCGTTCAGTAATCAATTCTGAAAGCCACATGATAAAAACGGCACCTGCTGTTAAAATTAACATAGAACCAAAGAAGAACAATCCTTTATTTACACCGGGTATAATCGCCATTGGCGCACTATGAGTAAGAAAAGAAAGAAATATTCCACTTTGGAACATTGCAATAAATACGGTAAGAATACGGCTGTACTGAGAAAGTTTTCTTCTGCCTGCTTCGCCGTCTTCTTTTTGCATTTGTTCCCACTGAGGAACAACAACCGCCATCAACTGCATTACAATAGATGCAGTAATATATGGTCCTATGCCTAAAGCAATAATAGAAACTTTTCCTAATGCTCCCCCGGAAAAAAGATCGATGAAGGCAATAAGATTGTTTCCTGATGCGATATGTGCAAAAACTTCATTATTGATACCAAACAAAGGTACCTGTGCCAAGAATCTGAACACAGCAATCGCAATTAAAGTAAATATTGCTTTTTCTTTAAGCCCAGACGCCTTAACCATTCCTACAATGTCAGGCGTTGGTTGAGCATAATTATGTTTCATTATACCAATTCAGCCTTTCCGCCTGCTTTTTCTATTTTTTCTTTTGCTGATGCGCTAAAGTGAGCAGCTTTAACAGTAATAGCGGTTGTTAATTCACCATTACCCAAAACTCTCAAAGCCTCAGCTGAATTACGAACTCTGCCTGCTTCTTTCAAGCAATCTAAACAAACTTCTTTCATTCCCCATTTAGCAAGGTCTGAAACATTAATTTCAGCATACTGAATTTTGTTAATCACTTGGAAACCTTTTAATTTAGGCATTTGTCTGTAACCAGGCATCTGTCCGCCTTCAAAACCTCTTTTAGCAGAGCTTCCTGAACGTTGACCTTCACCATTGTGACCACGACAAGATGTTTTACCGTGTCCTGAAGAACGGCCACGACCTACTCTTTTAGATTTTTTTGTAGAACCTTCTGCAGGTCTCAAATCTTCTAATGTTATCATTTCTGTCATTTTTATTACCTTTCGATTATTTGTTTAGTCTATTTAACGATCTCAACAAGGTGAGAAACCTTGTTAATCATACCCATAATAACAGGTGTTTCATATTGTTCAACAACTTGGTTTACTTTTTTCAAACCTAAGCTGTTAACAACTTTAATTTGTTTTTCAGAAGAACCGATAAGGCTCTTTTTCAATTTAATTTTTATTTGATTTGCCATTTTTATTTCCTTTATTATTTAACATCAATGATGTTTAGTAATTCTATTAACCAACTGATTAGTTAAGCATATCTTTAAGAGCTATGCCACGACGTTTTGCAACATCATTAAACATTCTCAAAGATTTAAGCGCATCCATAGTCGCATTTGCTGCGTTAAGTGGAGATTTTGAACCTAAAGATTTGCTCAAAATATTCTCAATACCTGCAAGTTCAAGAACTGAACGAACAGCACCACCGGCAATAACTCCTGTACCTTCTGAAGCAGGTCTTAACATTACTCTGCCTGCACCTGAACGACCTGTGATTGGGTGTGGAATAGTTGTTTTGAAAATAGGCACTGTGATAAGATTTTTTCTGCCGTCTGCAATTGCTTTTTGAATAGCAACGATAACTTCTGCAGCTTTAGCACAGCCAACACCAACTTGACCTTTTTTGTTACCTACAATAACGATAGCTCTAAAGCTCAATTTTTTACCACCTTTAACAACTTTTGTTACACGGCTGATTTGAACAACTCTTTCTTCCCATTCTGAAACAGGTTTTTCTACTTCAGTTGTTTCAATTCTTCTTTTTTTACCACGTCTTTGCGGTTTTTCTGTTTGTTCAGTTGCAGTTTCAACAACTTCTGCTGTTTCTAAAACTTCAACGGTTTCATTCAATTTTTCTTCTGACATTTATTTTTCCTTTTCTAATGTGAAAGTATACTTTTTGGGTCTAAAAAAACATGCTCAAATACCTGATTCTCACGAGCTAATCCATAAAGACCGCTCTTCCCTCAGCAAAGCATGTTCGAATTTTTTGGATTTTAGTTTTCTGACTCTCTAATTATATGTAAAAAATATTTACATGCAAGGATATTACTAAAATTTGTAACAAATTTTGTAGTTTGCCACGTTTCAACAAAAAACGCCATTACTATTCTTAAAGCAATGACGTTTTGTCCAAATTAAAATATTCCAACTAACCTATTTTTTCCGCTAATTCTTCCTCTATATCAACATTAGAATATACGTTTTGAACATCGTCATGTTCTTCCAGTTTTTCTAACAAACGAAGAATTTTTGTAGCTATAGCTTCGTCGGTTATCTCCATTTCATTTTCAGGAAGGCGAGTTAAATCAGCACTAATTGAACAAAAACCTTCTTTCTCCAAACCTTCAACCACTGTTTGAAAATTCTCAACTGAAGTAATTATTCTTGTTTCTTCTTCATCATCTTCAATATCATCCGCCCCCAAATTAATTGCGGCTTCAAATAATTGCTCATAATCAACTGATTTGTCAAATGTAATAAGCCCAACCGGCTTAAACATCCATCCTACACAGCCTGTTTCACCAAGATTTCCGCCAAATTTTGTAAAATAGCTTCTAATATCGCCGGCAGTCCGGTTTCTGTTATCTGTCATTGCCTCAATAAAAATGGCAACTCCGCCTGCACCATAGCCCTCATATGTGAGTTCCTCGTAATTGTCTTGATTTGACGCACCTGAACCTTTTTCAATAGCTCGCTTAATATTATCTGCCGGCAATCCTGCGGCTTTTGCTCTATCTATCGCAGTTTTAAGCCTAAAATTCGCTGATGGGTCAGGTCCGCCAAGTTTTGAAGCAACCATTAATTCTCTTGAAAATTTTTGAAATTCAGCAGCTCTTGCTGAATCTACTTTGGCTTTTTTACGTTTAATTGTTGACCATTTTGAATGTCCTGACATATTTTTTTCCTTTACTATTATTTTCCTCGTATTTTTATTGTATTATAAAAACGGTTAAAATAAAATTATAGGTGAAAAATGGCTAACGTAGAACTCGCACTTGAAGAATTTAAAAAAGGAAATTACAAAGAAGCTCTTGAAGAGTTTTTAGTTGCACTGGAAGAAGACAAAACAAACCCACACATCCTCAACAATATCGGACTTTGTCATATATATCTGGAAGATGATATAAATGCAGAAAAATCCTTTTTAGAAGCGTTAGCAATTGATGATAAAATTGTTCAATTATACATAAATCTTGCAGATTTATACTATCGTCAAAATGAAATGTTAAAAGCTATTGAAATATTACAAAACGGGGTTTATAAATTACCCGATAATCCCGCACTTAGACATTATTTGGCAAGAGTTTACATAGATGATTCGAGATACGATATAGCTATAGACCAATTGGATGCAGTTTTGGAAATTTCACCAAAAAATTATGACGCATACTGGGATTTAGGAAGAGTTTATTTTGAACTTGGCGTTTGGGATGAAGCCATCGCAAACTACGAAAGAGTTTTGGAATATGTCGACAACAATCCGCTCATTTATTACAACGTAGCTCTCGCATACGAAGCTAATGACGAGATTGATAAAGCTATTTCAAACCATCTAAAAGCTATTGCTATTAATGACAAATTCGCCCATTCTTACAAAAATTTAGGGGTTCTATTCCTTTCTCGCGGAGAAAAAGAAGATGCAAAAGAATATTTTGAAGAATACTTAAAATTTAACCTACCCGAAGAAGAAAAAGAAACTATTGAACATATCTTAAAAAAAATAAACAACTAGTTCTTTCTGCAAGCAATATATAAAATACTTTTGGGCTGAACAACTTCAGCTGCACCGTAAATAGGGTTTGATCTTGATGCGTCAAAATCAAACGCAATATTTCTACCATCACCACCATCTGCCGTTGTATCACCAGAATGTTGGTCAAACACGGCTTGAAATGCTCCAACCTGCACCCACGTCTGTTGGTCATCAGCTCCAAATCTCCCAGTAATATTTGGCAAACCATCTTCTAATGTCTTTCCTACTTGTTCAGTATTTGTTGTTATTTGAATATACCGTCCTGAATGATTCACTTTTTCCCATACGTCAGGACATCCTCCATTAGCATCATATATTGAAACATTATCAAAAAACATAACTGCACCGGTAGGAATGGAAGATGAAGAGTCAAAACTTATATTTTTTTTGTGTAAAAAGGGGAAATAGCATTGCTAAAACTACACTTGTTATCAAAAAAACTATCATTGTTTCTGCAACAGAAAAGCCATCTTCACCAAAACCGTTGCTACACTTCAGTTTTCGTGGGGGGGGACAATGATATTTTTTAAAGAGTACTGTCTTTTGTAAAAGTTGTCGATTTTAAAGTAGAACACATGATGTAAAGAATCATTAACAACTATCGTCAAAATAAGGTTGCAAAAAGTATATCTTTGTGATACTTTTAAGATGAAAATAGTCATCACTAAAAGTAAATAGACAGGGAGAAAACGTGCTATGAAAGTTGATTTTTCATCCGTTAATCTACACTCAATCCCCCAAAACAGAGGTGTAGGTTTATCTAAGGTTAACCAAACATCATTAGTAAAAAAATCAGAGCCACTAGGTCCGGTTGTTCGCATAAGCTTTAAAGGAAACTTGGACAAAAACTTAAAGCAAGTTGCAAGTATTGCTGCTGAAGACAAAGGTTTAGGTATTCCCGAATATAATCGTGGCGGTTTAGGCGTTGTAGCTCAAGAAGCTCCGGCAAGCTGGACAAAACATCAGGGAATGGATGTCCGTTCATTCATCCCGTATCACTCCTATGACAACGCTAATGGCGGTATAAAAGTTTTAAAAATACAATATGACAATACAGGAAAACGTATTGATGCAGTAGAACCGAATAATTTCAGAACTGTTACTACAGACTACAAACTTAAAGACGGTGAAAAATTTGTAATTCAAAGTGCACCATCAGGAGGCAAATCCAAATTTATTGAACTTGAAGATATAGGAATTAAAGGCTCCGTTAAACGTTTAGCTCAAGATAGCTTAGATGAAACTGAAATTCCGTATCATTTATTCAAAGCCGTAAATCTTCCGAATAAAGATGGGGTTACCCGTTACATTATGCACACCCAAGACTTGGCAAGGCTAAGCCAATCTTATGGTGGCGGAGATAATGCTTATGGAGCTTACGGCGCATATGGCAACGGAGGCGGCGCATACGGAAATTCTGCATACGGAGCATACAGCAGAAACGGATGTACGGATTTGGCATACGCCGATAGTGATAAAGCCGTCATAGATGCATTGCCTAAATTAAAAGCAAAAGAACATGGAGATTTTAATCCGGGAAATATTTGGGCACACGATAGAACCGCGTTCCCTGCTATAGCAGAAGTTGCAGACCGTTCAGCACAAGGCGGAGATTATTACAGGGGGCTAAGAATCGGTGGCACTTATCATAACCCTGGTCGTGCTTATCAAGGTGTTTATAATAACCCATTTGATTTTTTAAGATTAGTAGCAAGCCCTAAAGATATTAAAGAGCTCAAATCACGTCCGGATTTTGAATTTTTGCAAAAAGCTGACATTGCTATGCGTGAAGGCAAAGCAACAATGGCAGATATGGCAAAAGTTGACGCTATTTTAAAACCGTTTTTGGCTCCGTTTATTGATGACAAAGGGACATATAATATTACAATGATTCCATCTCGCGGCACACAAGTAAACCCTCACAACATAATTTCCGGAACGGTTTCAAGAAATTACGGAATTGAGATGAAGAATCACAACACTTTCTCTATTGCTGAAGGATTGACAGATAGACTTGCTGCAACAGTAACAGCAGATATTACAAACGGCTCAACTCCGGCAAACTTAAAAGTTGATGACCCAAAAGCAGGTTTTGGGCGTGGTAATAACGGATTAACCGAAAACAAAGCAGGATTCAAAACGTACAAAGCCAAAATTGAAAACGATGTAGTAAAAAATATAGATGAAATATTAGATGCAAAAAAACAAAATGCAAAATGGTTAATTAATATGATCGCAAACGCAGACGAGTCTGATCCCGAAGCTTTACAAAAAATATTTTTTGATAAAGAAGCAATAAAACCATCCGGAAACAAAAGACCTTCCACCGTGTTGGGCAAACTTTCCGCGTATGAAGAAGGAGATAAACTTATTATGGGTTGGGGACGACCTGATCCGCAAAAAGGTTATCCGACAACTTTTGAAGGTTTCTTAAAATATTTGCAAGACCCAAGCGTTTCAGATGATGTAAAAAAACATACAAAATTAATTGTTGGTGCCGGTGCTGATACTTGGACAAATGATGCAAGAGATTGGAAAAATATTCAAAAGCTTATTACACAAATTCAAAACGCAGATAACGGCAAATACAAAGGTAATGTTATGTATGTGAACGGCTTATTCCCCAACAGGCTGGTGGGATGTGCACATAGTACATTGTTTACCTCCGTATTTGAGCCCTGTGGTATAACTCCATTAGAATCATATTCAGCCGGTACACCTGTAATATCTATAAAAACAGGAGGTGCTCCTGACTTTATAACCCACTACAATGTCTCTAACGGCAAAGTTACAAATGAAACAGGATTTCTAACCGAAGGCCCGTATCTAAGAAATCCTGACACTATTGGCTTAACACCAGAAAAGCTTAAATCGGTCGACCAAAAAGACATTTTTGGGGTAATAGATGATCAAAGACGTGCCGTTTCTTCGGATGAAGTTGCAAAATGTATTAAGGATGCAGTTTCATTAGACGATGCAAATTACAAACAGATGACAATAAATGCGTTTAAGCAAAAAGTTGACTGGCATCAAAATGCAGCATATAATGGCGGAATGTCAGCAAACACACGTTATATGCGTGAAATTTGGCAATTAGATGAAAAAACAATGCTACCTCTGGTCGGAAAAGAACGAAATTTAAATCCACTAAAACGTTTAGTCGGTAAATTTGGTGAAACTGTAGAATTAACAGTAGCAAAAACTTTAAATTCATTAGACGAAGCCGTAGGAAAAATTTGTTCACAAGCTGAAGGACTGGTAAAAAACGAAAACATAACAGACTCCACCATGGCAAAATCTGGAGGCAAAGCCGGTAAATTATTAGCATTTGCTGCAATAGGAACAGCTGCTGTAGGCGGAACAATTGTTTATCTAATAAAAAAGAATAAACCTAAAGCAAAAATTGGTGACAATTTTACACCTCAAGCCCTACAAACTACACCAATACATAGCTATTCTTTACCTAAAACTTTTGCAAATATGAAATAATAGAAATAATTTTAAGCATCTTACCATTTAGAATTGGCAAGATGCTTATTTTTTGAAAAAAATATAATTAAAAGAGAGAGAGGACAACCTCTCTCTCTTAATTATTTTGAAAAATTATTTATTTGCTATATAGTTGTCATAAGCTTCAAAAGCCATATCACCCGCACTAAACAACTGTGCTGCGGTAATACCCAAAGCGCCTAATCCAACAACTCCGCCTATTGTCTTTTTACCAACGGGAGAATCCATTATTTTAGATATCCAAGAAGTAGCTTTTGAGTTCTTAAAGAATTTTGACATCTTTCCAAAAAAACCTGTCAAAATAGATACATTCTTGGCTTTTAAATTCACAACTCTTGAACCAAATTTTTGTGTTGCATTAAGAGCTGTTCTCATAGACTTAAGTCTGCCGGCAACTACTGCCGCCCCGCCAACACCACCTGCAGCAACAACGCCACCGACCGCAGCGTCAGGATTGTTTACATCTGTAGGATCAGTTATTGTCCTTTGAATATGACGACCGACTTTTGTATGCAAATCCGCTTGAAATGAAGGAGAAATAGAATTTACGTTCATTATATTTCCTCCCCATCGACAGAAGATGTATTGCCGGCTGTAATAGCTGACGGAATTGCTACCGCTGTTGCCCCTGCATTTTTCACTGCCGTTTTAGCCCAAGCTTTATCAATATTATGTTTTTGCATAAAGCCTTTAACACCATCAGCCACTTTTGTATATACGGGCTTTGTTAAATCTTTAAGCTTGGTTAAATATTTTGAAATAAATGCTTTTACTTTACCCATTTTAGTCTCAGGGTTAATATTGACATATTTTGTTTTAATTTTTGAGCCCAACTTTTTAACATTTTCTGCTACAAAACCTGAAACCTTTTTAACCAAATTATTCGAAGTTATTTTATTAATAATTGATTTTAATGTCTGATATCCTTTAGGCACTACAGCCTTGAAGGTACAAAAACTTAATGCTCCTGCCATTGCGCTGACACCAAGTGTTCCAATCGCAGACATCATTTTATTGTCTTTGTTTTTGGCAATTTCTGCCCACTCATCACGTTCATGGCGCATATCATCAAAATAATGTGAATCATAATCATAGGTTTCGTCGTATCTGTTTCCGAAACTATACCCTACATTAGGTCTAATTGGCTGACAACTAATACTTTGGACATTCATCTTTTGAATTGCTCCTTAAATAATCTTACGGTTACTTATAAGCTGTAAATCATGTTTTTTGCTACTTTTACTAAAAAGCTTTAATAAAAATTTACAATACACAACACAATTATTTTAAACCAAATTGTAAATTTTTTGAAGTAATTGTAACTTAAAATGACAATTTTTTACTGCTATAATCGTTATAAATTTATAGGTAAGTTAGGTTATAATCTTGAAAACTGGCGAAATTTCTATAAAAACGATACAAAGCATCCCTGCATTTAATGCCCCCAAAAGCACAAGTGCAGAAGAAAAGGATACTAAAAATATAACAGACTTAGCCAAAATGCCAACAAATCACATCGGCATAAATACACCTACAACATACAAAAAAACAAACGAAATAAATATTCATAATAATTTGAGTGCTGAAATATACAAACTTTCCAACGGGCAAAAAGTTATCATACTACCTAAAAAGGGGCCTACCATAGTCAAGACATACGTAAACGTCGGCTCTATGAACGAACCCGACCACCTCAGAGGAATAAGTCATTATATTGAACACAATTTATTTAACGGAACTAACGATTTAAAGGCTGGAGAATTCTTTGCTCGTGTTAGTGCGCTTGGCGGTGCTACTAATGCTTCAACAAGTTTTGCAACTACTGATTATTACATTTCTTCTCAACTATTAAAAGAGAATGACTTAGAAGAAAAAATAAAACTACATGCAGACATGCTCCAAAACCCTGTGTTTGCAACAGATATGTTAGAAAAAGAAAGAGGTCCGGTTATTTCTGAAATAAGCATGGTAATGGACGTACCGGAAAATCTCGCTATTAATCGTGCTATAAAAAATTTATACCAAATTCAAACAAAGTCTCCGGATTTAATTGCCGGAACCATAGATAATATAAAGAATATTACACGTGAAGATGTATTAAACTACTACAATACACACTACACCCCCGACAATTTTACAACAGTTATTACCGGTGACATTAATCCCAGTGAAACAATTAAACTTGTTTCCAAATATTTTACAAAACAACCGCCACAAAAACCTCTTGAAAAAAAATTCGAAAAATTAACACCGATAACAACACCTATAAGAGTCGAAGAAACTTCTAATAAAGCTACCGCCAGCACTATTGTAATGGCATTTGCAGGTCCCGAAAACAATAACATAAAAGACTTAATTACAGTTGAAGCGCTTATGTCTATTCTTTGCGACAGTAAAAATTCAAAATTAAGAAAAGAATTAGAAAAACTCCATTTATCAATAGACACAGGTCTTGAACAAGTCGGCAACAAGCCAAATGATAATGTTGCGTTATTATTTACAACAAATTGTTCAAAAGACAAAACTGAAGATGCATTAAAAGTCATTTACAAAGAAATATCAGCAATCCAAAATGGTCAAACGACACAAAAAGAAATTGATATTGCAAAAAAACGACTTAATTTTTACTCCGCTTCAATTACTGAAAATTCCGCTTTATTAAACCAAGTTCTTGGATCAACATCTCAATATGGTCAACTTAACTATTTTGCTGAAAGAAAAAATATAATAAAAAATCTTTCACTTAATGATATACAAAACGCTGCAAAAAAATTCCTAAATTTAAACAAAGTTTCTATAGCAACCGTAAATCCAAGTGAAAAAGCTTTAAAACAAAATAATTCCATATCTTTTGGAAACAAATATTTAAAAAAAGAATCCTTTGACAATTCAAGAATCAATACCTATAAGCTTAAAAATAATATGGAAATAACAACATACAAAAGTAATGCTGATGTAAACACTTTCAATATTGAGCTTAACACAAATACCCCGGCAGCAATAAAACCGGGAGTTTCTCTTATCTTGTCCAAAATGCTAAATAGAGGCACAGCTAAAAAATCACCGGAACAATTCTCAAATGAGACTGAAGAAAATTGTATCCATATTAATTTCTCAGCAACACCAAATTCCATTAGCATAGAATCTAAATCAGCATATGAAGAAATGGAAAAAGCTCTTTCTCTTGCAAAAGAAGTATTAACATCGCCAAATTTAAGCGAGGAAAACTTTAATTTTGTAAAAGAAGAACTAAAAGAAACTCTGTCAAAAAAAATAAAATCAGCTGCAGACAATGCTAATGCATACCTTTTTGAACATCTTCCATATTCTGCAACAAATGAAAAACTTTTAGAATCCCTTGAAAACATAAATCTTGAAGATATAAAAGGTTTTTATTCGTACATAATGCAAAACGCAATGGGGGCTTGTATATTGAATGTACCATTCAACAATCCGTCAGAAACATTAACCTTATTTGCAAATCAGCTTACGCAAGATATTCCAAAATTAAAACCTTTTGCCCCTTCTATATTCAACTCATTTGTTCCTCTTGAAAAAAATAAAACAATTATACAAGCAGATGAGCGCAATCAAGCAGACATTGTAAAATGTTTTAAATTCAAAACAAACAACAATATTTCAGACCAAATTAAATTTTCATTATTAAATATAATCCTTGGCGGTACGCCAAATTCAAGATTATTTAATGATTTAAGAGAAAAACAAAAACTTGCCTACAGAGTTCGTTCAAATGTTGAATATAACGGAAATACAGGCATAATGTCCTTATCAATTAAAACAACAACAGATAATCCCCTAGAAGGAAATAGCAAGCTTGACAATATCAAAAAATCTCTGGTTGGCTTTGACAAAAACATCCAAAAACTTTGTAACGAACCGGTTTCTGATGAAGAACTTGAAAGCGCAAAGCTATATCTCAAAACAACAAATCTAAATATTAGCGAAACAACTGCTGGAAAGCTTGCTTTTATTAAAACAGGAAAAGAAACGCCTTATGGCATAAATTACGCAAATACCCTACTATCTGAAATCGACAAAATAACAAAAGAAGATATCCAAGCAGCTGCAAAATATATTTTTAACACCCCCTCTTTAACGTCTATAGTCGCAAGTAAAAAAAGCTTAGAACATTTTAAAACTAATTCAAAATAAACTACACATATTTTAAACAAATATGCTAAAATTATTTTATATTAGACAGGAGAGGTTATGTCCGGCTTTGAATATGCATTAGTTTTAGTAAATGTCGCAAACATCGGAACAAAAACATACAGTTACATAATTCCAGATGAATTAAAGTCTGTTATAAAAATTGGGCAACCTGTATTAGTTCCTTTTGGAAACCAAGGAGCCACAAACGCTTTCGTAGTCGGTTTTTCAAACCATATTCCTTCCGGAATAAAAGCAAAAAACATATTAGAGATTCTGGATGAAACACCTTTGTTTAATTTGGATTATTTAAAACTTCTTGAATGGGTTTCAAACTATTATTGCTGCGATATTCAAACAGTGATGAACTGCGCTGTCCCTATGAAATTCTTAACCAAAACAAAACGAATAGTTAAATTTCTGGACTACAAAGATTATTCACCATTAAAAACCGAATTAGCACTCCTAAACAAGGTTAAAGAAAAAAATATATCAACCGCAAGACTACAAAAAGACCTTAAAATACCTTCTTCAAAATTCTATGCAATGATAAGAAAGTTAAAAGCTAAAAATGTTATAGAGATTGAAAATATTGTAGAAAACAACGGGCCAAAAGAACAATTCGAAAAATATATTAAATTTATTCACAAAAATAATGCAAAAGGCAGACAATTGGAAATATTAAAGGCGCTTGAACCACTACAAGAAGTAAAATTAACAGCTTTTGAAAAAGAACAAAAAACAACAAGATTAAGCATAAAAAAACTGGAAACAGCCGGATTTATACAAATAATTGAAAAAGAAATATATAGAAACCCACTTTCAATATTTTCACCGGAAAAAATTGAAGCATTTCCTCCTCTTTCACAAGAACAAAACAAAGCATTGGAGGAAATTTTAAAACGAATATACAAAAAACAACCAATATATTTATATGGTGTAACCGGTTCAGGAAAAACCGAAATATATTTCAATCTAATAAGAAAAACTTTAGATGAAGGAAAAAATATTCTGTTTTTAGCACCTGAAATTGCACTGGCATCTCAATTAACAAACAGACTTTCTAAACGCTTTGGGATAGAGGATGTTGCTATTTGGCACAGCTCAATATCAGACGGAGAACGCTACGATGTATGGCAAAAACTCAAACAAAACAAAATCCGTATATTAGCAGGAGCTCGTTCAGCAGTTTTTGCGCCACTTTCTAATATAGGGCTTATAATCATTGATGAAGAACACGAAAACAGCTACAAACAAACAACACCTGCGCCCAGATATGACACAAGAAAAGTTGCAGAAAAACTTGCAGAAATAAATAATGCCACTTTACTTTTAGGCTCAGCAACACCGGATATAAACAGTTACTATTTTGCAAAAAATACTGACAATCTTGTAAAACTATCCAATCGTTTCAACAATGCGGAAATGGCAAAAGTTATCACACTAAATCTCAACGAAGAAAAAACAGAAGGAAACAATGGAATTTTCTCTCGAACATTAATCGGTGCAATTCAAAAAAACTTACAAGAAAAAAAACAAACAATTTTATTGATTAACCGCAGAGGCTTTTCAACATATACCCACTGTGCAGGTTGCCAAACAGTAATTCAATGCCCAAAATGCGCAATTCCTTTAATATGGCATTCTGCAGACCAAAAATTAAAATGCCATTACTGCAACCACGAACAACCCTTTCCGCAATACTGTCCAAACTGCGGTTCAAGCGCACTTAAACGTTCAGGTACTGGCATTCAAAAAGTAGAGGAAATTACTTCAAAATTATTTCCTAACGCCACAATTGCAAGAATAGACAGTGACATTCTGACAAAGAAATATGAACATATAGAAATAATCGAAAAATTCCAAAAAGGTGAGATTGATATATTAATTGGAACCCAAATGATAGCAAAAGGGCTAGACAACCCAAATGTCACAACGGTCGGCGTCATTAGCGCTGATGCGGGTTTTAACATGCCTGATTATCGTTCTTGCGAAAGAGGTTTCCAACTTTTAACTCAAGTTGCAGGACGGGCAGGCAGAGGTGATTTTGAAGGAAAAGTTTATTTTCAAACAAACAACCCCGAGTTTTATGCACTAAAAACAGCCCAAGAACAAAATTATGAGAGTTTTTACGAGGAGGAAATTCAATCACGATTAGAGTTTGATTATCCGCCATACTCCCAAATACTGAGATTAGTTTTATCAAGTGAAAATAATTTTAGAGCAGAAAAATCAGCCCTTGAAATTGCAATGCGCCTCACTGAAATTATTGATAAAAGAAACTTAAGTGAATATATTATTATACTTGGCCCTTCACCTTGCGTTTTTGAAAAAATCAGAGGCGAATATCGTTTCCAAATCCTCATTAAAAACAAACTTGAAGAAAAAGGACATCTATTACTAACATCATTCATATCAAAAATCAAAATGCCGGATGACATTAAAATGGTTGTAGACATTGACCCTACTGATATTCTTTAAATAGAATCAAATATTTTACAAGAACCTTCTTCTTCGATAGCCTCGCAAGTAGCAGCATCCGCTATTCCTGTGTTACAAAATTTTTCTTTATAAACAGCTTGATAACATTTTTTACAATTTTCTATGACTTCATTTGTAGCAGAAACTAAACCTGTAGCTACAGAGTTGTTTCCGTATAAACTATCGCATATACTTCCATCCTTTATACTATTCCAATAGGTCTCCAAAGCAGAATCATCAAACGAACCATTATCTATGTTTTCACGCACGTCAGACTCCTCAATACACATCTGTATCTCTCCGTTTCGCGCTCTGTAAGGAAAAGGATTTCCCGTTAAACACTGAGCCTCCGCAAAACTCAAACGATTGCCTAAATTCTTATAACCCTCTTGTCCCGCAGCATCTATGGGCACATAATATGCCATAACAGAATATATCTCAGGATCACGAGCGGCATTTCCCCTAAGCAAGGTACTATTATTACCTGCAACAACAGGAGCACCGGAGGGCCTTATTTTACCATCTTTCATTAATTCAAAGGAAAATATATCTTTATCTGATTTATTATCACCACCAATGCCATCAACATCAACTGACAAAATTAAATAGTTCTGTCCGCCATCTTGAGCAGTAACAAACTGTGATTCCAATCCAAAAAACCTCATACCATTTGTTGTGACAATATTTGGAACATCAGGTATGATACTGGTTCCACAATTTTTTTCTCCTATTGTGTTGAACATAGAAAACATAGAATCGCAAATAAGATCAGGCAAAAGAGATCTATACCCGTTAGTTACGGTACTTGCATAACTTTTCATATTATTCAAAACTGTTTTATAACCAATTTTATATGCAATAGATTCTCTATTTATTGTTTTTTGGTAAATAGCAACAAGCGCCCCTATAATCGCCAGCATTATCAATAGTTCAACAAAAGACATTGCTAATTTTTTATTAAATTTAAACATGTACTGTAATCCTTAACCTCTTCAACATTATTTTGAAGGTTTAACGCCTTTTTGTCAATATTCAAAATAGTAGAATTTTCTAAAATAGCATAAACAGAAATTCCTTCTTTAATAGCATCAAAAACAATAGAACTACCTAAACAATCATAAGGCATAACTAAAGCATTCAAATCTTTTATCCAAAAACCCTCGTTTTTATCATTCGTTAACAACGGCGCATTTTGCAACCCTAACAACACACAAGGCAAAAAAGTAGGCGTAATATACTCAGCAGCAGCCCTTTTGTCAACAAGTTCACAAGATATTTCATTATTCAAAAATGCAGGCGCATGTGCAACAGGAACATTCAATTCGCTTGAAAGATAATGCGAAATAACCGCCTCTATTCCACCAACAACATCAACGGCCTCACCTTTTGAATACCCGTCACTTTCATCAGGATCATCAAATAAAGCCACAACAGCTATTGACTGAACGCCTTTTTCTAAAAGTTTCTTCGCCGCAAGAAGCAAAGTTTCAGGATTTTTTAATCGACCGGATGAAATTCCTTTTTCGGTAATAAAAAATTCTACCTCACAAGGTTTTTCTGTTATTTCAATCTCTGCAATATCAATACCATAAACCGTTTTTACCGCATTTATGGTGTTCATATGAATATTTAAAATATTTTGAGGAATAGCACAATCAAAAACAACCCCTATTTTATTATCAAATGAAGGCTTTAGCCCAACATTACCTTTAAAAAACTCAGATAAAGCCCATCCTTCCGTATAAAGCATGTTTTCATTAATACCGGAAAAACACGCAGCATTTACAACATTAGGATTCACAATAAGATTAAATTCTTTTGAAAATCTCCGAGCCCAACCACTCGCATCACCCGCAAAACCACCAATACTTGCACCAACACCCGTTGGAACAACAAATGCAACTAACGGTTTTTTATCGTCTATCATAAATTTATTTTTTCTCCGGGCTTTAATACCAATGGCTCAATACCCAAAGTTTCTAATTTATATTGAAACGCTTTAACATCAACAGTTATAGCTGGGAAAGTATTATAATGCATAGGCACAACTTTTTTAACACCTAAAATTTGTGCTGCTATAACAGCCTCATCAACACCCATTGTATAATGTCCGCCAATAGGTAATAAAGCCACTTCAGGCTTGTAAACTTCTCTAATCAAATTCATTTCGGCAGACAATGCCGTATCGCCGGCATGATATATTTTCAAACCATTAATATTTAAAATAATCCCCGCTGGTTCTCCTGCATATACACCATCCGGAGTCGATGAACTATGTTTGGCAGGGACAAACCAAACATCGCCCCAATCATAAGAAATTTTTCCGCCAAAATTAACACCATCAGTACTAACACCATATTTTGCACAATATCCGGCTAACTCAAATATAGCCGTAATCTTCGCATATTTTGTTTTTGCAATTTCAATTGCATCACCCAAATGGTCACCATGTCCATGAGTTAACAAAATATCTTTAATATTATGATTGTACCAATCATAATTAGCCAACGGATTCCCTGAAATGAAGGGGTCAATTAAAATAGAGCGTCCGTCTATATTGAACGCAAAAGCACTATGTGCTATATACTCCAACTCCATACAACACCTCTATTTGTTTTCTATTGCTTGTTCTAACGCAGATTCCAATGTTTTAATTTTAGCTTCCAACGCCTGTACTTTAGCTTCATTTGAGTCTTTTATAACTGACATTTTTTCAAACTGTCTTTTGTATGGTGATAATTTTTCTTTTTGGCTTATAAGAAACACACTGCCAAAAAGCGAACCGGCTATAAATCCGGCAACAAAAACACAAACAACATAAACAAATGAATTTGTTAAAATAGTTAAATTTGTAAACGGAACCGACAAAGCTATATTTGCCATCGGATTATTCCAAGCATTTATAAATGCACAAACAATTAACAATATTGATAATAAGCCTAATAAATATTTCATAATTACACCTTTTTGCTTCTTAAATAATTTAAAACACGCTTAACATCATCATCGGGCTCTAATGTTATGCTTGTAACAATATTATCGCTCAAGCGACGGAAAGTCAAGCGATAAGCCTGCAAAACCTGTTCTGTGGTGTTTACGCCTATTTTCCTACCACCATACAATGTATCATTTATTATTGGATGCCCAATATGGCTTAAGTGTACACGAATTTGATGAGTACGTCCGGTTTCCAATTCCAACTCAACAAAAGTATACCCTTGAAAACGTTCTAATACTTTCACATGTGTGACAGAAGGTTTTCCGCCATCTACAACAGCCATTTTGGCAGGATTATTAGGGTTTCTGCCAATCGGAGCATTTATTATTTTTGTATCAAAGTCCAAATTTCCGCTAACAACTGCAAGATAATTTCTTTTAGCAGTTTTTTGTTTAATTTTATCGGCTAAAAGTTCGTGTGCTTTGTTATTTTTGGCAATCATCAACAAACCGGAAGTATTTCTGTCTAATCTATGCACAATCCCGGGGCGCATTTCTCCGTTTAATGTTGATAAATTTTCACCATACTTATACAAAAGAGCATTAACCAACGTATTTTCTCTTTCCAATGCCGTCGGATGAGTTAACATATTTTTAGGCTTGTTAACAACAAGCATATCATCATCTTCATACCTAACATCTAAATCTATCTCTTGCGGTAATATTAATATTTTTTCATCAGGCTTCTCAAAAATAATTACATCTTTGTCTTTCAGCAAAGTTGCTACTTTTGTCTTTTGCCCATTCAATAAAATCGCCCCGCTTTTAACCAATTTTTGAATTTTACTCCTTGAAAATTCCGGAAAACGAGAACAAATAAAACTATCTATTCTCTCAAAAGCATCATCTGTATCAATAATTATTTCCACAAATTCACTCATTTATTTCCCTCTTTTCAAAAAGAATTAAACATACAAATAAAATGACTCCAATATTTATAAAAATGTCAGCCAAATTAAATATAGGAAAATCAATAAATCTCAATCTTATATAATCACTCACATACCCATCCAAAAAACGTTCCGTCATATTGGAACATATTCCTGCCAGTAAAAAAGAGCTTGCCTGAAGTCCTAGAATAGCGATTTTAAATCTGTTTTTTACAACCCAACAAACAACCCCAAAACTAACAAGCGCCGCAAAAACTGCTAAAAATCTGTTAAATCCCTCAAAAGCCGAAAAAGCTGCCCCTGTATTTTTCACTAAATAAAAATCTAAGATAAAATTATTTAATGATATGTTATGAACAAAATATTTGAAACTAAAACAAATCAAAAAATAAACACTGCTAAAAACAGTAAAAATATACAAACTATAATTCTGATTCTTTTTCACTTGTTATTCCGCTTATATCAAATTTCTTAGCTTTAACAACATTAACTCTGGACATTAAAAAAGCAACACCGGAAACACTTAATTGCATATCCATATTTTCTCCCATCTCTGCTTTTGTAATGCCGACAGACACAACTGCCTGTTCATTAAATCCGTCATTATTCGCCCTTACAAAACGTTCCAAAATCCCATCATTTTTGAGCTTGCGAAAAACTTCTTTCGGACGCTCAGACGGAAACGTTATTTTTTCATTTGTAATTGAACCCAAAACTATATTATCTTTTGGCACATCTACAGCAAAAAGAACAGAGTATTCTTGTCCGGCCATAGCTACCGGCGGAGCAATTATATCAAAAGCTATATCTTTTGCCTCACCATACTTCATGTATGTTTTTTCTCTAATAGCTTCATCTGAAACAATTACCCAAGTATTACCGGATTTTTTCAAATAATATATTATCTCTGAGCTACTTTCCAACAATCCTTTATCACCAAGATACTCAGAAATCTCTTTTGCAATACCTTTTGCGGAATCTATCGTTTGAACAATAGCAAAATCACCGTTTACGGTTATATTTTTTATTTCACTTGAATACTCTATGTCAGGATAACTTTTCCAAGCTTCTTCTACCAGCTTAAAATATGTGTTAACGTCAAATCCGTCAGCATTAACATATCTGTCATCATAATAACTGCGAAGCTTTTTTAGATTATGCCTATTACTATATTTTAAATGATTAGACATTATCTTTTCTATTTGCGTTTTGGGTTCAAGTGAAAACAATTTACCAAACCCAATAACAGAAAGCTTTTCATTAAGTTCCGCAGCCTCATCCAATGCAAAAGATTGACCTGCAAATAATATACTTAAAGCCATCAACGCAACCATTTTTTTCATCTACATTTCCTCTATAAATTTGTCATTATTACGATATTTAACACAAAGCACCATATCCGCACTAACCAGTACTAAATTCACAATATATAACAACAATACCGCATCCAATTTGTAAATACATTTATGAATAATTCCACAAATATATCCGATTATTATAAGAGAAAGAAAAACCAAACTCTTACCCTTAACATTTTTAGTACGATAAGTTTTCAAAACAGCAAAAGGCCAACTAGCGCCAAAACAAATTAGCATTAATGCCTCATAAATACTCACTTTGACATCCTTTCATACAAGCTATACGTAAAGTTTAACACAAATCAAAAAAATCTAAAATTAACAAATAACTTATTTTATTAAAAATGTTTAAAATATATTAACATATCGACAAAAAAATATGTAAATTTCTTTACTATTTAAAATATTTCACATAATATGTTAGTATCAAGCTAATTTCTCCGACAAATAAGGGGAGGGGGACAGAAAAAGCCTGAAAACCAAACCTTTGCGAAGAGAAAGAACCAAAATAGAATGTATTAGATTTAATAAGAGGGTCAATTAGTGGAAAACTTTGACATTTTTGGAAGAAAAGAATCTGCACCAATTAGTGCAGCGGCTGATAATAACACTGAAATGCCGAGCGGTGTAAATCCTGCTGAAATTAAAGTTATCGGCGTTGGTGGTGGCGGCGGAAATGCAGTCAACCGAATGATTAAAGCTGGTTTAAGCGGCGTTGATTTTTGGGCTATGAACACAGATGCTCAAGTTCTTGGTATGAGTTCTGCTAAAAACAGAATCCAACTTGGAAACAAATTGACTCAAGGACTTGGTGCTGGTGGCGATCCATCAATCGGTGAAAAAGCGGCTGAAGAAACTCGCGAAAATATTATGCAAGCTCTTGATGGTGCAGATATGGTATTTATTACTGCTGGTATGGGTGGCGGAACTGGTACAGGTGCAGCTCCTGTTGTTGCTAAAATTGCAAAAGAATTAGGCGCATTGACTATCGGTGTTGTAACAAAACCATTTACTTTTGAAGGTAAAAGAAGATTAAATCAAGCATTACAAGGTCTTGAAAAACTTAAAGAAACTGTTGATGCATTAATCGTTATCCCTAACGATAAATTGATGGAAGTTGTTGACAAACGTACAACAATGAGAGAAGCTTTCCACGTTGTTGACGAAGTTCTTCTTCGCGGTGTTCAAGGTATCTCTGATATTATCACGGTGCCTGGGCTTATTAACGTTGACTTTGCTGACGTTAAAGCGGTTATGGAATCTTCAGGTTCTGCTCTTATGGGTATAGGTAGAGGTTCCGGTGAAGGTAGAGCTATGGAAGCAGCAACTGCAGCTATCAACTCTCCATTATTGGAAACTACTATCAACGGTGCTTCCGGTATCATTCTTAACGTTACTGGTGGACCTGATATGACATTGCACGAAGTTACAGAAGCTGCTCAAGTTATTCACGATGCTGTTTCTGAAGATGCAATTGTCACTTTCGGATCTGTTATTGATGATAGAATTCAAGGAGAAATTCAAATCACAGTTATTGCTACAGGTTTTGAACTTAAAAACGCTATGCCAAAAGCAAAAGAAGAACCAAGAGCACTTACTGCAGCAGATTTCTTTGCGGGTTCATTCAGTGCAAATGCTGCTTCTGAACACCCACAATCAATTCCTGCAGTTAATAAAACAGCTCAAGAA
The DNA here is from genome assembly GCA_045636305.1 of Candidatus Gastranaerophilaceae bacterium. Lineage (GTDB taxonomy): Bacteria > Cyanobacteriota > Vampirovibrionia > Gastranaerophilales > Gastranaerophilaceae > RGIG2134. Next base: position 1,537 of record JAZTXF010000093.1, on the reverse strand, counting down.
GTTGCGTCAAGCTTGCTTGATATTCCTGAATTCTTGAAAAAGTAATTTATATAAAAATTCTAATAACGAAAAGACCAAAGCTAAAATTTTGGTCTTTTGTTTTTCTTTACAAGGAAAAAATATAGAGGTATAATTGCTAAGTGACAGACAAAAGGATAATATATTTTATGAATTTTGCCAAACATATTAAAAATCGCAAACAAAAGGCCCTTAAAGCCTGCCCCCCCCCCCGAAAACCCGCTCATAGTAAGGATTTAAAGGCAAACGGATTTACGATGGCTGAATGTTTAATAGCATTAACAATAATTGGTATTATTGCAATGATGGTAATACCTAGTACAATGAAAAAAGTTGAACGCGAACAGCGACTCGTCAAATTTAAAATAGCATATAATTTATTGCAAACCGTAACAACACTTTCTTTACGAGAAAAAGATTATCCTCCTATTGGGACAAAATTATCTGATCAAGAGGCTATTTTTAATACTTATTTTGCTCCGTATTTAAAAATAGCTAAGACCTGCGGAAGTGGAACACAACAAGGCAAAGACCGTTGTTTTGCATCACCCAATGGAGGTTTTTACAATTTAAATGGAACAGAACTAACAGGCTCTTATGGAAGTGAAAATTTTCATAAAGTTATATTACAAAACGGAATGAGTCTTGGATATGTATCACCACGAGGGGGAAACAACTTTTTCTCTAGTCATATTTTTGTTATAGATATTGATGGGCCTGCAAAAGGATATTCAAAACTTGGACAAGATACTTTTTATTTTTCGTATGCATCAGGCTCACAAAGAATGGGCGATTTCTTAAAAGAAGATAAAGGGCCAGCTTTAATTCCTGGAGGATTGTTTTTCTATAGCAACCCGACATTTTATTTCCCCGAGCTATATAATATAAGATGGGGCTATGGTAATAGATGTAGTGCCTCAGGCGCAAGCGGTAATGGACGTCCAAACGGATGCGAATGCTCTACCCAAATTATAAAAAGTGGACTTACATACCCACCAAATTATCCTTGGGATATGGTTGATAAAAGACCTGAAGGATTTCAAAAATATTAAAAATATTGTTATTTTTCTTCATAAACAGGCAAAAAAATTTAATCACAAGCATTAAATAAAAAAATGCTTACTATATCACCTATAAATATTTATCAAAAGAAAAAAAACAACGGCATAAACTTTAATGCCGCTGTTTCAACACAAGCAATCGAATATAAAAATCAAGGTAACGAATATTTAAAACACAATAGAATAGATAAAGCCATAGATAATTACAAAAAAGCTATAGCGATTTCTCCAGAATATGCCGATGCGTACTTTAATTTAGGAAAAGCTTACCTCATTAACAAACAATTCAAGCCCTCACAAAAAGCATTAGAAAAAGCTATCGAACTCAAACCAAACGATACAGAAGCTTATATCGTACTAGGAGAAGCATATAAAAACAATGGACGATACGTAAATGCAATAAAAAGTTTTGAAACTGCTCTTGCCTTAGAACCGGACTCTGATTATGCAAAAAGAAA
>JAZTXF010000092.1:0-18602 GCA_045636305.1 Candidatus Gastranaerophilaceae bacterium | reverse complement strand
TCGCCGATGACATTATCTATATTATTACTTTCTACGCTTTTCTCGCTTGCCGCAGAAATGATTTGATTTCGTATCTTATTAAATTCTCTGTTATCGTATAGCTTAGGGAAATCAATTTCATCTTCCTGATAGTAACCCATTATTCTGCCTTGTATGTTACACCATTCTTTGTAAAATGCTGCAACATTCTTATCTTCTGACAGCTTTTTGTATATGCTGTTTACAATCTCTTTCTGTTCTTTTGACAGATACGAATATACTTTTTTACCTTTATAGGTTCGCATTTCGTCTGCCAATTGATTAAAGAGAGTGTTGATTTCGGTGTTTGGTTTCACACTGAAATCTTTTTTCAATTCCCGTATTCTTTCCTTGGATTTTTCAACTAACTTCTCGCGCATTTGAGTTTTCTCATCGTACAGATGAAATAGCTCATCTCTGAATATTTCTCTTACCATACAGGACTTCATTTGCTCAATCCCATGTGTAGTTAAAAAACCACCACCCGAAGCAGAATACACTAGCATGTGTATGTGTGGGTGGTGGTCTTTATTATGGAATGCTGCATACCATCTTAAGTCATCAAGTGGTATCTTATATATCTTAGCTATGTCTGCCTGTTTGGACTGAATAAGCGTTTGCCACGCTCTTGCATTATCATATCCAAACCTTGTTGCATCTTCTCTTGTGAGAGACAACATTGGCAACCAAACATTACATTTAAGCTCTCTTAATTCTTCTAAAACTTCGTTCAGATTCAGGTCAGTTTTATTTGAAAACAAACCGTGAGTCCCGAACTTTTCTACCTTTGGCCTTGTTGCAATATAGTTGGCATTGATGACTACTTTGTTATTAATAGACTTGTCCACACCTATACGTCTTGCTATGTATCCGGCTTTACCTGCCGCTTTACCGCCTTTAACATACGGGCTTTTGAAAACTACCGCGACTGACATAAAATTTCCTCCTTTCTTCAAAGCACCACTTTTGCATCCCTTACTTTCTTGCTATACCTGCATTTGCAAGATATTGGATGCTCATTTAGCACCAATTTTTGAAATCTTCCCCTGATAGGGAATCCCCCGAACGGCACTGCCGGTCGGTGTTTGAGGGCACGGAGATGCCGCTTCGGCACCGTGCCTTTATCCTGCTTATTTTTATTAAGTGGATATTTCTCAAATTAAAGCGTATTTTTTCATACTTTTCACATCCTTTTAAAAGAAAAAACCTCGAACCATTGACTTTTGGAGAGAGAGATGATATAATCAAGAAATAAAGGAAGAGTAACTTTATTTCTTGGTGGATATAGTTTAACACAATTAAAAACTTTTGTCAAGACATAAAATTATTACAATTATATTTCTTTAATTTTGAGGTGATAAAATATGAATTTACGAGTTGAATTTATTGGAGAAAAAATTTTAATTCATACAGAAAAAAAGACGGTGGAGCATCAACTTGGAACCATAACTTGTATGATTTCTGCAGGCGAATGGAATGAGCTTTTACAGTTTTTACATGCTGAAAAAGATTATAAAAAGTTAGAAAAGTATGCTGTTAATTTTTTAGATAAGTGTTTTTATAGCAGAGAGAAAATTTCAAAAATAAATGGATATATGCTCTGCGATAGTGATTTAAATTTAAGCAATAAAAACTATACTTCTAATAAAAAAGTATGCGGAAGAATGTTGCAGGGAAAAGCAGATTTAGTTGTTTCAGATATTTATTTAATTGATTCACTATTTGATTTAATAAATCTTGAGATGATGTATGCAGTTATTAATGATATGCCGATTAACAAATGCAAGAATTGTAATAAATATTTTGTTGCCGGTAATGCCGCAGCTCTCTTTTGTGACAGAATTTATACGGAAGATAAGACATGCAAACAGTTCGGAGGAAAGAAATCTTTTGTTGATAAATTAAAAAAAGACGAGGCACTTTTAAGATACGAAAAAGTATATCAGGCAACTTATTATCGTTTACGAAAAGCAGAAACACAATCTGAAATAGATGTATTAAATAAGCGCCTAGATGAACTAAAAAGTTGGCGTGTAAAATACAAAAATGGAGAGATTAAAGTGAAACCTTTTCTCGAATATGTTGAAGGATATGGATGGGTAAAGAAGGAGAAATAATTATCGTATGAAAAATGAGCTTACAATAAAAGAACAAATTGAAAAATTTCATCGACTTTATTCAACATATATAAGTCAAGATATTAGTGAATTAAGTAAAAGCTTTGACAGGTATTTTTTCGAAAAGAATACTACTGAAACCTTAAAATTAATAGAAAAAGCTAAAAAAATAAAAGAAAACTCCCTAACATTAGCAAACAAAATGCAGCTTAACTATGATGTTGCTACGGCATATAGTGATTTAAGAAACATAGACCATGTAGATAGTTACCTCGAAAAGGAAATTTTGCATTATAGAAAAGTCATAATTTTTTATGAAGAAAATCAAGGTAAAGTTTCTAACGATGAGAAGTTTGTTTTAAACTATATTGCTATGCGCACCTATACCAATTTGGGGAATGCTCTAAAGGCTACGGGGAGATATGTTACATCAATTGATAGTTTTTTTAACGCTCTTTCCATTGAAGCATCTTTTTCCATGGCTAGCTTAAACTTATCAAGAACATTGCTTGATTATTCGTTTATTCAAACACGAAAATATGAAGAACAATATTATCAGCATGCTTCATATTACTATCTTGAATACACAAAAAAATATGCTTATAATTTAGAAAATCAAGAATATTTAAATGATTTTAATAAATTGTTTTCAATATTTCATGAAGATTATATCAATAATTTTTTAACAAAAGAATTAAAATTACCTGATTATTTTGTTGATAATGATAATGAGAAAAGATATAGGGATTATATAGGTTTATTTAGATTATTTTTAGAACCATGTGCCGAAATATTAGCAGATCCTTGCTTTTTAGTTGATAGTCTTGTGTTACCTTTTAATGCAGGAGAAGGAAAAGATGAATTTATTGGATTGTTTAATCAATTAAAAGCTGAATACATACATGCTCGTTACTTATGGTATACCTCGGAAGACAACAAGCAAAAGTATTTATTTGAAAAGGATATAGATTTAGTAGACATACAAGATACTGCTAATTATTCGTATAATGATACACTAATGAGAATGTCTTTTAGAATAATATATTCAGCATTTGACAGGATAGGATTTTTTATCAATGAGTATTTTAATGTTGGATTAAAAGGCAGTAATGTGAGTTTTAAGAACATTTGGAAAGAGGAGTTGAGAGGTCGTAATGGAGAGGTTTTCTTTACAATTCCCAATCCATTAACAAAACAGTTAGATAATGTTGGACTGAAAGCATTATACTGGTTGCAGAAGGATTTATTAGATGATAAAAAAGTTTGTGTTACCGATCCATATTCCATAATCATGTTTAAAATGAGAAATGATATGGAACATAATGTATTAAGAACGGTAGATAATCTTGCAATAAACAAAATCTCTAAATTTACTACTTTTGTCACCGATGGTCAAATAGAGCATAATGTTTTTAGAATACTCAAATTATTTAGAGAGGCCCTTATCTATTTGGTTATAGCTGTTAATGAAAATTTGAAAAAGGAGAAAAAGCGTGATTTGTGATAAAGTAATATATGGTGGACAAACCATTTTGACAATATACCATCTGGGGTTAGATAAAGATGTACCCAAGAGAAAAATAGAAAAAACAGAAAAAATAGGCAGATATAGTTTGAAATTTATAGAGACTTTTGTCGAAGACAAAGAAACAGAAAATATTAAAGATTGGATTACAAAAGATGAAGGTATAATTCCACCCGGAAAATCTTTAAATCCATATGGGGATAGTGCATGTGCACATGTAATTCATTATAGCTACTTAAACAAACCATCAAACATATTCAAGTTACAAAACAATTCTTTTACACTTAAACTCTCTGTTGATGAATATATAAGTATTAGTGAATTTGTAGAGAAATATATGAGGCTGGATATCAAAACAAATCCAATGTTTTGCGGTGATATTTTTGTATGTAAGTGCTATGAGCGAAACTATAGTTGTACTAAGGAAAAAAATATTATTTTTAAAAACATTCCGGCCAATTCTACGGTTATTGTTCATTTTAAAAAAGGCAAGTTAATAGTTTCTAGTATAAAAACCGATATAGCGGAATTCCAGGAAGAATTAAATATGAAGACTGAATGTATATGGGACAATCATGATGTGGAAATATATCACAATGGTGAATTAGTTTATTATCAAAATGATGTGTACTATATGCGCCATATGTTTTTAAACACAAAAATTAAAGAATCGGGACAAATTATTAAATTAAATAAAATTGGAACGGACTATGTTATAGAAAAAGATTCAAAAGGAGAAGTAACACAGATCGGAGAACCCATAGAAGAATATAGTCAAATCCTTTTAGAATCTTCTACGACTATAAATAAGCAAATTCAAACACAAAACCCTGATGATAAGATCTTTTTTATAAAGCCAGGAGAATTAGATAAGGCAATTGAATTAATTGGTCAAACTTTTGAGGTCGCAAAAGATAAAATGTGGTTATTTGACTCATATTTTACTGATAAAAACGGGATATCTTCTATATTAGATTGGTTAAGAATTATTGCTAATTATCCGTCTAAGGAAAAGCATATTGCATTTTGTTGCTCTAATCCTGAACGAGCACTAGATATAAATGAGTTAGTTTGTGAAATAAACAAAGATAGTGTATTGAGCGAAATAATAAGACTCCAAGGAAGTATAAACATACATTTCCACCAGGCAAAATCACCTATACATGATAGATTTGTGTTATTTAAAAATGGTGACATATATGGTGGAATTAATATAGGTACTTCAATCAATTCTCTTGATAGAAACCATTATTGCATATCAAAACTCAGTAATTCTGCGGCTAAAATTATTCTGTGCGAACTAACAGATTGGCTGTTCAATGGAAATGTTATAGCTGATAAGGAGGTATAATTTATGTTAATCGCAAAAGATATAAAGCTGCTTAGTGTTGTAATAAACGATTCTGCAAATAAAAGCATTAAATCTGTTGAGGCAAAGAAAAAAATTAATGCTATTCTTCATAATAAATCTATTAAAACGATTATGAATGAACTTAGCACTTATGTTGAGAATGTGAAGGGCAATGAAAAAAATAGAGCTGTACTTATTGTGACAATGTCATTATTGCGTCGAAATCTTGATTGCGAAAATGAGCTTAGCTTATTGATTTCTAAATATAATTTAGCCGGATGCTTGTACGGAGGATTGAAAAGTTTTCTATCGGGAGGTTCCGAACAATTTGGAGTAAAAATAAAATTAAATACTAATTCTTTTGAAAACAAGTATGAATATGTAACATGGTTTTTTGATTTTAATTATTGGGAACTAATAGTTCTATTTGAAAGCGTAAAGGTTCTTAGTCTAGTAGATTTTTTAAAATTTGAACAATTAGCATTTGATGATAAAAGTAAGCTTGTGCTTTTAAATATGGTTACACATCGCCTTAATATCAAACCATCAAATGATTTAATATTAAAGTTGCTTCAAAGTGATGATGAATTGAATCAAAACATTGGGTTTGCGTTCTTGACAGAGAACATTGTAAGAGCTGTTGACGATATATGTGAAATAAAGCGTAGTAAAGAAAATGGCTTTCCCGTAACTAAAAATTTAAAAAGTGTTAGAAACATCCTTAACACAGAAATAATGAAATGCTGTACTTTTTTAGAATCATGTAATATGGAAACGACAACTCAATTATTATTTAACTATTTGTTAGTGCATCAAATGCAATATCCTACTGTTTTTGCTAGAATGTTAATGAGCAGCGGTTCGCAAGAGGAATTTTATAAACAAATCAAGGAAACAAACAAAGTAAGAATGATAAAAGATGTGTCTTTTTTAGTAAGCTTAATTTCTAATACGCCAGCTCTTAACGATAAAAAAAGGCGTGTTTCCAAGACGAAATTATATAATTCAATTACAGACATACTTATTTCTTTTGTTGAGGAAGACAGGGGTATATATGGGTGGAATGAACAACAAGAACTATATATAAAAGAAATATGCAAGAAGTTACCAACAAAAAATATTTATGCACTTAGATCGTATTTGCTTAAGAAGAGAAAAACTCTTATGGCCACTAAGATTGACGAATTAGTTAGATTTAAAATATATCTAAAAGATAAAAGAAAAAAGGATATCATTGACGGGATATTAACTGTTATAGAAGCAGGTGATTAACATAGACATTTTGGATGAATTTGAAAGATTAGATTCATATAGCAAAGCAATATGTCTGCATGCATTATATTATAGCGAGCACGGGTCATTTGAATTAAATGATGAATGTATTGCTTTTTTAGCCTTTTCTTTAAATATTGACTATGAAATTTTAAAAAAATATTTAACTTATAAAAATAATGATGCCTTGATATTTTTAATGAGAAAATACTATGTAAACATTGATAGTACTTTTTTTGATATTATGTCAAGAATATATTATATACGCAAAGGATTAGAAGAAATTAAATTAGACGATAGTGAACAGCATTTATACGAGAATAGAGAGTTGATTTTTTCCATACTTCATCATTTTGAAATGATAAATATTCGCTCTGCGACATTTGAATGTATGAGTCGTAATACCTTTTCAACTCAATATACTATATATTCAGGTAAAGATTTTGCCCCTAGAAACCTATATGATATATTGAACTTATTTTTGACTTATAAAGAGTATTACAATAAAAATAAAAAAATACTTCCAATAATTTATCAATTAATAACTTATGAACTGTATACTAGAACAAATACTTTGCATTTAATTTCAACAGTACAAATGATAAAAACATCAGTATTTTTCCAAATACAGACACGTCAAATTGCAGAGGATTTATATGAGAATCTACTGTTTATGCTAAATAACGCTAAGGTTATATCTATACAAATTAATATGCTTTATCAAAATTTGGACACTGACTGTGAAAATCGCTTTAGAGAAAGGGACAACACTACACGATTGCAGATATTGTATGGTTATGATAACTATGACGCTTATTCAGTGAGATTGGATTTGGCACACCAAGGAGTGGGATGGGTGCACTATAATAACAGTTCACCAGGAGGAATAAAGAGTTATTTGTTTTCCAAAGAGGAACATGATTCAGCAATAAAAAGGTTTCCGGAGTTAAAAAACTGTTTTATTCAATATGACAAACGTTGGGCTCTCAAAGAAAAAATCAATTGTAATTTAACAGATGAAGGAGAAAAGGCGTACGAAATTATAGAAAATGAAAAATCACACGAAAGAGTATTTAATGATACTTATACTGAACAAAATATTGTGAACTTTATAGACCTTATTGCGAAGATGTTTCCTGCATACTACAAAGTACCGATTGACAAGGAAGAAGAGCATTCTAAATATTGTTTTAATTATGATAAAATAATGGAAGGATTGACTTACTATTATTTATCTTATTTTTCTTCTGAGTCAAAATGCCAAGTAAAAGATTTTTTGCTAACAAGAGCGATTAATTATGGATTAATAAAAGATCATGAAAGAAATGAGTATGATTCAATAGAAGGAATGTTTATGATTGCAGAATTGGCAAAGGATAGGTTAAACATTAAGTACCTCTATTAAAAATTGATTTATATGAAGTAAAAGTAATATATAAATAGCATTGTACATAGGTGTCTCTCAGGGGTATCGTTTTAAAAGATGCCGTTTTAATCTCTTATTTTGCAGTTTATAGTTTTAGGTGGGTAATTACCTTACCGGACATAGTTTGTTGCTCAAATCCCTGCCTCGACAGCTGTAACTGGCGCTTAAAATCGATTTTAAAGGCAGGGGTATTGACGGAAATAAATTGACGATATATCCGATGTGTTATTCATCTAATATATCGTCTTCATTTTCAAAGCAAGCCATAGTAAATCTTGCTCCTAATTTGAATCCTTTTATAAAGGTTTGGCATTCTGTAATTTGTATCATTTCATCGTAGCAAGCCTTGAATTTGTCAAATAATTCTTTTTCCTGTTCATTTAAGGCTTCAAGTAACTTTTTTTCATTCTTAGTAAGCATTCTGAATGCCTTATCAAATGTCCTTTGCCTTTGAAATGGTCTTTCCATCGGGTTTATGTTTCCATACCAAAATTCTTCAAGTATATGCATTATTTTTCCTCCTTACGCAAAGAGAGCGACTCAAGTTCCGGTATATCCGAAATCGAGTCGCCCTCTTCGATCATTCTTTTTGCTGTAATCAGTGCGTGCTTGACATAAATCATATTCAGTTGTTCTCGTATTGTCTTGGCATCAACTTTTTGTTCAACCATTCTGAATACTTCTACAAACACAGCACTTTCAATTCCGTATTTGTCGCCGTACATAACTTCTTCCAATGTGTACTTAGCCATTTGCGTCACCTCCTGTGACACAAACATATCACGAAAGAGATAGGAAGTCAACGAAGGAATTTTTTGTTACAATTTGGATGTAATGAAATAAGCACCCTGCCAAGCAAGGTGCTTACGTAATATTGTTTATTTGTTAGCTTCGATAAATCTCTGAAGTATTGCTGCAATTTCTGCTCTTGTAGCATTATCTTTCGGGTTAATTGTTGTAGCTGATTTGCCTTTCATAAGCCCTGTACCAACTGCCCAATTCATAGTCGAAACTGCATATTCAGAAATCTCGCTACTATCTGTAAAGTGGAGATTTTCTTCCAATGTTACAGCATCCATACCTTTGTACTGTGCATATCTGAACATAATAGCTGCAATCTGTTCACGAGTGATATTTGCATCAGGAGCAAATTCATTTTCTGTTATGCCATTTACAATTCCGTTCTGTTTAGCCCAAGAAACTGCATTTGCGTAATATGCACCCATATCAACATCCGCAAACGGGATGCTCTTATTTACTGCAGGTTCACCTTCGTTACGATAAAGAACTGTTACAAGCATTGCTCTTGTAAGTGTATCGTTTGGAGCAAACTTATCTTCTTCAACACCGTTCATAAGTTTGTTTTCAACTACATACTGAACATTTGCATAGAACCAATCATCAGCCTTTACATCCTTGAATGAAATTGTTGTATCAGGTTCAACAACTTCTGGTTCTTTTTCAATTTCTGTCCACTTAGCATAAAGGGTAAAGTTCTTTGTTACCTTTGTTGTAAAATCATAAGCCGTAGTAAGTTCTTTGTCTGTGTACCAGCCTTCAAACTTAAATCCTTCTTTTGTCGGTGCAGTAGGCTCTGTTGCAGCCGCATTTTTGTTTACTGTAACAGCTTTAACTGTGCTACCGCCATTAGTTTCAAATTTTACGGTGTATCTGGAAACTCCACCACCGCCACCGCCGTACGAAACAACAGGTTCGGTATAAATTAAATATTCTGAGAAATGACCGAGTTCTACTTTTACTGTCTGATTGTTTGCATCATATTTCGGATTTGCGATATTTGTCAAATTACCTAAGTCATCCAAATATTTAACGATTACATTACCATTTCCAGCCGGTTTAGCGTAAGGAAGTGTTACGGTTGCTTTACCTGCATCACCGAAACTACCTGCTACTGAATTGCCAGCTTCATCTACAATGCTCAAGCTGTAAACTACCGGAGTCTTAGTTGATACTTCGTCAACCTTTGCAGCTTGTTCGGCTGCCAATTCTTCTGTTTCTGCCTTATCTACAGAGATTGATATTGTTGTTGCAGATGCTCCGGCTGTCTGAATTGCTGCAAGTGCCTGAGCATTCAAGGTGATTGTACTTTCTTTGTTTTCATCACTACCGTCTTTAAGTGTGATTTCAAGAGTTGCCTCTGGATCAATTCCTACAATAGAATCTACTGTTGTTTTAGGAAGTGCAACAGTATTAACTTTTGTATCTGCAATTGCTGTTACGTCAATAGTAACCTTCTTAACTCCTGCTTCAGGGACAACTGTTACGTCTGTTACGATAATAGTTTTGTCATCAACAGGAGCAGCTTCTATTGTAACATTTTCATCTTCGGTAAGTTTTTCTGTAACTGTTGTGGAAGCAACGGTTGTTGTTAAGAATGCTGCTTTATCTGCAACATAATTATTTGCTTTTTCACCCTTGAATATAAAGTTGGTTACTTTAAGTGTTGAGGTGATAGTTGTAATTTCTTCAACAATTGTTTTTTCAGAAGAAATAACGGTTGTTTTAAGATTGTCGAAGTCAAGTTCTACGCTAGCCTTATCAGCCTCTAAAACTCCTTCAATTGTTGCTGTCTTATTTTCCATATCAATTGTAGTAACTGTTAACGTGATAGGATTAACAACCAATTTAACTGATTTTTCTGTTGCTGCATATTCTTCGTTACCAGCCTGACTAACAGTAATAGTAGTTTCGCCGGCGCCCTTGATTGTTACTGTTCCGTCTGCTGCAACATCAGCAACATCTACATTGCTACTTGCATATGTGAATGTATCAAGTTTTGAAGTAGCATCAGGTGTTACTTCGAGTTTGAAAGGTGCATCGCCGTATGTTTTTGCATCAATATCAGCAACGGTAATAACCTGAGGTGTTTTATCAACGATTTCGAATTCACCTTTATTGAATGTAATTTCATAGTTGTCGCTGATTGCTAATGTACCGATAAGAATATCGTATTTACCAACCTCTTCACCAGCAGTTCTTGTAAGCTCACCAGAAACTTTATCTTCACCATACAAATTACCATTTACTGTATAAGTAAGTTTCGGATCATCCTGTCCGATTTTCTTAGTGATGTTATCAGCTGTAATTGTAACCTTTGCTTTATCTATTGTAAGTGTCCATGTCTTTTCAAAGGCTGCATATTCAGCATTACCAGCTTCTTTTACAGAAATTGTTGTAATACCAGCGCCTTTAATAGTAACATTTCCACTTGCATCAACTGTTGCAACATTTGCATTGCTTGAAGTTATTGTGAAATTATCGAGCTTTGAAGTCGCATCAGGTGTTACAGTAATCTTAAATCCGTCATCGCCATATGTTTTCTTTTCTACAATGCCGTCAACTGTAATTACCTGCGGCGTTTTATCAACAACAGATAATTTACCGTTAACGAAGGTAAGGTTATAGTTATTTCCTGCTGTCAATGTTCCCTGTGTAATATTAAAGTCTTTAGCAACAGATGTAGAATTACAATTTGTTGCTAAAGTACCTGTTATTTTGTCATCTCCGAATAATTTGCCAGAAGTGATTTCATAACTATTTTCGTCAAATGTAGGAATAATAGCTCCAGTCTTTATAGTAACATCTTTTGCTTTAACGGTAATTGGTGCAGGTGTTATGGTCATTGTTGTATTTAGCGTCAATGTATTGTAGCCATCCGCTTCTATTACAGCCTTTGAATTATATGTACCAACATCCGTTCCTTTTTCGTTAGTATAAGTAACAGTTGCTCCCTCAGGAAGTATGCCAGTTACTTTCAATGCTTTTTCTGTTCCATCGTAGGTATATGTTTGATTTGAAAATGTAATATTGCTGAAATTTTCATTTTGAGTGGTAAAAGAAAGCTTATACCAAATTCCATCTTTATCTACGCCCAAAATATATTCGTTTTTATCCCCAAACAAATATGCTCTCAACCCTGTACCGGAAAAATCGAAGGTATCTCCAGTTTCATTAATTGTTAATACTTCATTAAATTCTTCGCCTCTTACCGGGTATAAACAGGAATAAACATAGTCTATATTTTCATATCCACTAACCTTTTCGTTTTGTTTATTTATATAGAACCACTCAGGTTCACCATTTTCGCCATCGCCACACACTTCGGCTACACCATTATTAAATGGCGTAGCATTGTAGTATTCTAACGGAATTACAATTTCGCCAAACTTGTTTATATAGCCGTACTCATCGATTGATTTTCTTATAACAGCCATTCCATCTGAAAAATAGGAAAATGTCTGATATTCACAAGGGACAACAATGTTGCCATTTTTATCTATCAAACCTGCTTTTTCTGTGGCATGCATATACTCCCAATCTCCATTGGTTCTACCTAGAATATATAACCCTTCTCCTACATAATTGTAAATGCTTTGATTACTATCCACAGTTATATATTTAGATGTTTTTATTCCGTTTGCATCTATCCAGTAATATTTAGTATCTTCATAGCTTGTTCTTCCAAAACCGCCTTCGCTTGAGAAACCATATACTCCTCCGTAATAAGTTGTATCTATTATTTCATCATTAGATAAATTATATATATTTGAAATTAAAGTTGAAAAACCATTTACATAGTCTGATTTGCTTACCTCAAAGATATTTTCATTCAGTTGGCTAATATACACTTCTTCGTTAAACGTATGGATAAGTTCTCCATACTCGTCAACCAAGCAAGTCATTTTAAGGCCACTTTTTCGAATTATAAATAAGACTTTATCACTTAATTCTACAGCTCGAATACCATATAAATCTGTTCCAGTAGGATAGTCATTTAATTTTAATATTGTTTTGTAGGTGTTTGCATCTATCACTTCCGTTTCAGTGATAATAAATGTTCGTCCTCCTGCAGATACATAATTGATATACTCATACCACTCTCCAATAGTTGAGATACTAATGTCTAGTTTTTCCTTAACCAACTTAACTTCTTCTGCACTTGTTGGCACAACACACAGTGATAACAACATAACAATAACGCATATAACACTTATCATTTTTTTCATAATTTAAATCTCCTTTCACTTACATTGGTTCATCTGGAAACAATTTCACACGATTTTCCAAATTCATAAGCCCCTTCTTTGATAGAGTTGCTCTTAATTTCATATTTTTGCACAAATACTTTTCCGCAACCACTAGATTCGTTTTCACAATAAAATTTTAGGCGCAAATACGAGTGCTCATCATCTACCCAGATATCCTCCAAATCGTCCTTTATTGCAAAACGAACTGCATAATTTGCGTTTTTGTCTTTTCTTCTGTATTCATCAATGAAATCAATATTGTCTCTGACTAAAGAAATTGGTATTACTTTAGAAATAGTTCCCCCTGTTCCGATGACATCAGTCACCATTTCGAATTGAATTCGAACGTTTTTTGCATACGACCTAGATAAATTTACTATTTTAAAACGATATTCATACCCACTGCCTTTTTTACTTTTTGTAATTTGTTTCGCAATCTTAATTCTAGGCTTTGAAAAACGGAGCAAAACATGCGAGATTAGTGAAGATATAATTCCTGCGAATATACCTATTAATGCACTTGCTACTAATTCTTGCTGCTCATATATCATTTTAATGCACCTCCTCTCTTATTGCATTGGCATAACTACATAACAGAAATTATGTGGTGTAAATTTTACACAAATACAACTTGCAAGGATGCGGACTCGCGATTTATACAAGAGTGTTTAGACCAATTGACATCTTTTTGACAAATTGGTCTGTTTAGCATGCTCGTCTATGAAAAATATGTAGAAAGATCTAAGTTTTTTATCCCAAATCATTGACTAATTTTAAAAATGGTGATATAATTATTTGTAGATTCATATCGCTTTACCACATAATTTCTGTTATGTGGTATTTTTATTTTCAGCACCGTAAAAGTCCAAGCTTTTGAATTTGCTGTCTGTGGATTTCTCCTGTTTCCATTGTATATATTCGTGTGGTGTTCACATTTGAGTGACCGAGAATATCAGCAAGTCTTACGACATCTTTTTGAATGGAGTAGTAGGTGCGTGCAAACAAGTGGCGTAGATTGTGAGGAAATACTTTATCCTTTGACACGCCAGCACTTTCACATAGCTTTTTCATATCAGACCATATATTTGACCTATCAAGTGGTTTTCCGTTTTTGCTTACAAATACGGAGCCACTTTTTATATTGTTTTCTTTTATATAGTCTTTCAGCATTTTACAAAGTTGCTTTGGTAAGATAACTATTCTCATTTTACCTTTACAGTTGATTGATGCCTGTCCAGACTTGACAGCAGAAACCGTTATCGCTTTAAGTTCTGATACACGGATACCTGTCGCACATATTGTTTGCATAAGGTAATATAACCTTTGGTTTTTCTTTTGCTTCGCAGCAACTAACAATCTTTCGTATTCTGTCTTTGTCAGTTCTTTATCCTTACTTGCAAAAATCCGCCTTTGGATTTTAAGTGCCTTTACTTTCAGGTCATACCACTCGTTATATGAGAAGAAACTGTTAAGCGATGACAGTATAGAATTTACACTTGCCGGAGCATATTTTTCTATTATCTCTTGCTTGTATTCAAGCACAACACTTTTGTTCAAATCTGTTTCTTTGCACCATTCCATAAATACTTTTATGTCACGGATATACTTTTCCAAGGTAGAAGAGGACTTTTCCTCATCAATTAAATATGCTTTAAACTTTTGTATTAGTTCATTTGTGATTTTTCTCATTTTGAATCAACTCCTTTGATTTTATTTTACCACCAACGATAAAATATATAAGAGTTGTCAATGATTTGCGTTTTACCTCCTTATTTAATCACAAACAATACCACAGAAGAGGATGAAAGTCTACGAAAATATGAGTTAATAATGTTTTTAATATGCTAATGTATAAAATATTTATGTGTGTGACAGTAATATACCCTTAGTAATTTATTGGAATAAAAAGTTTTATAAATGAATTAAATTATGTTATAATTTATATAAAAAATGTACAAAAACAAGAATTTTGGAAAATATTACTTGTTTTGAATTGAATTATTTAAAATTTGTGATATAATATACTTGTTAATAATTGGAGAATGGAGATGAGTGTTTGTGCTGAACTATTGTTATATAAAAACCCAAGATAATTTAGTCTTATATGGTACACTTCACAAATCAAAAACAGCAAAAAAACCTATCGTTATTATTGCACACGGATACTTTTCTTCCAATAGGATTGGACCACATAGATTATACTATCAAATAGGAGAAGAACTAAAAGATATAGGGTATAATGTTATACGGTTTGATTTACGAGGCATGGGAGAAAGTGACGGAGATATAAGAGAAGTTAAATATGAACACCATGTTAAAGATTTAAGTGACGTTATAAATTTTGCTAGGCAAAGATTTAACGATGCCCCAATAATTTTGATCGCACATTGTATTGGTTGTAATGTAAGTTTACCTTTAATAAAACATAATCAAGATATTTTTAAAAAGGTTATATTTATTTCGCCTTATTTTACATCGCCCTCGACAATCAATGCTTTTTTTGATAAGGGGCAACAGGAAGAATTGGTCAAATATGGATATACATATAGAAAGGGCATTTATTCTGACGCAACTTTCTTTTCAGGTTTAAACATATTTTCTGAATTTGTAAAGACTATAAATCATATTGGGGGATTGATAAAAACAATTTCAGCACAAAAAGATCAATTTATCTGTATCGATGAAATAAAAACTTTCTACAACGAAACAAATCAAAATGAAATAATTATTCCATATGCAGATCATAATTATTTGGACGTAAACGCAAGAAAAGAGCTTATTGAGAAGATTAAAAACATAATTAAAGAAGGTGATTAATATAAAAATGTTTTATAAGTACTTTGAAAAGGTAACTGTTCCATTAGGATATATAATGGCAATAGTAGGTTTTGTATGCCTGTTTCAATGGGATGATAACAAAAAATGGATTGTATTCGTAATAATAAGTCTATTAACACTGTTGATAGCCGCCGGATTAACATTAATAAGTATGTTTAACCAAAAAAACTTACATAGTATAATTTCGGATAATAATATCATTGCTAGGAAATTAAGCGATGCAATGAAAGCTTGGTATGAAGATGAACGATACGGAGAAGTGACAACGTTTGGAAGAGCTCTTGGACGAGCTTTATATATAGGAGCATGTTATAAGACAAGAATTGAGATCGGCGAATTAGTAAAAAAAGCAGCAGAACATTTAGATGATAATTTGTTGTTAGCTAATATTTTGTTGGATGATTTGGGTTGGACAAAGGTCCTTTGTGGCGATAAAGATGCGGAAAAAGATATAGAGTCTGGTATAAAATTAGCGGAGAAATATAATTTTTATAAAGAAATAAGTAAAGGTTATAGACATCTAATGGCACTTGAATTGTCTAGATGGAATAATCCCAAGCTTGCTCATGATTATTTAGATAAAGCATATGATGCATATAATTGCATGGACGAAGGAAGGGCAAAGGAATTAACATTATCAGGATTGCTCTTTGCATCATCCGAATTAGCTTTCAAAGAAAAGGATTACTCACTAGCATTACAAAAAGCTAAAGAAAGTGAAATCAAAAGGAAAGAGTTGCATGAATTAGACAGACATATGCGTTACTATGCACAAGTGGGTAAGATAATTTTATTCGCTCCTAACGGCAATGTTCGTGAAGCAAAAGACCTATTTAGGAAAGGGATTGATGAGT
This sequence comes from Candidatus Gastranaerophilaceae bacterium, assembly GCA_045636305.1. Lineage (GTDB taxonomy): Bacteria > Cyanobacteriota > Vampirovibrionia > Gastranaerophilales > Gastranaerophilaceae > RGIG2134. Next base: position 2,153 of record JAZTXF010000092.1, on the reverse strand, counting down.
CAGAAAGTGCCAATCGTATAGATGAAATTGTAAAGAATACATATGGATATGCAATATGTTTAATAAAGTTGGGAGAGCAAAAAAAAGCAAAGAATGTAATTGAAAAAATAAAGAAGCAATATGGGAAAATACCATTATATAGCGAAGATGCATTATTACGAAATGAATATAATAAATTAATAACACAATGTGTTGAAAAATAGGAGGTTGCTTTATGGAGTATATAGATATTTATGATGAAAAACTATCTATGATAGGAAAAGTAGATAAAAAAGAAGCTCATAGAACAGGTGCATGGCATAAATCTATTCATTGTTGGATCTTAAGAAAAGATGAAACTGGTGAATATATTGTATTTCAAAAACGTAGTGCTCAAAAGAGTTCGTTCCCCAATTTTTTAGATATATCTGCAGCAGGACATTACCAAGCAGGAGAACGTTTCGAAGATGGTGTGCGCGAAATAGTAGAGGAGCTTGGAGTAAATGTTAGATACAATGATTTATGTTATTTAGGCATCAAATTTGATGTTTACAAAGATGAAAAGATATTCAATCGAGAATTCTGTGAAACTTTCATTTATAGAGACGATCGACCATTGTTAGAATATCCAATTGATTGCAATGAAGTTACTGGTTTAGCTCAAATAAAAATACAAGATGGTCTAGATTTGTTTTCTGGGAAAAAGGATTATATTTATGCTGATGGTGTAGAATATTCGGAGGAGAAAAAGGTCATCGAAGAAATATCTCTACGCGTTAACAAAGACATGTTTATTTCTAGAATAGATCCTTATTATGGCAAAATATTTATGATTGCTAAAGCTTATTTTGCTGGAGAGAAGGAGCTGTTCATTTAGTTTTGGATACAACAACTATTATTCTCATACGACATGCACAATCGGAAAAGAATCTTAAAGATATTCATGGAGGAAATGGAGAAGCTTTGACAGAGTTAGGACTTCATCAAACGGAGCTACTTTCCCAAAAAATAAAAGATATGGGAGCACGACGAGATAATGCAGTAATAACATACGCTCCAAATGTTCAAACATATCAAACTGCAGATATTATATCAAAGAATCTAAATATACCCATCCGTGAGTTGCCAAGTTTCAAACCATTAAATTTAGGTGTAGTTCATGGTTTATCAAATGTTGAGGTTAAACAAAATTATCCAGAAGTTTTTGAGCTGTTAACAAAATGGCGAAATAAAGAGATAGAAATCACCGATTTAAATATTCCTAATATGGAAAGTCCTATTCTTTTTTATGAGAGGGGAAGAGAAATTTTAAATCAGATTTTTGAAAAAAAACATAACATATTTATTTCAACAAATTCGTTGTATATTTTACTGCTTAATATTTTGCTTGGAAATGATTGTTCCGTTGGCGGGGGATATAAACACTTTGATATACAGAATTGCGGTATTTCGTATTTTGAAAAAAAAGCCGACGCTCAATATTTACTTATTAAGGAATTAACAAATGTGAAAGATGTTTATGAGTATCAAATAAGCATTGACCGTTTATAAATTATTTGTTTATAGAATTATATTTATAGTCAAAGGGGCTGTCTTACCTTTTTAGTAAGACAGCCCCTTTTTTAATGGTGCACCTGAGGAGATTTGAACTCCTAAGCCATTACTGGCACACGGACCTGAACCGTGCGCGTCTGCCAATTCCGCCACAGGTGCGAATATTAAATTTTAAGTTGTTAGCATTTACACAAGCCGTTTTTGATTACTCCCTTAAAAAGGGTTCACGGACTTGAACCTGCATGAAATCGCTTTCACATGGACCTGAACCATGCGCGTCTGCCAATTCCGCCATATCCGCATATTTAGTTTTTACCCCTTAATTTTTACACGGGAGAGGTAACCCCGAGGAGGAGCGAAACCGCTTAACCCTCATATATGAAAACGGTTAAACCGAATTCAACTTGTTTTCACCGATATGACGCGAGCAGAATCTGGCGTGTCTGCCAATTCCACCAAGAGTGCATATAGGTTTACCTTTTTTACTGACGGAGAGGTAACACCTCCGTAGTTGTACCTAAAACCCAGTATTTTTCACTCTTAGAATGAATACCTGAATCTTACGTGCCAACCGCACACCGCTTTTCTGCTGAGAATGCCAGTCTTTTCGGGACTTTTCG